>JBBECD010000235.1:0-11636 GCA_040881995.1 Planctomycetaceae bacterium
GGTGCCTTTGAAGAAAAGGATGAGGGCGGAAGGATGAGGGATGAGTCAGAAAAAATGCGATGATCGTCTTCTCTGACTCATCCTTCATCCCTCATAATTCATCCTTCGATTAAAAGGCCCCCTCACCCCGGTCCAAAGACCCAGCGGGAGAGGGAGAAAGAAACGGCACGATTTCACTCCACGTTCAATCGCATCCCCAGGCCCGGTTTGTCGGAGAGCGTGACCTTGGCGTTCGCCGGGACCGGTTCATCGACGAACAGCGGTTTCCACGTCGAGGGGGCCGGCTCGGCCCAGCAGGGGAGCGGGAAATATTCGACCATCGGAATGTTCGGCGTC
Organism: Planctomycetaceae bacterium; assembly: GCA_040881995.1. GTDB lineage: Bacteria > Planctomycetota > Planctomycetia > Planctomycetales > Planctomycetaceae > JAQCEJ01. The sequence continues at coordinate 337 of JBBECD010000235.1, forward strand.
GCCGCGGCGAAATGCAAATGCGTGATGCAGTAGGCGTGCGGAATGACCGTCAATCCCGAGGCGGCGGCGAGAGCGGCGATTTTCCTGGCTTCGGTGAATCCGCCGCAGCGGCGCAAGTCGGGCTGCAGGATGTCCATCGCCTCCCTGTCGATGATCTGCTGGAAACCGTACCTTGTGAATTCGTGCTCGCCGCCGGAAAGCGGGATCGGCGTTTCCTTCCGCAGCTTGGCATAGCTGATGAGATCGTCCGGGAGGAACGGTTCTTCCAGCCAGGCGAGACGATATTTTTCCAGCCGCTGGCACATGCGGACGGCGTAATAGAAATCCCAGCCCATGTAGGCGTCGGCCATCAGGTCGACGTCGTCGCCGATCGTTTCGCGAATGCGGGCAATGTGGGCTTCGTTCTCGGCCATGCCGCGGCTGCCGTCGCCGGGTCCGCACGGGAAGCGGGTTTTCATCGCGGTGTAACCCTGTTCGACGTAATCTTCGGCTTCGCGGCAGACGTTTAACGGTTCGACGGGATGCAGCGCCGACGCATACACCGGAAGAGTTTTGCGGATCGATCCGCCGAGAAGTTCGTAGACCGGTTTGCCGGCGGCGTGTCCCATCAAGTCCCACAGAGCGATGTCGATGGCGCTGATCGCTTCGAGGGCGGCTCCTTTGCGTCCGTAAGGAATCGAAGCGCGGAACAGCCTGTCCCAGATTCCCTCGACTTCGGACGGATTCTCGCCGAGGAGCAATCGGCTGAGATGATTGTCGATAATCGGCTTGATCGCCTGGCAACCGTCTTCGCACCAGCCGGTGCCGGCCGTGCCATCGTCGGCGACGATCTCGACGACGGCGCATCCGGAATCCCAAAACCACGACCCGCGCGTCTCGCGATACTGTTTGTAGATATCCAGCGGCGTGACCAGCGGCAGCGTCTTCTCGCGCTCGGCGAGAAAACCCCAGATGGAGGTGTCGAGATGCGTGACGCGGACGTGCTGGATTTTCATCGTCGAATTCTCAAGGTGGCCGAGTGGGAGCGACTGACGAAGAGGCGAGACCGTACCATCATCGGAGAAGTCGTGGCGGGACGTCAATCCCGCCGTCTTCTCTCCCGCGTTTTTTTCTTGATGAACGCGGAGCGGCGACGCTTATCCCAGCGAAAGCAGGCCGATTGACGTTAACTCCCGGCAGAGATGCAGTACGTCGATTGGTTTCTCGGGGCGACAAACCTGCAGCAGGTCGTCCCAGCGGCAGGCCGCTGTTTCACTAAGGTGCCGAAGAAATCTCTGGCCGAGCGGGGTGACGACCGCGCTGCGGACTTCGGTTTGCACGGGAAAAAAGACGACCTGTGCGGGGAGACCGTCGGCGGCGTGCAACAACGCCGAACTGCGTAAGGTGGTCCAGACGTGAATCGGGTTGACGACGAACCAGAATTTCGAGAAGCGGGGGAGGTCGCGGCTGAATAGCGGCGCTTCGCTCCACATCTCCTGAAATCGCAGATGACGCGTCGGATTCAGCTTCACCATCGCCGCGACGGCGAACCGTGCCGATTGACAGCAGACGGCGTCATTCTCGGCGACCGAGAGCGGCCGGTGTTGCCGCAGCCACTCGAGAAACCGCTCGGCATCGCTGGATCCGCAATCGTAGTCGGCAGGGGAGACGGTTTGGACGTACCTTTCGATCCACTCGTCGCGATCGGTCAGGTGTTCGTCGAGCAGTTCGAGTTGATCCTGCAGTTTGGCGGCGCGGTGATCGTCATCCCCCGCGGAGAGCCGGCGGACCGCGGTCAGAGGGTGAAGTGTAATGGATGATCGTGCGGCCGTTCGGTTTCCCCGGAAATTCATGATTCGCTCCTGCGGACGAGACGCTGTCAATCGACGAGGGTTGTGCATGAGATCACTCGAACCGTGGTTCGAAAACCAAGGGACGAATGGAAGACGTGAAGGGAACCTGAAACCGAAAAGGGGCGACAACTGATCGAGAGAAAGGGAGTATGCCGACGAATCGAAATAGAGTGAGGCCCCTGGTCGCCCCTGTACACCCCAGAGACCTCACTCACAAACGCGAGCCAAATGTCTGACCGAGACCGCCGGTTGAATGACTGTGGTGATTTGACGGTAGGCGATTGCGATCAGAACAACGGCGGAATGTCGCAAGGGGAATGCCGAGCGGGTCTCTCGTCGGTCGTGTTGACGGATCTGGCTGGAAAATCACGAGTTGCGAGAAATGACAGCGGATCGTCCGAGATAAGTCGGAAAATCATTGTGGTGACATGTGACTTCAAAAAGACGACACATGCCGCGGCGAGGGGGGAAGTCGGTATGACCTGGCGAGACGCTCAGGGTCGGCGTGGGGTCGACTCCAGCTCGGATTCGTCCGTCGGTTCTTCCGACAGCCGTCTCAGCATCTCGGAGACATCGAAGGTTTCGATGTTTTTCAGCGATTCGATCTCGTCGGAGTTGGCGGCAATCAGGCTCTCGCGATGCCGGCGGCGCGGGCCGCGGTCATTTAAGGTGAAGCGTACAACCATGGCGACGAACAACAAAGCAAACACGGCCAGAACACCGAAAACATAGCGGGCCATTTCCGGTTCGTTCGCCTGAGAGACGCTTCCCGGGATTTTCTCGAGTCCGCGGGCCAAGAAGAGAGGCGCCTTGTGAACCTCTTCGTATTGCGTCTCGTATCCGTAAAGCTTGAAAAAATAACCCGCGAATCGCACATGGGGCCGGGGCGAAAACTGCTCGGTCGGTTTGAACCCGCCGGGGTCGAGGCAAACCACGCGGATCGGATTATTCCCCGATTCGCGCGTGAACAGCCACGCGGCATAGAGGATACCGACGTCTTCCGCATCCGACGGTGGGGCGAGGGGGGTCAGTCGTTCCAATTCTCCTTCGATGGTCAAAACCCGTCCCCGCAACAGGTCGGGCTGTGCCATGATCACGGGATAGGTAAATCCCTTCTCGGCGGCCTGTTCCATGCCGGCGTCGCTGTATGTTTTCAGGCGGCGGACGATCTCGTAATAGGCCTCGGCTTCTTGAGGCTGGATTAAGATCAAACTGTCCTTGATCGGCCGCAATAATTCGGGTTCGAGGGGAGCGACGATTTCCGTATGCGTGGCGGCTGAATCGTCATCAGTTTCCGTCCGTCTCGGAACCGGGGCTTCGACCGCATCGGCCTTCTCGTTTTCCACGACGGCATCGTCGCTGTTCAACCGGGAGACGAACTCATCGTCGGCGAGTGGGGCCGATGTGTCGGTCTCCGCGACGGGATCTTGCTGACCATTCGCGGGGACAGCCGGATCGGCATCCGCATGGGGGGCGGTCGCCGGTTGGCTCGATTGCTGTTTTTTGGGGGGGCCGGTCAGCCAGTACCAGTTCTTCGGATTCTTCGCCGCGTTGGCCGCGACTATGATCATCGACAACATCGCCACCAGCGTGAGCAGTCGGTACTGATCGCGACGGTTCAGATAGGGAGCGGCTGACTTCGTGCTGCGGAATTTCATGAATTCCACCCTTTCCGCCGGCTGAGTGCGGTTGAATCGGCTGACAAATCAGTAATGTGAAGAAAAGCTATTATCCGGAGAGTTTGCCGCGAATATAATGGGAATCGAGTCCGGTATAAATCCAGTCGACGTTCGGTGAATCTCCCGATAGACGGAATGATCCCGCACGCGGTGCGGGCGTAATCATCTATCCCCGTTTGCTGAAGTCATTCTACCACAACCTTTGTGATCTCTGCGTTAAATTCTTCGTCTTGTTTTCTCTTGGGCTTGGAAATTGAGGAGTTCGCCATTCGGCTGAAATGTTACCAAAAAATATTGTCAGGAATGTCCCGCGCGTTCGGTTCATACTATTTTTCACGTGTGACACGGGCCATTTTTGTTACGTAACACGTTTGATTTCTTGCGTTACCGGTGACGGAGCACTATGCTGAGGAAGACGGGATTGCCGCAATGGGCGAATTCTCACTCATGGGGCAACCCCCTCAGCGGGCCGCAACTCGATCTTCACCCGTCTTGAGGCGACGTATCTTAAGATAACGAACGCGCGACTTTGCGAAGGAATGAGTGGCAATGCAGTTTTTCTCCGCGCTCATGGCATACCTCGAATCCGTATTACCTTTCACAATGACGCCACTTCCCCGAATTCGTTCCGAACGGCGGCTTCCTGCGGAAAAACTCGGCGACGCCGCGCGGCTTCATGGACAACGGCGGACCGCGCAGCGACTGACGGTCGCCGCGGCCGGATTGGTGTTCCTCTTGGGATTGCCTGCGCCCGCCCGGGCCGCGGAACCAGTAGTCGAATTCGTCGAAGGATTGCGGAATCGTAATTATTTCGACGTCGCACTGACGTATCTCGATCAGATGGCCGCCGATCCGCATGTCTCCGCCGAGGTCAAGGCGCTCATTCCCTACGAAAAGGCGGTCACGCTGAAGGAGGGGATCAAAGTCATCCGCACGCCCGAGCTGAAGTCTCAGCAACTCGATCAGGCGATCGCCGAGTTGGAAACGTTCGTGCAGAAATCGCCCGATCATCCGCTCGCCGCCCAGGCGAATACGCAGCGGGCGCTGATCATTCTCGAAAAAGCGAAGACGGAAATCTGGCAATCGGAATCGCCGAGCAATCAGAACAAAAAGGGCGAGTTTCAAGGCCGCGCTCGTGCGCTCGTGAAACAGGCGCGGGACATCTTTCAGACCGCCTTCAATCAGCACGAAGCGAACTTCAAGGCGTTTCCCGTGCACATCGACAAAGACAAGGACCGCAAGCGCTACGACGAGCGAAGCGACGCGGAAATCCGCTACATTATCGGCCTGCTCCACTTGGCGCAATGCACCTATGAAGAAGCGCAGACTTACGATCGGACCGATCCCGAATTCAAAACCCTGTTGACGACCGCCTCGAAAGAATTTGAAGCCATTCACGCCAAATTCCGCAGCATGGTCGCCGGCTTGCACGCCCGCATGATGCAGGGGAAGTGCTTCGAAGAACAAGACGAGATCGGCAAAGCGCTCGGCATCTACAACGAGATACTCGGCCATCCGGGAACGTCGGCCAGCCTGCGAGTCTTGCAGAATCAAGTCCTGCATTTTCGTCTGATCTGCCTGAATCACGAACAGCGCAAGGACTATCTACTCGTGATGGCGGAAGCCGACGAGTGGATCAAATCGCCCGCCAACAAACGCGAGTTGAGATCGATGCATGGTCTGGGAATTCGTTGGGAACTGGTTCGCGCCCTCGAAGCGCAAGGCGACGATCGCACCACACCCGCCGACGAAAAAGAACGTCTCTATCGCCAGGCCCTGACGCACGCCAACTACGTCAACAAGCCGATCGGCCCGTACAAAGATAAGTCGACGTTCATCATCAGCATGCTCCGCGGAAAACTCGGTCGGGGCGAAAAAGATCCCGAGGACTTCGAGACCGCCTACGGCATCGCCCGCGGCGACATCGCTAAAATCAAACCGATGCAGGAAGACATCAAGGCCGCCGTCGCCGCGGGGAAACCCCCCGAAGACATCGATCGCCTGAAACAGGATCTGCAGGCCTTTCTCGAAGAGACGACGCGCATGCTCACGCTCGCCCTCAGGCTCGCCGATAAGGACGCCGAGATCGAGAAAGTGCATCATGCCCGGTATCTTCTCTCTTACGTCTATTTCCTCTCGCACAGGAGTTACGAAGCCGCGGTGCTTAGCGAATACGTCTCGCGGCTGTCGCTCAATTCGCAGACGTCGATCGGCCTCGATGCCGCGTTTCTGTCGCTGATGGCGTTCAATCAGGCGTACCGCGAATCCCCCAAGGAGTACCGCGATACCGACCTGATATTGATTCAAAAGGCGTGCGAGCACCTGACGAAAAACTGGCCCCAGTCCGACAGCGCCAACGACGCCCGCATGATTCTCGGCGACATCTACAAGCAGCTCGCCCGGCCGGTCGAAGCGGCGCGGTGGTATGGCGAAGTCCCCTCCAGTGCGCCCAAGTATCCCGAAGCGCAACTCGCCGCCGGTCAGGCCTACTGGAATGGTTATCTCACCAGCATACTCACGCCGGCCGAACAACGCCCATCGGCGGAAACGATTACCGAGTGGCAGACGCAAGCCGAGACGCATCTGCTCAACGGCATCAACCAGACCAAGCAGACGCTGGCCGACGCCGCCGCGCCGCCGGATGAATACATCGGCGCAAAACTCACGCTGGCACAAGTCTGGCTCAACAAAGGCCAGTACCAGGAGGCGATCGGCCTCTTGACGGCCGATCCGCATTCGGTCATCAAGGCGATCGACGTCGCCGATGAAAATCAGCGGCCCAAGAGCGGCATTCAATCCGCCGACATCGCCAGTCTGGCGTATCAACTGCTGCTCCGCGGCTACGTCGGGACGCAGCAGATCGACTTGGCCCGGCAGACGATGCAACAGCTCGAAACGGTCGGCGGCAAGGGAGAACACGTCACCGAAATCTACAAGCAGCTCGGACAGAAAATCGAAGAAGAACTCAAGACGCTTAAAGCCTCGGGGAACATCGAGCGATTTACATCGGTCCGCACGTCGCTGGAAGCCTTTTTGAACGATCTCTCGGCGCGGCCGGATCAGACGTTCGGCTCGATGTTCTGGATGGCCGAAACGTATTTCGGTCTCGCCCAGGGGATGGACGACGACCTGGCGAAGGCCGACGAATATTACAATAAGGCCAGCGACCAATACACGAAAATACTCGAGCGCGATCAGCAGCAGCCCGACTTTGTGACCGATCAGCGCGCGACGGGCATCAAGCTGCGGCTGGTGAACTGCAAACGCCGGCAGAAAGACTTCCCGCAGGCCGAGAAGTACGTCAAGGAAATCGTAACGGCTCAGCCGAAGGCGCTCGATGCGCAGGTCGAGGCGAGCCTGGTCTATCAGGAATGGGCGGCGTCGAGTCCCGATCGGTTCGCCGAACATTATGCGCTCGCCATCAACGGTTCTCCGAAGGATGCCGCGCCCTACATCTGGGGCTGGGCGAACCTGGGAAACATGCTGCAGCGGAGCATCGAAGCGGGAACCAAAAACAAAGACTTCGAGAAAACGTACATTGAGGCCCGCTACAACTCCGCATATTGCCGGCATCAGTTGGGTCTCAAGCAATCGAACAATGCCAAGAAAACCGTGGAACTCGATCGCGCCAAGATGGAGATCGAAGCCTTCGCGGCAACGGCGGCGAACGTCGACGACGATGCGTGGGCGCGATTCGACAATTTGTACAAGCAGGTGCTCGCCGATTTGGGACAGACTCCCGTTCCGCTGGAACGGCCGAAAGTCATCGCACCCGCGCCGAGCGGCAACGCCGTGGCCGATGCGAACGACGCCTCACCGCAAGTGAAGACGCGAGGGAAGGAGAAAAAGGGTCCGGCTCCCGCGCCACCCCCGGCCGGCTCGTCGATGCCGATGATTATTATGCTCGCAGTTGGTGCGGTCGGCATCGCCGGCGGAGCCGTCTACTTCTTCTCCAAACCGAAAAAAGGATACACCGCCAGGCAGGCCGCCGCCGCTCCCGTGATGATCGCCCTCCCGGGCGCCGCGGCCGCACCGGTGAAACGAAGCCGATTGGCAACCGCCGCCGCGGCCGTGAAATCGGAAGGGGCCGCCGTGGCGACGGCCTCCAAACCCTTAGTGAAAAAATCATCGGGCGGTTCCGCCGCTTCCGCCGACGCCGCATCCGGCAAACCGGCGGCTCCCCGGCCGACGAAACCAAAACCGCCGCCACAAAATACATAGTAAGGAAGTCATCAAGATGGCAGTCAGACATTCGTTTTCGGCATGGAAATTTTCCGCTTCGGTTTTGAGTGCAACCGCGATGATCGCCGGTCTGGCCGTGACTTCCGCCTCGGCCGATACCGTCATCCGCAAAGGAGGAGCCGCGCCGCTCAACGGCGACGTGACGGCGTCCAGCAAGACCGAGTTGACGGTCGACAAGAAAGTCGGCGGGGCCGAGACCGTGCCGGTCAACGAGGTGATTGACATCCGCTGGGAAGGAGAACCCCCCAAACTCAATCTCGCCCGCACCAACGAACACGGCGGCAAGCTCGACCTGGCGCTCCAGACCTACACCGAGATCGCCAAGGATTCCGCCGGCTTAAACGAAAAACTGAAGACCGACCTCGAATTCCTGATCGCCCGCGCCACCGCGCGGCAGGCGATGGGCGATCCCGGCAAACTCGATGAGGCCGCCAAAAAACTTGCGGCGTTTCGTCAGGCGCATGCGGACAACTATCGCGAATACGAAGCCCTGTCGTGGCTGGGACAGGTGCAGATGGCGAAGAAAGACTTCGCCGCCGCTCAGCAGACGTACGACGGTCTCTCCCGCGCCCCCTGGCCCGATTACAAGCTCGCCGCTCAGGCCGCGCAAGGCCGGCTGCTCTTCCTGCAAGACAACGTCGACGGCGCACTGGCGGCCTACGAAGCGGTGCTCGGCGCCAGCGCCGGCACCCCCGCCGAAAAATCGCGACAACAAGAAGCGCTGCTCGGCAAGGCGTCGTGTCTCGAACGTCAGCAGAAGTACGGCGAGGCGCTGACCAGCCTCGATCAATTGATCACCGAAGTCTCGCCCGAAGACCGCCCGCTGCAAGCCGAGGCGTATCTGCGGCAGGGAGACTGCCTGCTCGCCCAGGGAAAAACGAAAGAGGCGATCATCGCGTATTTGCACGTCGACGTGCTGTTCGACACCGAAAAAGGCTTTCACGCCGAGGCGCTGTACCGCCTCGCCACGTTATGGGGACAGGTCGGTTACCCCGACCGCGGCGTCGAAGCCCAGACGACCCTCGAATCCGATTATCCGAACAGCGAATGGTTTAAGAAATTGACGCAGAAGAGTTGAGCGGGCCGTTCACTGCGCATTGTAACGGCCGGTCCGGGGCGGAATTCGTTTTTGTAGCCGGAATTTGAGATAACACCGTTGAGCTCGAAAGAACTCCACTTCACAATGGAATGTGATTGACCGAAAACATCCGCCGTCAGCGGTTGCCGCACCACAAACAAATGCAGTACCACACGAACTTTCCGCACGCGGGAAGACCTTGCCTGCCCACAAGAGGAGCGATCAGTATGTCTTACGTGTCTCGCGACGATTTACTCTCATCCCCGCGCTATTCCCGTTTCTGGAGCTGGGGCGCTTTATGCTTCGGCCTGGCGCTGGCCTGTCTCGTCGGCGTCAAAACCTCCGACGTGCACGCCTTCCAGGAGGACGCTGAAGAAGCCGCTGCTCCCGCGGAAGAGGCACCCGCGGACGATGCCGACGCCGACGCAGAACCGGCCGCCGCCTCCGATGATGAATCGGCCGGAGCGGCAAAAGCTCCGGAAAGCATGCTCTCGTGGATGTTCCGGGCCTCGGGAATCTTCGGCCTGTTGATCTTCATCTGCTCGTTCATCATGGTGGCGCTGATCGTCATGAACATTCTCGCCATCCGCCGCGACAATATGCTTCCTCCCGCTTTTCTCGAAGCATTCGAGCAGAAGCTCAATGCCAAGGATTACCAGGGGGCCTACGAAACGGCCAAAAACGAAGGCTCAGTGGTGGCCCGCGTGCTCGCGGCTGGTTTGAGCCGGCTCAACCGCGGTTACGAAGAATCGCTCGAAGGAATGCAGGAAGTCGCCACCGATGAAAACATGACGGTCGAACACCGCTTGAGTTATCTGGCGATGATCGGCTCGATTGCTCCCATGCTGGGCCTGCTCGGAACGGTGCAGGGCATGATTTCAGCCTTCGCCGTCATCGCCCAGTCGACGACGCAGCCCAAACCTTCCGAACTCGCCGACGGTATCGCCACCGCGCTCTTCACCACGTTGGAAGGACTGATCGTCGCCATTCCCGCCATTGTGTTCTACGGTTTTCTGCGAAATCGCGCCTCGCGGTTCATGCTCGAAATCGGGATGGTCAGCGAGGGACTGATGAACCGGTTCTCGAACTTAGGCCGCGGCGGCGCGGGAGCCGGCACCACGACGACACCCACGACGACGGGATAGACAAGAGTCGAGAGCCAGAATCTCTGACTAGCCCGAAGCGCAAGCGAGGGTTCTTCATCCTTCTCCCTCTGGGAGAAGGTGGCCGCAGGCCGGATGAGGGTGCCTTAGAAAGGGATGAAGGCGGAAGGATGAGGGATGAGTCAGAATTTGAGCATGTGAATTTCGAGAGCAATTCGTCATTTCAGGTGATTCGATGAAAAAACCGTTCAAACCCACCAAAGCCTATGTCTCCGACATCGACATGACGCCGATGATCGACGTGGTGTTTCAGTTGCTCACGTTCTTTATGGTCGTGATCAACTTCGAGCAGACGCAAGCCGATGAGCGCGTGAAACTGCCCCGCGATCAGCTCGCCAAGCCGAACGAAGTCAAGCGCGAGCACAAGGTCGTCGTCAACATGGGATTCATCCGGGACAAAGAGGGAAACAAACTCTCCGAGCCCGAGATCCTGCTGATGGGGGAACAAGTTCCCGTGCTCGACTTCGGCCCGCGGCTTCAGACCGAAGCCCGTTTGTTTCGCGCCCGAAACGTCGACTTGAAAGAAGTCACGGTCGTCATCCGCGCCGATTCGGAAATTCCGACCGGGCTGGTGCAGGAATTAATCCGCCTGGCGCAAGAGGCCGAATTCGAAAAATTCGCGATGGCGGCTCAGCAGGCGATCGATCAGTGACGGCGGGCGAGCGTCCGCGAATGGCGAACTGAATTTAGAAATCTTAACATAACCTCTGTGCGTCACGATTTATTGCAAGCATTCAGGCGTTATCGAGAAGCACAACCGGTTATGTGAGAGTGTCTTATCCGCAAAGGATTCGTGAGATGACCGATAAAGTCGATATCCAGATGACGCCGATGATCGATTGCGTTTTTCAGTTGCTGATTTTCTTCATGCTGACGCTCAAAATCATCGAGCCTGAAGGGGACTTCAGCGTCAATATGCCGCGCTCCAGCAGCGGCCCGCCGCAAGAAAACATCGTCCCGGAAATCAAAGTTCGCCTGGTGGCCAATGCCGACGGCACGCTCGGTCAGGTGCGGCTCGGTCAGCAGAATCTCGGCAGCGACGAAGCCGCGTTCGACCGGCTCAACAGCCGCATCCTGCAAATCATCGGCCGGCCGGGGAACCCGCTGACCAAGGAAATGGAGGTCGAGCTCAACTCCGACTACGGCCTCAACTGGAGTTATACGATGCGGGCCATCAGCGCCTGCACCGGCCGGCTCGATCCCAAATCGAAACGAATCGTCAGGTACATCGAAAAAATCAAATTCGCGCCGCCCCGCCCGCCGGGCGGCGCACCCGGGTAAATGACACGGTGGGTGAGGGGGGGGG
>JBBECD010000236.1:0-11204 GCA_040881995.1 Planctomycetaceae bacterium
GACATGCTCTCTGGATTCCCGCCTGCGCGGGAATGACGGGACAGACGCCGAGGGCGCGGACGTGACATGCGGCGGCTGGCCCTGCTCCGGCCAGTGTGCCTTTGGTTTTCTGGCTTTTCCCTCCTAAGACTCGGGCAAAGAACCGACCCCAACCAGCCGGTGCCGTTAACGGCTCGGTGGCACATCCGTAAAAACGTGCGAAAGAGCACGGGCCAAGCCCGCGGCACGCGAACGCGGGGTCTGCCTCGAACAAAGGGATGGAAATCGCCGGGAGGTGAACCCCGCCGCTCTTTGGACGACCTCCACTGGTCAGGATGTCTGGCCGATTTCGTCGAACCGGCCGCCCCTCAATTCAAAAACTTCGGCGCCTTGCTCACGTCTTTATCTAACCGTTCTTCGAACTCGCTCGGGTTGAAGTTGACGAGGCGGTTTTCCCGGAAGACGAGAATCACGGTCCCTCCTTCGCTATCCGGGCCCCAGCGGTAGGCGACGTCGTCGGTGCGGTAGTTGCCGCCGTTGCTCGTGATCCAACGGGAGTTGATCTCGCGAATGCCGTTCTCTCCCAGCACGTCGTTGACTTCTTCCAGCGACATTCCCGAATGAATCTGGTTGGCGAGCAGCCAGCAGATCGACTCGGGAGTCCGCTCGGACTGATACGTCTGACGATGCTTCTCGGCGTCGTTCTTGTCGGTCTTGCCGCTAAACAGACCGCAGTAAAAACGATTGTCTTTCTTCGTCAGCGACGTGCAGCCGATGTTGGAAACGAGCAAACTCGCGCCCAGCAGGCTGAGGATGACAATGCGTCCGGCGAACGGAGAATGACCCATAAATGACTCGCATGAGAGCGAACTGTCGAAAGGACGAGAGATCGATTGAACGGAGCGATTCTCTGTTCCACGAGGAGGGCCACGGATTCTACTCGGTTTCGCCGTTCTGCCAAGAGGAATTTTGGCTACCGGAAGAGGTTTCTGCCGGCGAATTTCAGAATCTCAATTCCAGAGCGGTTCGGTCTGCTGCAATAAATTCAAATGACGGGCGCGTTTCAGCAGTTTTTGCGCCTTTTGCCGAGTGAGAGGCCATGCGCATCCATCAACGAAAACCTGCGCATGACGCAGCAGGGCCAGCGACAGTCGAGTCCGTCCCCTCCGTTCATAGACAACCGAGAGGTTCATCAGATCGTGCACTTGCCCCGCCGCATCGCCGAGATGCCGATGCAGCGACAGCGCTTTCCACAAATACCGCAGTCCGGTTCGTTCCGCTCCGGCTGCGCATTCCAGAATTCCCAGATGTCCCCAGTCGGCGGCCTCGCCGTGAGCATTCCCGTCCCCCTGTTCGCAGCGCAGGGCTCGCCAGAAATAGTCGCGGGCCAATTCATACTCCCCGGCGATCAACGCATCCTGTCCCCAGGCCGAAAACAAGTCGGCATGCGTCAGCAGTGACGGCGCGGAAGCGGACAGACGGCGGTTTGGTTCGTACTCCGCAAACGGTCCTTTGCCGGCAGATTGTTGATGGAGCGAAGCGAGCGCAAACTGTCCCACCTGACGATACACTGCTGCCAGCGAGTGATGCAGAAAGGCAATCAACGGCCGGTCGTTGTTGACGACGGTCGAACTCAACAGCGCATTGAACGCGACGACGGCTTCGCTGCCGGCCTCTTCGGTCACCAGCCGACGGCAGAACGTTTCCACCAGCCGAGTCAACGCTTGCCGACGGCGGACTATCGTCAGGAATTCATGCCGCTCGACGTCCCAGCCCGGCTGACAAAGCCGACGCAACAGTCGAATCGACAGCCGCCGTCGTTCCGGCAGATTTTTGAACCTAGAGCTGTGTGTCACGGGCGATTCTCCCTCATTTCGCGCAATCGAACCATTCGCTGGGAACGCTCTCGGCGGGTGCGTGACGAACCCATCGGCGGCGGAAAAACCGAAGCCGATTGCGAGAAGAGAGGGAAGACGCCCGGCGGATACCGTTTCTGTATCAGGCCAAGCGACTTGTTCCATGCTAACCCTTCTTCGGGCTGTGTCAATTGGGAGAATTGTAACGACTGGGTGGAATTTGCGGATTGTCAGCGTCGGGTGGTGCTGCCAGTTTGGCAGTCCGATTCGTGAGTTCATCCCGCCCTCAGGGAGTTTATGGCAGGAGACGGATTTAGGGCTGTATCCGCAAGTTATTGGTTTCGCAGCAGTTGTGAATATTTTACATGTTGGCACACAATTCGCAATTCCTGTCGGCGCACCATTCTTGAATGCGCTGGCATTATTGACGAAGCTGGGCTCGTCGAGAGAGGTGTTGAATCACAGTGCATCATCGAATTACTCAGAGTGTATGAGGGATACGAATGGCTAAGAAGGCAGTTGAGAAAAAACCGCTCAAATTGGTTCCCCTCGGGGATCGTGTGGTTCTGAAGCGCGACGAGGCGGAAGCCCAGACCGCCGGGGGAATCGTACTTCCCGATTCCGCGAAGGACAAACCACAGCGCGGTCGAGTGATTGCCATTGGCAATGGCTACGTCAAACGCGACGGCACCCGCGCTCCGTTATCGGTCCAAGAAGGGGACAAAGTGATTTTCAACTCCTACAGCGGAGAAGAAATCAAAGTCGACGACGACAACTACCTGTTGCTGCGTGAGAGCGACATTCTCTGCACGTTCTAAACCGCCGCAGACGATCGATCGCGTTTCTCACGTCTGGCGATGCCGCAATCGAAAAAAGAACCAATAACCGACATGTCGTCTCCAGGCCCCATCCGATGATCACCCCGCTCACAACGCGGGGATTGACGCGGCCGGCATGAGAGCTTCAAGCCGATTTTCAAGTACATTCCGACCTGATTTCTGAAGAGGAGATAAGTTGCCATGGCCAAGATGATTGCCTTCGATCAAGAGGCCCAAGAAGCCATGCGGCGCGGTGTGAGCAAACTGGCTCGCGCCGTCCGCGTTACCCTCGGACCTCGAGGGCGTAATGTCATTCTCGAAAAGAGTTTCGGCTCCCCCACCGTGACGAAAGACGGCGTGACCGTCGCCCGCGAAATCGAACTGCCGGATAAGTTCGAAGACATGGGCGCCCGCATGGTCCGCGAAGTCGCCAGCAAAACGTCCGATATCGCCGGCGACGGAACGACCACCGCTACGATTATGGCCGAGGCCATTTTCGTCGAGGGGCTTAAAGCCGTCGTCGCCGGGGTGAATCCCATCTCGATGAAGAAGGGAATGGACCGGGCCGTCGAAGACATCGTCGCCAAGCTCAAAACGATGTCGATCGAATGCAAGAACAAGAAATCGATCGCCCAAGTCGGCACCGTCGCCGCTAACGGCGATAACGAGATCGGCGACATTCTCGCCGACGCCATGGATCAGGTCGGCAAAGACGGCGTCATCACCGTCGAAGAAGGCAAAAGCCTGACGACGACCTACGAAGTGGTCGAAGGGATGCAGTTCGACCGCGGCTATCTCTCGCCGTACTTCGTCACCAATCCGCAGAGCATGGAATGCGAATTCGAAAATGCTTACGTGCTAATTCACGAGAAGAAGATCTCCAATATTAAAGATCTCGTTCCCGTGCTCGAAAAAGTGGTCAACTCCGGCCGTCCGCTGTTGATCGTCGCCGAAGAAGTTGAAGGCGAAGCCCTCGCGACTTTGGTTATCAACAAACTCCGCGGCACATTCAAGTGCGTGGCCATCAAGGCTCCGGGATACGGCGATCGCCGCAAAGCGATGCTGCAAGACCTGGCCATTATGGTTGGCGGACAGGCGATCTTCGAAGACCTGGGAATCAAGCTGGAAAACATCCAGCTCTCCGATCTCGGCCAGGCCAAGAAAGTCGTGGTCGACAAGGACAACACCACGATCATCGAAGGCTCGGGCAAGACGGCTGACATCAAGGCCCGCATCGATCAGATTCGCCGCGAACTCGCCGCTTCGACCAGCGACTACGACCGCGAAAAGCTGGAAGAACGGATCGCGAAGCTCTCCGGCGGCGTGGCCCAGGTCAACGTCGGCGCCGCGACCGAAAGCGAAATGAAAGAGAAGAAAGCCCGCGTCGAAGACGCCTTGCACGCGACCCGTGCGGCGGTCGAAGAGGGCATTCTTCCCGGCGGCGGCGTGGCCTTGCTCCGCGCTTCGACGGCGGTGAAGCCGAAGGGGCTCACCAGCGACGAAGAGATCGGCTTCAACATCATTATCCGCGCCTGCCGGGCTCCGCTGACGCAGATTTCTGATAACGCCGGCGTCGACGGCGGTGTGATCTGCGAAAAAGTCTCCGAAATGGAAGGCAATAAAGGCTACAACGCCTCCACCGGAAAATTCGAAGACATGGTCAAATCGGGTATCATCGACCCGACGAAAGTCACCCGCTCGGCACTGCAAAACGCTGCCAGCGTCGCGACCTTGCTGCTCACCAGCGAAGCCTTGATTGCCGAAAAGCCGAAAGACGACCACAAAGGCCACGGCGGTCACGACGACGATTTGTACTAAGAAGGTGTCTCCAATAAGCGTTTTTCGCACCGAGAATCGCTTTTCGACGTCAAAAATGCCGCAATTGGTCGCAAAAATGGCTCGTTAGAACGCCAAATGACAGGAATTTGACGCGAAAAGCGTCGCTCGCAACGCGAAACACACGTCTCGCAGCGCGAAATGCGCGGTTTTGACACACTTCACGACCGATTTTCCCACCCATCCGAGAGATGCCTTCGCGCAACTCTCGGATGTTTTTTTTCGTCCTCGTTCCGTCCTCGTTCCCAAGCTCCCGCTTAGGAACGCAAGGTCTTCGAAGCTCCCGCTTCGCCGAGCGCGCACGAAGCGCTCCGCTACGGAAACCTTCGCGTCGCGGCTAAACTGAAAACATAACGCAACGCGGCCGCAAGCGATTCACCATTGACGATCGCCCACTCCACCGATTATACGACGAGTGAATCCTTCCCCGTTTCGGGAAGACGCACAACGACATCAATGAAAGTCCTTTGAAAATGGTTTCACGACGTTTCAACTTCTCCGCCGGCCCCGCCGTACTGCCGGAAGCGGTCCTCATGCAGGCTCGCGAAGATCTTCTCTCGCTCGGCGATACCGGCATCGGCATCCTCGAACATTCGCACCGGGGCAAAGCCTTTCTGAAAGTCTACGAAGAAGCGGTCGCACTCTGCCGCGAAGTTGGAAACATTCCCGACGATTACGATGTTCTCTTCCTCCAGGGAGGAGCCTCGTCGCAGTTTTTCATGATCCCGATGAGTTTCCTCACGCCCGAAACCACCGCCGACTATTGGGTCACCGGGTCGTGGTCGGAAAAAGCGGTCGAGGAAGCCAAACGCTTCGGCCACGTCCACGTCGCCTGCACGGGAAAGGCTGGCAATTACTCGCAGATTCCGGCTGCGGCCAATTACAGCAAGCAACCGGTGTATGTGCATTACACGTCGAACAACACGATCTTCGGCACGCAGTTCCGCAACGAGCCCGACGTTCCCGCCGAGGCGTTTCTCGTCTGCGACGCTAGCAGCGACATCTTCAGCCGGCCGATCGACGTTCAGAAGCACGGCATCATCTATGCCGGTGCGCAGAAAAATCTCGGGCCGAGCGGCGTGACGCTGGTCATCATCCGCAAAGATCTCGTCGAGCGCGCCGCGAAGGATCTCCCGACGATGCTGCAATACCGCACGCACGCCGGCAACGAATCGATGTACAACACCCCTCCCACGTTCGGCATCTACATCATGGGACTGGTCTTCAAATGGATCAAAGAGCAGGGGGGCCTCCCCGCGCTCGCGAAGCACAACGAAGACAAAGCCGGCAGGCTTTACCAGTATCTCGAAACGAGCAAGCTCTTCCGCGCGACGGCAAGCCCCGACAGCCGGTCGCTGATGAACGTCACCTTCGTCACCGGCAACGATGATCTCGATAAAAAATTCATCGCCAAAGCCGACAAAGCCGGTCTCGACGGACTGAAAGGCCACCGCAGCGTCGGCGGCATGCGCGCGAGCATCTACAACGCCTTCCCCACGACGGGTGTCGATCGCTTGATCGAAGTGATGCAGGAATTCGAAGCGGGATAGTCGAGGGTCCAGAGTCCAGAGTCCAGACTCCAGAGCCAGAAAAAAATTGCGAGATCGTTTAGCCGCGACGCGCAGGCTTTGCGTAGCGGAGCGCTCGCCCGTATGATTTGGTCACTCGTGTTGTGAAACGCCGGAAGAAGCCAAGCGAACGAGCCATCATGGAAAGCTACGACCCCGACAAACCGATCGATCCGAAAGCCTGGCTGGAGACGGATGAGGCGGAGCGCTCGCTGCTCGTTGAGCAGTACCACCGCAAGAAACGCATCAAATTGCCCAACGCGGTGCTGCACGCCACGATTCATGTCGTCATCGAAAATCAGATCGCACTCGGCGATGAACTACCCGTCGAGAAAATTCTTAACCGCCTGATGAGGGAAGGCCTCGACCGCCACGACGCCATCCACGCCATCGGCTCGGTGCTCGCCGAGCACATGTTCGACCTGCTGCAAGGCGACGGCGAGAGCGAGAACATGAACATGAACGCGAAATACTTCGCACAGCTTGAAGAGCTGGACGCGCAGGAGTGGTTGCGGAGTTTTGACGAGTGATGAAGACGATGCATAATCTCATTACCGATGAAATTCGCGCAATTCGCCATGAACTCGCGGGTCGTTTTCACAACGATCTTGACAGAATTATTGCCGATCTTCAGAAACAGCAGCGGGAATCGGGTCGTCAATATATCCAGTTGCCCAGCGACCGCTCCGCGCGGATCATCGGGCGGCGGACCCGAACGACGTTGGACGGAGGTCGTAGAAACCCGCGGAGACGCAAGCATGATGCAGTGTTCCGCACACATGCAGCACTCGTGGAGGCATGGGATGGGTATTTTGGCGCTGAGGGCTGATGAGCGGGTCGCCGATGTGACATTCACGAAAGACACGCTCAGCGTCGCCTTGCGTGACGGCCGGACGATTACCGTTCCCCTCGCGTGGTATCCTCGCTTGTACAACGCGACCGCGACAGAGCGAAAAAACTGGCAAGTCGCCGGGGGCGGCTACGGCATCCATTGGCCCGGCATCGATGAAGACCTGAGTACCGAGGGACTCTTGCGCGGCGCCCCGACCCCGCGTGCGGCGGAGGCCGGTGTTAAGAGCAAGCGGACGAAGCGGGCGACGTAATCGTTCGCACCACCGACGCGACACAGCGTTTTCAAGGACCGTTTTGACACTGGAGTCTGTCATGAAAGTTGAGCCTTCAGCACACGTTCGCATCGAACAAAACTGGGCAGATGCTTTCGTAATTCCGCTGGGCGAAGTTGTTTAAGGACGGCAAACGAATGCTTTCCTTTTTCGAAGGCATTCTTGCAGTCACGAGTCGCATGCGCGAGAGCATCTTGAATCGTGTGTCGGGTGCGTGACTCCATGTCGTGAAGAGGTGGAAGAGCGTTTTCTTGCAGGGTCGAACCGTAATACTTTCGCAACGCATCGCGGTCCGAAACGATCCAAGTTTCCATGCACGTCGTCATCAGGAGAACCTGCTCATCATTTGCGCCCTTGGGTTTGTTCCAACCATCGCGGGCTTTCAGATGAAGCCACGTCTTTTCTATGTCGGCGACGGCTTCTTCGCTATCGACAAGTAATGCCACGAATTCACCAGCGTCGGAGTATGCATGAGCCGTATTGAAGAGCTTGTATGCGTTCCCACGACTCCCTGCGGGAATGAACTTTGGAGACCGGCTCGATCTCCCTTCGATCAGCAATTTGGCAAATGCCTCACGCAACGCCACCTGAAGATTTTTTGAATCTGGACCTCTTGTCGCCCCTTCGACGAAGATTCGGACTTTTACCATCGCGTCCCTCCGATCATGCCTCTTAACCAGAGTTCACCGAGACGATAATCTTCCAGATATGCTTTCAGTTCAGCATCGTCCTGCAGCCGACTTGCCAATGTTTTTCCCTCATGCTTTTCCATGACAACCACTGATTCGGGTTGTTCGGTCATCGCGTCGACTAGCATGTCGGAGTGTGTGGTCACGATCAGTTGCGTTCGTTCCGACGCCTCGACCAGCAGTTCCGCGACTTTGGGAATCATGTCCGGATGGAGCCCCAGTTCGGGTTCTTCGATGCAAATCAACGGTGGCGGATCGGGATCGCAAAGGATGGCCAGCAGGCATAGGTATCGGAGTGTTCCATCCGACAAGCGACTGGCGGGGATCGTGAAGTCGCCCTCCGTCAATTCGACAACGACAGTCCCTTGGTTGATTCTTGCATCGAAATCATCCAACCCCGAATATAAATCTCGCAATCGTTCTATAATTCGTTTCTTTACCTTCGGCTTTCCTTTGAGACGGTTCAAGAAAAGACCCAGATTTGAAAAATCTTCTTCGAGTCGATCATTCATGCGGGAGGCTGATTGAGGATTGCGGAAAACAGATTGGCGGCCGAATGTCCATTCTCGATAGATCCGAATCTTGCTATAGACATCTGCTAAGTGCGCTAATTCCGGATACTGGTCGGGATCCTTGCGCTGTGACAGAATCGACTCATCGGGCGCCACATCCTCGCGACGAAGCTCTCTTCGAATGGAACCTTTAGCCGACAGAACAGGATGACCATTTTGAAATCGATAATAAAAGTAGGGGTCGGGATGTTCTGGGTAGGGCTTGGAGTTCTCAATGGCTTCGTCCAGCAATTCGAAACGCGAGGTTTTCTCCGTGAACTGAATTCTGTGTCGAAGCGGTTGATTGCCGATCGGATTATCGATAATCGCCTCAATTATTGCATGATTGTTTTTTGCTCCTTTCCAAATCCATTCGCTCACATCACTGCTTCCTGTTCCCAGCATCGGAGCGGTGAGTTTCGTGGGAGTTGAACGGAGCAGCCCTATCGCTTCGATCAGATTCGACTTGCCCGAACCGTTTGGACCGATGAGAAGATTGAGCGGACGCATTTCTAAAGGCGGGGAATCCGGCCCGAATGAGAGTATTCCGCGTAACGTCAGTTCGTGGATGAGCATGAATCGCACTCCTGTGAGTAATACATCGGCAGTTTGCTGATCGCTATCGGCAGGCAATTCAGCGCTTGGCACATGCCCTATTCCCTTAATCCCGCACCACCCCATTCCTTAACACCCCCAACCCTTCTATCTCCACCTCCATCACATCCCCCTCTTTGATGAACACCGGCGGCTTTCTCGCCATGCCGACGCCCGGCGGGGTGCCGGTGAAGATGATGTCGCCGGGGGAGAGCGTGAAGAGTTGCGTCACGTGGGCGATGACTTGCTCGATGGGGAAGATCAGCTCTTTCGTGCTCGAATTCTGCATCGTTTCGCCGTTGAGGCGGAGTTGGATTTTTAGCTGGTGCGGATCGGCGATCTCGTCCGCCGTCACCAGATATGGGCCGATGGGGGCGAAGGTGTCGGGGGTTTTGCCCAAGAGCCATTGTCCGCCGGGGCGGCCGATTTGCCAGTCGCGGGCCGAGACGTCGTTTCCCACGGTGTAGCCGGCGACGTAGTCCATCGCCTTCTCGGCAGGGACGTATTTCGCTTCGCGGCCGATGATCACCACCAACTCGGCTTCGTAATCGACCTGATGAGCCGACTTCGGCAGGCGGACGGCTTCGTCGGGGCCGACCACGGCACTTGTAAATTTGCTGAAACAGATCGGTTCGCTGGGAATCGGTGCGTTCGATTCGATGGCGTGGTCGCGGTAGTTGAGTCCGATGCAGAGCACCTTCCCCGGATTTGGCACCGGTGCCAGCAGCTTGCCGCTGACGAACGGCCCTTTCGATTGTCCGGCAGCGAGTGCCATCGCAGCTTTCGCCAGGCCGTCGGGGAGACCGAGCAGTTCGGTCATGGAGATCGCCAGCGATTGATCGATTTGGGCGAGCTCGACGTGTTTCGTTTCATTCCCTTCGCCGACGGCTCCGACCAGCCGGTGATCGCCATTGATGTCCATCGTTCCTAAACGCACGGTGAGTCTCCTTGATGCGGGCGGTTAATTGTTGTGTGGATGTGTGTTAGTGTAACGCGACGGCGAGTCCAGGGTCCAGAGTCCAGGGGCCAGAGTCCAGGGGCCAGAGGTGAGTCCGAGAGGATGTGTTTTGCATTTTTTCTGACTCATCCTTCATCCTTCCGCCTTCATCCTTTTCTTCAAAGGCACCCTCATCCGGCCTGCGGCCACCTTTTCCCGGAGGGAGAAGGGTTTGGAAGAACCCTCGCTGACGCTTCGGGTTACCATTAATTCTGACTCATCCTTCATCCTTCATCCTTCATCCTTCATCCTTCCACTTGTGCGGGTCGGAGCAGTTCGACAATGTTTTTGTGATTTGCACGGGCTGTGCGTCTTAACGAACGGAAGGATGGGCTGTTTCCCGTTCGCCACAGAATTGAAAATTTTCAACATTTCGGTGTTGTTCTCGCCTCACGGGTTTGGCAGGATGGGTTCATGCTGACCATCGCGACCGACATCCTGCCGCAGACCTGTTTGAGCTACCTGGCTTTCCGCATTTCCTTTATGGAAACGCTGGAACGGATCACCCTCGCCCGCCAAGTGGGGGGCGATTTGTATCCGAGCGCCGGGTATCTCACCGAAGTTCCCTTTTACACCGGAGTCCCGGCTCATATTCAGCTCGACCTGCTGGCGACGACGTGGGCGAAACATCTCGCCGACGAAACGATCCCGGCCGATCTGGTGGATGAGAGCGTGGTGTACGCCGTCTGCGAGACGGCGGCGCGAATTTCGGAGACTCATCCGGAAATCGTGACCCGATATCTCAAGGGGGGGCCGCTCGATATCGACGTGCCGGTCGATCATTACCTCGCCGAGGAACTGCGGAACATGCATTTGCGGCTGGCGAATGAGGGGGATTTCCTGTTCATCAGCCAGTTGACCGATCTCAAGCCCGATCAGGCGAAGAACATGAAAGAGCAGTTCCATCTGGACGACGAACGGCTCGATCAGATGTTTGAAGTGCTGGGCCGCTGGTATCTTTCGGCCGACTTCATTCCGCAACTGGTGGGCCTGTTGACCGAACGCGAGATCGCACGGGCGGTGTCGACGATCGGATTCAAGCCGCAGCCGCTGTGCTGAAGTCGAGGGAATCAACCCGTCCGCCGAGCGATAGCGAGGATAAAGGACGGGGCGATAGTCTTCCCTCGTTCCTCCCTCGTTCCCAAGCTCCGCTTGGGAACGCACGTCTTCGAAGCTCTGCTTCGCCCTTTGG
>JBBECD010000236.1:11214-59919 GCA_040881995.1 Planctomycetaceae bacterium
CCCCCACCCCGAAAAGAAGCGCTCCGCTGCGCAAAGCCTTCGCGTCGCGGCTAAACCTTGAATACAAAAGGCACCCTCATCCGGCCTGCGGCCACCTTCTCCCAAAGGGAGAAGGATTTGAGGGACGCCGAAATGCGGAGAACGCAACTTCAAATCCTGACGCTTCGGGTTGCCTGTTCGCAGCAAACTCGCCGCGGTTTTGAAACTGCGGGGCGAAGTCCCTATAATTTCGCCGATCCCGCCGCGGTGTCGGCGATCGGTCAACGCACTGTTATTCGCTATGCCGGTCGGTTTCGGCCCTACGTCCATAAAGTAGTCGGTATTTCATGATTCTGTTAGCCGCCCGTGACATCAAGCGCCAGTTCGATACCGAGCCGATTCTTCGGGAGATTACGTTCGAAGTCCGGCCGGGAGAGCGCATCGGACTGGTGGGACCGAACGGGACCGGCAAGACGACGCTGCTGCGAATTCTCGCGGGACTCGACGAACCCGACGCGGGATCGGTCGAACGGCATCCCTCCGTCGAAATCTCGCTGCTCGAACAAAAGACCGAATTCACCGACGATCAGACGCTGCACAGCATCGCCAAAGCGGGGCTCGCCGCGCTTTATCAACTGCAGCACGAGATGCTCGAATTGACGCAGCGGCTCGCCGAGGCGACCGGTGCCGACGAACAGTCGCGACTGCACCGCCGGTACGATCAACTGCACGACAAGCTCGAACGGCTCGATGCCTTTCACATCGATCACCGCATCGACGAAGTGTTGCAAGGACTGGGATTTCAAAAGGAAGATTACCCGCGGCCGATGTCGACGTTCAGCGGCGGGCAACAGAATCGCTGCCTGCTGGCGAAGCTGTTGCTGCAAGCGCCGGAAGTCATGCTGCTGGACGAACCGACCAACCATCTCGACATCGAAACGACGGAGTGGCTCGAAGGTTATTTGAACCGCACCAGCCAGGCGATGGTCATCGTCAGCCACGACCGATATTTTCTCGACCGCGTCACGAATCGCACGCTCGAGTTGTACGCCGGCCGCATCGAAGACTACAAAGGAAATTTCTCGGCTTACTGGCGGCAGCGCGAAGAGCGGAATACCTTGCTCCGTAAAACATACGAAAAACAGCAGGAATTCATCGAGAAGACGGAAGATTTCATCCGCCGTAATTTTTACGGTCTGAAAAGCGCCCAAGCGCACGACCGCGAAAAAAAACTTGCCCGGCTCGAACAGGTCGACCAGCCGCGCGACATCGCCACGTTCCCCATGGCGTTTCCCGCGACGGTCCGCAGCGGCGACTGGACGATCGACGCCGAACATCTCACGCAGGGTTACGACCGGCCGCTCATCGAAGATTTCTCGCTGATGATCGAACGGGGCGCCCGGCTCGGCATTCTCGGACCCAACGGTTGCGGCAAGACGACGCTGCTCAAAACGTTGATCGGCGAATTGCGGCCGCAGTCGGGGAAAGTGCGAATCGGGACGAACGTCAAGATTGCGTATTTCGATCAGCAACTCTTGAGCGTCGACAGCGACGTTAACGCCATCGAAGCGATCCGCCCTCCCAATCAGCCCGAGATCATGCCGGCTCACTTGCGCGACATTCTCGCGCGATTCGGCATCCGCGGCGAACTCGCGTTGCAGCCGGTCGGTTACATGAGCGGCGGCGAACGCTGCAAAGTGGCCTTGGCGAAAGTCGCCGCGCTCAAGGCGAATCTTCTGGTTCTCGACGAACCGACGAATCATCTCGATCTCTGGGCTCGCGACGCCCTCGAACGGGCGCTGCAATCGTTCGACGGCACGCTGTTGTTCGTCAGCCACGACCGCTATTTCCTCGACCGCGTCGCGCAGCACGTACTCGTCTTTGAACCCGATCGTCTCCGTTACTTCGAGGGGAATTACTCCGATTATCTCGCCTTCGTGCAGAATCAGCAGCGCGAAGCGGGGACGTCGCCAGGCGAATCCCGCAGCGACGGCAAGTCGGCCTCCGGCAAGAACGACAAGGACGACAACGGAGCGAGCGGAGCCGCGACGGAAGCGAGGCGAAAACGCAAATACCCGTACCGCAAAGTCCACGACCTCGAAGACGACATCGCCCGACATGAGAAGTTGATGGCTCAATGTGAAGACGACCTGGCAAACCCCGAATACCACCGCGACGGCCAACGCCTGCGAGAAATCACCGCCACGTACGAACAAGCCAAGGAAGAACTCACGCGGTTATACGAACATTGGGAAGAGGCGATGGAGATGAACTGAGGGGAATGACGAGGGATGAGTCAGAAAATCAGATTCTTCGGTTAGCCGCGACGCGAAGGCTTTGCGCAGCGGAGCGATAGCCTAGGGTATAAGCTAGCGCTCCGCGTCGCGGCTAACCTTTTAAGAGGGTTTCCACGAGTTCGTCCGGCGTCTCCGCTCCTGTGATCTCGATCGGGCGGCATTCTTCGATGTGCCGGTACCAGGTGTGTTGCCGTTTGGCGAACTGTCGTGTTCGAATCGTGATCTGGCAGATCGCCTCGTCCAGCGTGCATTCTCCTTCGAGATGGGCGATAAGCTCCTGATACCCGAGGGCCTGGCGAGCCGAGCGGCTGAGCGGTTTTTCGCGGGCGAGCAATTGCCGCACTTCGTCGAGCCAGCCCGCCGCTATCATCTCGCCGACGCGGCGTTCGATGCGGCGATGCAGCCAATCTCGCGGCGGAGAAATCCAATACACATGGCGCGGACGCTGTCCGACCGGCAGCGGAACTTGCTGCCGTTGAGCCGACATCGGTTCGCCCGTCAGTTCGTGCACTTCGAGCGCCCGAATGACTCGCCGGACGTCGTTTGTACTGAGCCGTTCCGCGGTCCGGGGATCGATCTGGTGCAACCGCCGCCAGAGCGATTCCGCTCCTTCGTCTCGCGCGGCCTGTTCGAGCCGCTGGCGAAACTCCCAATCGGCCGCCGGGCCGGCGAATACGCCGCGAAGCAAGACCTTCAGATAAAGTCCCGTCCCCCCGACGAACAACGGCGTCTTCCCGCGGGAGACAATCTCCTCACACGCCGTCTGCGCGGCCTCGAGATAGTCGACGACGCTGAACTCATCCGCCGGGTCGACGATATCGAACAGATGATGCGGCGCGCGGCGATAATCCGCCGCGCTCGGCTTCGCCGTGCCGACGTCCATCCCCCGGTACAGCGTCATCGAATCCAAGGCGACAATTTCGGCGTCGATTCGCTCGGCCAGCCGTAAGCCGACGGCGGATTTACCGCTCGCCGTCGGTCCCGCGAGAATCCAGCACTGCTGCAAAAGTTCGACGGGAAACTGCATGAACACTCACCCTGAGGAGTTTAGAGCGAATTCGAGGGTTGGCCGACTATTCCCCAGCCGGGGGAGAAGATAGCATAAAGACGGGAATGGGAACACGATATCGCGTCGGCTGGATGGGCCGAAACCGGATTTGCCGAAAATAGACGTCGATTATTCGCGCGCGGTTCCCTAGAATTTTATCTCATTCGTCGATGCCATTCGAACGGCGGGCAATCAACATCACAGAGGCGGGCCTTGTATGGCGATTTTCGAAGTCTCCACCATTATCAATTGCACCGTCGACCGGGCGTTCGAGTTTTTGATCAAACCGGCGAACATCTCGCTCATCAGCCCTCCCAATATGGGGTTATATTTCGTTGCTGCGCCCGAGGAAATTTCCAAAGGAACAACCCTGCAATTTAAAATCCAGAGCTTCGGCCAGGTGCAAGAACTGATTCACGAAATCACCGAACTCGACCGGCCGACGCGATTTGTCGAACGACAGATTAAAGGTCCGCTCAAAACGTGGATTCACGAGCACCATTTCGAATCGACCGCCCCCGGCCAGGTGAAAATCCGCGACACGATCGAATTCCTGCCCCCCGGCGGGCTGCTCGGCTTTATGGTGACGGAGAGCCGCATTCTCGATTCGCTCGATGAAGGATTCGACTTGCGGTACAAAAAACTGAAACAGATGCTGGAACAGGAATGACGATTCTGCCGCAATCTCCCGCCGCGTCATT
Source organism: Planctomycetaceae bacterium (assembly GCA_040881995.1). Lineage (GTDB taxonomy): Bacteria > Planctomycetota > Planctomycetia > Planctomycetales > Planctomycetaceae > JAQCEJ01. The sequence continues at coordinate 15,240 of JBBECD010000236.1, forward strand.
TTCACGGAGCGTAGACCTCATGTCCAATTCGAACGGCTCATCGGGCCGCAACCTGGCAACTTATGTGGCTTTGATGGGCATGGTCGGCATTGGTTTGGGGTTCTTGTTTCTGGTCGCGTTGATCGTCCCGGGTCTGGTGAAGATGGTCTTTATTCCGATCGTTTTCGCGTTTTTTCTGGCGTTGCATTATGTGACGTGGGGACGCAGCATGATGCGGCAGAAAGCGCTGTACGACGCCCAGCAGGCGGAACCGGGGTCGAACCCGCGACTCCGCCCCGACGAACTCGACGGCTGATCTTGCCTCGCAACGGCATTTTCGATACCGTTCGCCCCAGAACCTATCCGGAAATGTTGGTACAAATACAACATAGTGTGCCCATTGCACCGCCTCGATACCACGAATTGTGTCCGAGCCAACTTTCCGGATAGCCTCTCAGATTGCCAAATGACGTAACGACCGCAAGGAGGCGGAAATGCAGTTTGGGCACAAGCTCCGGCAGATCGGTTTCATCACGGGCGTGTTTCTGCTGATGTTCGCGGGACATCATTTGTCAAAAACCTTCGCCCCGTCCGAGTCGCCGTTGCCAATGCCGGCGTTCGCAATCGACGATGACGCGGCCTATCCGCTCGCCATCCCTCGCATCGCGAATCAACCGGATGAATTTCAATCGGCGGCGACATCGTATCCGCTCGCTGAGGACTCTTCGGTCGATTCGGAGATTCCGTCGATGCCGAGCCCGGTGACAACCGCCCTTGCTGCCGACGACGGCGTGAGTGATGCCGAGGCGGTTCCCGCGCGGTTCGACGATACCGGCGCCCGTCCGCTGGATCTCAACGCATCAAAGGAGGACTCGCCCGACGTTCCCGTCTCCTCGAGAATGCTCGATCAGGCGATCGTGGCATTCAACGATTCCCCTCGTACGGAGAAAAAAGCAGATCCCAAATCGAAGACCGTTTCCAACCGTCGCACGACTCCGGCTGAGACGAACGAACCGAAACCAGGGTCGACTCCCGAGGCCGAGCGGCTCGCGCCGCAGAAGATCGCCGATGCCGACGATGCGTCCCCCTTGTCCTCCGATCGCAAGTCCACCGGCACGTTCGATGCGTTGTTCGACGAAGAATGGCCCGACGCCACGCGGGAAGAACGCGAAATCTGGGGGAGTCAGCTCAACGGCATTCCCCCCGAAACCGTTCGCGAGTTGTTACGTCTGCGACAGCATCACACCGTCGTGCCGCCGCAACGCGCCGGCCCGCGACTGCCAGGTGCCGAAAGTCATTCCCCATCGACTGCTCCGCCGGTCTCTAAAGTCCCGAATTTTCCGGCGCATGGAAACACGCAAGCCGTCCGACGGGCCTTCGCCGTTTTGCACATGGCGCAGGCGATTACGCTGCAGAATTTGATTCATGCGAAAACGCCGGGATACAAGGCGCGAATCGTCAGTTACGCCGAGGGGATTCCGGCCGATCTCTTCGCAATCCCGCGCGATCGGGCACGATCGCCCAACGACATCCCCCCACCCCAGGCGGTTCCCTACGAAGACGATTCAGAAATCGCCGGCGACGAATTGGCCCTCGATCAACGAATCGATGTTCAACAGGGCTCATTGCGCGAAACCCAGCGAGCCTGGGACGTCGCGATCGATGGGCGCGGCTGGTTTCGTACGACAAAAGAGGGTGAAACCTTTTATACGCGCAACGGTCGCTGGTCGCTCACCGAATCGCGGATGCTCGCCTTGCGGGCGCGAGGAGCGGACTACGTGATCCATCCGCCGATCCTCGTCCCGGAGAGCATTTCACAAATCATCATCACTGCGAAAGGCGAAGTGATCGGCAAAATGGAACCGGTCATTCGTCCGCAGGCCGAGCCGGGCGACGCCGCACCGCTCGGGACGATTGTAATCTACGGCTTCCTCGACGAAAGTGCTCTCGTCCCCGTCGCGACCTCGTTATATGCGGCATCGCCGGCATCGGGGCCGCCCATCGATCTCACCACGGGGGACAACATCGTCGGCGAGTTGAAACAGGGCTTTCTGGAAGACGCGAACGTCGACGCAGCCGGTGAGACACAGCATTGGGAGCAGTTGCAGCGCTTTCAACAGATGCTCGGCGATCTCTTTCCCGAGCCCGCCCCCGTCGCATTCCGCCGCGTGTCACCACATCGTTGACCGGGAATTCACGGATGAACATCAGATTTTTCCTGACAAAAAAGGGGAATGCTCCAAGTTTCCTCAGAGCACTCCCCGTTGGTCGGATGAGGCCGGGGCGGGCCGACACCAGCCTCATCAACGGTGAAATAGTATTGCAGATTCGATGCCACTCGCGGATAAAATTGAAATTCATCATCTTCGCTGGGTTTGCGGATTCCATTTGCGACCGTGCATGGTGAACGACCGACGTCCTGCTGTGCCATCATGCAACAGTGCGGTAAATTGCTTCGTCACTCTGCAACTCTTTATTTCGCCAGAGCGTGAAGACGGCTCGGTTCAAATTCGCGGCACCGCTTGAATAACGTTGAGGTTGATCTGATGAATCCGCTGATTTTTGAACCGTTCCTGCGTCCCCAAGTCTGGGGCGGAAGAAAACTCGCTGAATTACACAAGACCCTTCCCGACGACGGCCGGTATGGCGAATCGTGGGAAATCAGCGGCCATCCGCTGCACATCAGCCGCGTGGCCGAGGGAGAGTTCGCCGGCCGCACGATCAACGAATTATGGACGGACAAGTCGGCGGAAATCAGCGGCCAACGGTCTCCGTCGGCGGCCCGCTTTCCGCTGCTCTTTAAGTATCTCGAAGCGAACGAACTCCTCTCGGTGCAGGTTCATCCGACTGATGCGCTGGCTCGCGAACTGATCGGCGATGAGTCGGGCAAAACCGAAGCGTGGGTGATCCTCGAAGCCGAGCCCGAGGCCCGTGTTTACGCCGGTCTTCAATCGGGTGTCACGCGCGACGACCTGACGCGGCACCTGGATGCCGGTACGGTCGCCGAATGTCTGCACTCGTTTCATCCGCAGCCGGGAGATTGCGTTTTTCTTGCCGCCGGTGCGGTGCACGCCGTCGGCGGCGGCGTCCTCTTCGCCGAGGTGCAGCAAACGAGCGACGCCACGTTTCGCCTGTTCGATTGGAATCGCCTGGGGACGGACGGCAAACCGCGGCAACTGCATAAAGAGGCGGCCCTTCAATCGATCGACTGGTCGCGCGGACCGGTCGATCCCGTCCGCGGCGAGCCGCTCGCAGGAGACGCACCGGGGAATCGGGCGACGAAACTCGTCGCCTGCGATTATTTTGCGATGACCACATATACGGTGCGACAACAGTTGATCGTTCCGCCGTCCGAATCGTTTCAGGTCTGGATGGTCCTCAACGGCGACGCCGTGCTGCGGGCGAAAAATACGAACTCTCTGCGAACGTTCGTCCGTGGCGAGACCGTTTTAATTCCCGCATCGTGCGGCGAAATCGCATGGGAAAACCCCATGCCGGGTCAGGACGTGTCGCTGCTCCAAACGACGCCCCCCGGCGAATAAGGGGCGCCCGCCCGAATCCGATCAACAAAACGATCGCTCCCTTCGGCTGCGGATATCATCTTCCGAGCAAAATGCCGTCGAAATCCGCTTGTCATGAGCAGAATTCTGAGCGACAATAGCGGCACGATGCGATTCTCTTCGAGACGCCGGCCGCAAGGAGTCAAACACAGTGATCAACATTCTCGGCAAACCCGGACGCCTGTGCGATCGACTCGCACGGCGGGAGTTGCTTTCGATCGGCGGGCTTTCGCTATTCGGACTGTCGCTGTCTCAGATGTTGCGATGGCAGCAGGCGCAGGGGACGCCGGCGGTAACGCCGCGATCGAGTTTCGGTGCCGCCGACGCAGTGATTCTCGTCTATCTGCAAGGCTCGCCGAGTCACATCGATTTGTGGGATCCCAAGCCCGACGCCCCCGCCGAAATTCGCGGCGAATTCCAGCCGATTGCGACCGCGGCCCCGGGAATGTTGCTCGGCGAAGTGCTGCCGAAGCTGGCTCAACAGGCCGGCAAGTTCACCGTCGCCCGCTCGATCGGCGTGAAACCGAAAGGGCTTCCCAATCACGGCTCGGCGATTTACATGCTGATGACCGGTCACGACCCAGACAACTTCTCGCGGACGGGGCTGTCCGTTCCGCCGTCGCGCGACGATCTGCCGTCGGTCGGTTCGGTGGTGTCGCATTATCGTCCCGCGCAGCTCGGCAACATGAATTACGTCGCCCTCTGCTCGCCGGTGAAAGAAAATGTGATCGTCGGCGTCGGTCAGGGGGGAGGGCTGCTGGGCGCCGCGCACGATCCTTTCACCATGTACAACGATCCCACCCAGCCTTTGAAGCTCGAAACGTTTCAACTTCCCGCCGGCGTCGATGCCGAACGGCTAAAAGCCCGCATGGAACTGCGCTCGATCGTCTCGGCCGAGACATCGCTGCGCAACACGGGACTCGACGGCGTCATCGCCGCCGCGGATGAAGTCTCGCGCGCCGGCGGCAGCGCACTCGACTTCGATACGTTCTACGAGCAGGCGTGGTCGCTGCTGCAGTCCGACCGGGCGGTTAAAGCGTTTCGGTTGGAAGAAGAATCAACGGCGACGCGCGAACGTTACGGCATGACGAAGTTCGGCCAGAGCTGTCTGCTCGCCCGGCGGCAGATCGAAGCGGAAACGCGCTACGTGCAAGTCACGTGGCCCGCGCGGGCCGACGATGAGCCGGCTCCCGGTCCCGATGGTTCGTGGGACACGCACCGCAATAACTTCCCGATGCTTCGCGAGCACCGCTGCCCGGTGTTCGATCACTCGATGTCGGCACTCCTCGAAGACCTTGCGCAACGGGGACTGCTCGAAAAAACGCTCGTGATCGCCATCGGTGAATTCGGCCGCTCGCCCAAACTCGGCTCGGCCACGACAAACAATGTCGGCCCCGGCGGCCGCGACCACTGGCCCGATTGTTACAGCTTTTTGATCGCCGGCGGCGGCGTTCGTCCCGGAAACATCTTCGGCGAATCGGACCGCTTCGGTGCGTATCCCAAGAGTTCGCCGGTGCATCCGTACGACCTAATCGCGACGGTTTATCACGCCCTGGGCATCGACCCCGAAACGATCTACCCCGACACCCTCAACCGCCCCCGCCGCTTAACCGACTTCGGCAAGCCGATTCTCGAGTTGTTCTGACGCCGGGCATGACAGAAAACGTCACCACAGAGGCAACCGTGGAATGCGCAAGAAGCTATTCACCGCGAAGGGATTGATAGGGAGATAGGGGGATGGGTTGATAGGGAGTCAAAAAGTTCGATCCGTCGTATCACCCCATCTCCCCATCAATCACCCGCGACCTAAATACGTCTGATCGCGCGGCAAGACGATCGCTTCCAGAAAATTCACGTCCGCGGGAACCGTCAGCATCGCCAGTGCGGCTTTCGCGATCGTCTCGGTGCTCATCATCGGTTCGTCGTCGCTTTTCTTTCCCGATTCGACGCGGCGTTCGACGAGGACATTCCCCGGATGCAGGCAACTGCAGACGATGCCGTACGGCCGGCCGTCGAGGGCGATCGATTGCGTCAATCCCCAAACGCCGAACTTCGCCGCGGTGTAGGGGGCGCTGCCTTCACGCGCCCGTTGTGCCGAGATTGAGCCGATGTTCAAAATGCGTCCGCCCCCTTGGTCTTTCATGATGCGAAACGCGGCCCGGCTGCACAAGAACGTCCCCGTCAGACAGGCGCCCACGACGTTGTTCCACGCCTCGGTCGTCAACTTATGAAATCGCCCGCCGTCGAACGCGCCGGCGTTGTTCACGAGAACGTCGACGCGGCCGAAGCGTTTCATCGTCGCCTCGAATAAAGCCGTGACGGCGGCTTCATCGCTGACATCCGTCGGCATCGCCAGCACGTCCGCTCCCTGCTGCGTCAGTTCCTCCGCAACGGCGGCGAGCTTCTCGGCGTTGCGGGCACAGATCACGAGCCGGCATTTTTCGCCGGCGAGAACTTTGGCGATCCCCTTGCCGATCCCCTGATTGGCCCCGGTGATCACCACCACTTGGTTTTCGAGCACGCTCATTGAGTTGTATCCTCAGTCCTTGTTTTCTTGATATAACCCGAAGCGTCAGCGAGGGAGCAATAGGAATGCCTAATGACGAATGTCTAACGAATGACCTAAATCCCAATGCCCAATAATCGCAAATTGCCTTCGTTGAGGCATTGGGATTTAGGATTTCCTTCGTCATTTTGATTTCGTCATTCGTCATTCAAGTCGGTCCCTCGCTGACGCTTCGGGTTACCATTTCGAGTCGTACGTGTCGTTATGAACGTCTATTGAGCGGATCGATCAGCCACAGCCAGTCGTCGAACAAAAATTCCAGCCGGGCGGCAAGCAGCGCGATGCGTCCCATCACGGTCATGCCGAACCCGACGCCGAACGTGATCATCAGAAACCAGATCCCCAGCCGCGACACGCGATGGACGATGCCGACGTGCTCGACCGAGAAGAAAAAGTATGTGAGCGTCGACAGCACGCCGGTGACCATCAGTATGTTTTTGATCGACTGCACGCCGTCGAAACTTCCATCGGCAGCGAACACCAGCAACGGCACGATCGTATTCTGAATCTGCCCGACGAAATCGGCTTCGAAATACGTCACCATCCGATAACCGGCGGTGGTGCCAATGAACAAAGCGATCGGCCAGCGGGAGATCCAGCCTCCTTTTGGAGAAAGCCGCCACAGCAGCATTCCGCTCAATATCAAGGGGATTACGTAGAGCCAATCAGGTTCCACGGTTTCTGGAATCCCCGGAATGAGTGAGTCTCTGATCAATCCGGGCGCCAGTTTTGACAATAGTTTGCTGACGATCCCGTCATAAATTCCGGCGACCATTGCGTAACCCGCCGAAACCCCGACAAACAGCGCCTCGGCCAGCTTGTAAAGGACATTGTCCCCCAGCAGAAATGAAAAGATCGCCAACGTCAAAAGGGCTGCGATCCATAGTCCCAACGTTCGCGGCCAACTCACCGCGACTCCCGGCTCGTTGCTTTCGATGGGAGTAGCGGCCTCGTATTTCGTCCAACGAAGCTCAGGCGGTGCATCCGAGGGTGTGCTGACCGCGCGCGTATAGACCATCCCCATGTCGCCGGAACTTGCACGGATGATGACGAGCAATCCCAGCACCAGCAGAATTCCTGCGAGAAGTTTGTCGGCTTTCATCGATCGGTTCCTTTTCGCTTTTCAACGAAAAACAATATGTTTCCCAGCACGATCAGCGTGACGACCAGCATGTGCCCCATGAATTGCGGACCCATGCGCCGTATTCCTTCTCTCGCGCTTTGATTCGCCTCCAACTGAGGGTAATGGTCCATAATTTTTCGCTCGTATTCGGCTGCGCCTTTAATCCCCCCGAGGACGCTGATGAGTTGCCGCGGGATGTACGCATAGAGGCTCGGCGCAGAGACGGCGGTCGTCCCACCCACCATTTTGACCTTGTGCGGTGAACCGACGTATTGCACCCACTCAGTCGTTCCAGGAAAACCGGTGCTGACGGACACAATTAGATCGACTTGTTGAATGGTAGTCAGTGGCGCTGTGATGGGGAGATCGGCCGTGTTTCGTCCGCTCGTATCGGAGGAACATTGTTTTTTGAAATTGCTCGTCAAGACTTTCAGCACCACCTCCGCCCCGGGCTGATATCCGAGATCCACATAGTCGATGCCGCTTCGGTAGTCGGGAAATTCATCAACCAACATTCTAATATTCGATTTAATCACCGGCGCACCCGGCAGCCAGAGGGTGAGAAAAATCATTCGATGCCGTTTCAGCGCACAATGTCTGACGATGGCCGAGATCATCGGTTCGAGTTCGCCGGCACTCGCCGGATCGAAATCGCAGGCGATGACGACGCGAGACGATTCGGAAAGCTGATCAATCGCATTGAAGACGTCGATCGTCTTCGGCGAAGGTTTTTCAGGAAACGTCACCTGCAAAAGAATGGGTGAAGCGATGGCGAGCAACATCCCGAGAAAAATCCAGCGCCGGTCGAGTTGTCCATTCGTCAAGAACTGCATGGTTCTCACTCCTCGTTTCCCAGATACGAACGGTCGGTACCGATCAACACTTTGAGCGACGTCGACACAATTCCCAGGGCGATGCCGATTTTGATGGCTCGTTGGCCGGAAGCGTTAAAGACCGGCATTAACCATTCATCGACGATCGATTTGAGTTGCAGATGCGGATTGATCCAATCGTAGCCGGTCAATAGCGTCCCGGCATACGTTTGCCCCAGCAGCACGACGGTTGCCGTGACCAGCAAAATCATGGCCTCGGTATTTTTGGCGCGGAATGCACGAAAGGCCGCCGACGAGATGAAGAACGCCAACAAAGCAAACATCGTGGCATTGAGAGGAGTGAAGATATACGTAAAAATCCACCATAACACCCCGCCGTCTCCCACATAATCACCCGACCAGGGCATCGAGGGAAACGATTCGCTCGGCGGCACGCCGATCTTAAAGATGCCCACGATCAGCGTGACCGTGAACGCCACAATCGTCAACGCCGAATATCCCCAGCCCGGACGTTGGTCCGAGATTTTTTGTAAATGGATTTTAAACAGACTCGCCCCTCCCAAGATGAAGGCCACTGCCGCCAAAATTTGAAACCAGGAGCTGACTTCATCCGCCCACGACTGCGCCGGTGGAATAAAATGTGCCACGACCAACACAAGCCCAGCGATCGAGGCAATCATAACCGGTATCGTACGTTTCATCATGGCAAGAATCCTCCATTGCCCAGCACGTTGCTCTTCAGATAATCCAGCATCGCGTCAATGGCGTCGTTCTCCGTCAACCCGGCGACGGTGGCAACCAGACATCCCATCAAGAGGATCGCCGCGCCGCACATTTTCCCGAAATCCTGGCCCTTCAGACTCCCGAGTTGTGCGGGTTCTTTGGACAGGTACGCCGACGCCGCGAAGAATTCTTCGCCGATGAGGGTGTAATCGCAGGCGGCGACGAAGAAGGGGAGTTGGCTCGCTTCCGCCGTCCCCGCGATCTGAATCGCACCGACCGAATTCCCGGTTTCCGCGAGAATCAGCGACTCGGCGTAGAAGTGCCCGAAGTAAAAGCACGCCGCCGGCTTTTCGCGCATCATACGTCCGGTGACTCCGGCGACATACCCAAATTGCTCGTCGGTGAGGTAGTAGATATTGTCTTCACGATACGCATCGGGACGACCGGCAGCGAGATATGATGACTGCACCGTCTCGCGCGCGGTCGTCATCACCAGTGAGCGCGACGTCGGCACAATGAGCGAGGCGTCGTATTGTGCCGTCAAACCCGCGACGCGCGAAAGAATCGTCACGCCGGCCACCGTCTGAATATCGTTGATATCCTCAATTCCCGCGACGAACAGGCAGGGGCGTCCCATTTCGGTCGCCCGCCCGACCGCCTCGTCGACGGCATCAAGCCCGGGGATATGCCGGATCGTGAACGAATCCCCCTTCCGAGCCCGCTCAATGTAATAGAGGATTGCCGCACAAACCACGAACAACTCGATTCCGAACCACAATCGAGAAGTATCGATGTATTGCACCCGCGGTCGCGTAGGCGTGGGCGTTTCCACCGCTGTCGATGGCTCTCCGTTGGGCCCGACGGCGACGACCTGATACCAATAGGAATCGTCCGGATGACATTGCGTGTCCGTGAACTTCTTATTCTGATAGGTCTGCTCGCCTACCGGCTGATACTCTTCGTTCAGCGATTTGCGGCGAAAGATTTCATAGCGGATGACCCGACGGGGAATTGCGTCGCTGACGTCGTCCGCTGATAACTCCCAAAACACATCAAGTGCCGTGCCCGTGTCGTTCGGGGCATCTTTCGCCATGACTTGCGACGGCGGAGCAGGGGGGGAGGGTGTCTCCGTTTCCGTGGACTCCTGACCGAACGCCACGCTCGGCATGTTCCATAACGAAACGCAGCCGATGACTGCGATCGTTCCCCACCATCTCCACATTGTTCGTCGATTCCTCATGGGGACTCCTCACCCTTCGATCAATTCGACGTTCGCCCGCGGAACGACCACTTCGGTTCCATCGGTCACTTTCACCTTCAGCACCCGCGCCTTCGACCCCGAATCGAGCACCTGCAGCTCGTGCGGCATTTCGGTCACTTCGCCAATCGCACCAAAGTAAGGATCGCGAATGATCCGCACAAGACTTCCGGTTTCCAGCACCGACGGCGGCGGTTGCTGAACCGCATCGGCGATCGCATCGCTCTCTTCGGGCCAGGGAATCGCAATCACCGGGCGGACCACCCCCGCGCGGATTTGCGTCGTGCCGTTGATCGCCGTGTCGGCGCCTTCGCGCGACTTCAGCAGCTTGAACGTCCGCTGCGCCATCGCGATCGTGCCGAATCCTTCCGTGAGAATCAACGTCGTGCCGATCCGTTCCGAACCGGTGACGGCGACGCCGAGATCGTAGCCGAGAATTTCTTTGAGGTCTTGATCGTCCATTCCCCCGGAAATGATTCCGGCCGCGCCGACGGCGATCGCCCGTTTCGCCGCCGCACCGGTCATGCGCGAACCACCCACGAGCACGCAGCCTTTGTGTCCGGGGCGAATCAAATCGTCGGTCAACTCCTGCTCCGGCTTTTCACAAACCATGCGGAGCGGTCCGTGCGCTTCGCCGCCGATGCCGAAGATCCCTTGAATCAGCGACACGACCGCTTCGACCACGACCCCCTCTTTCGGAATAACTTCGACGATCGTCCCCGAGAGAAACGCCGTCACTTCGACGGCGAGCGGCGCGCCGCGTACGATCATCTGACCGGTGACCGCCGAGATCGATTCGATGGTTCCCGTCACGGGGGAAGCGAAGTCGGATTGAAAAAAGCCGAAAATCCCCTTGCTACGGCCGATGATTTCTCCCTTTTCAATTTTGTCCCCGCCCTTCTTGAAGAGGCATTCGGGAACGTCCCCCGCCGAGATCGACATCATGTTCGCGACGTTGATCGGCAAGACATCGCCGGGCATCAACGAGCGGGCGACCACATCTTGTGCGTTGACTTTCTGGCCTTTCGTGACCAGCACCTCGCCCGAGATCGGCAAAATGCGCCGCGACCGCTCGAGCAGCTTCGGCAGAACTTTGAGTCCCGGAGTATACGCCTTCGCCATCGTTCTTACTTTCCTCGTTCCCAAGCTCCGAGGCTGTTCCTCGTTCATCATCGCGACGGAACTGGGGGCTCGAAGACTCGACCCCAGCCACCCATCCGCTTCGCAAAACACTTTCACATTTTCTCGTACAAATTCATCGCCTCGGTCCACGACTGCACGCGCTGGCGGGTTTGTCTCCCATCGGACGGAAATTGCAACGGCCGGCCGCGGCCGTCGAAAATCAGGCCCACCGTGCCGCCGCGGGCTTTTCCCGACCACGGTTTCCCCGCACCGGCGCCGACGTCGAACCCGCGCGACGGTTCGAGCGCCAATTGGGCCGTCTCGCCGTCGGGGAGTGCGAACATCTGCAGATCGCCGAATTTCAACTCGCCCGACTTTGACAGCGACTTCGATTTGATGTCGTACTTCAAGCAGGTCTGTCCCTCTTTGCCCGTTCCTTTCGGTGCAATGCACGTCCCTAAGTAGACGAGACAATCTCGCTCGAACACCTGCATCGCCGCTTTGGGATGAACCTGCGCCAGCACGCCGAGATGCGGCATCATGAAGATGCTGTCCTTGGCCAGCGTCGTGACTCCCTCCGGTTCGAAGGCGTCGACCATCATGGCGGCGGTCTGCTGCGGACGCGGGGCGTGCGACAAGACTCCCCCCGAGCCGACGATGAGGTCGAGGGCCATGTTATCGACCAGCGTCTGCCCCGAAGACTGCTGACGGAACGTATCGCCGACCGACCGCTGCTGCTGCACACCTTTAAGCGTCGTCGCGAATTCCTTGTGCTGGATGTACGCCAGTCGTAACGCTTCGCGGGCGACCGCCTGCTCGAAGATCAGCGATTCCATCGTCTGCGGGATGGTCGTTGGGCGAATCATCTTGTTCTTGACGCGGTTTCGCAGATCCTTCTCATCCATCTCGATCGACACCCAGCGGAGAATCGACGGAAACGTCGCCTCGGCACAGACGTTCGAGATCGAATAGCTCATCCCCAGGTTCGCGCTGACCGTGCGGTTGAACACGCCGCCGAACACGCTGAACATGTCGGTCGTCGCCCCGCCGATGTCGACGCCGACCGCGTTGATGTTCTGCTTCTCGGCGATCGTCTGCAGGATGTTTCCCACGGCGGCGGGTGTCGGCATGATCGGGGCATCGGCCCACTTGATCAATTTCTCGTATCCCGGCGCGTGGGCCATCACATGTTCGAGAAACAAATCGTGAATGCGGTCTCGCGCCGGGCCGAGGTTTTCGCGTTCGAGCACCGGGCGGATGTTCTCGACGATCGACAGCGCGATGCTCTCGTCGAACGTCTCTTCAACCAGATGCGCGGCTTCTTTATTCCCCGCGTAAATCACCGGCATCTGAAACTGCCCGCCGAACCGCGGCCGGGGCTTCGCCGGCGCGATGAGTTCGGCGAGCTGCACGACGTGCGTCGTCGTGCCGCCGTCGGTTCCGCCGGAGATGAGAATCATATCGGGACGCAACTCGCGGATTCGTTGAATCTGCTCGTGAGCGGGGCGGTTGTCGTTGCAGGCGATGACGTCCATGACGATCGCCCCCGCGCCGAGAGCGGCCCGTTTCGCACTCGCGGCGGTCATCTGCTTGACGACGCCCGCGACCATCATCTGCAATCCGCCGCCGGCGCTGGACGTCGAGATATATAAATCGCACCCGACATTTCCGTTGCGCGGCCGGATGATTTCGCCGTTGTCGTCGATAAACTTTCGTCCGGCGAGTTCGCCGACTTCGGTGATCGCATTGACCACGCCAACAGTGACGTCGGCGGCCGGTTCTTCAACCGTTGTGGGAGCTTCGCCGCGAAACGTCTGGCGATACTCATTTCCGATTTTCTCGATCAGAATCGCCTTGGTCGTCGTGCTGCCGCAGTCGGTGGCGAGAATGACTTCCATGTCGTCGGGATTCATCGGAGGCATCGCAAATCATCCTTGTTGATGCTCGGTCTGAGCCGCCGGTTCTGACGTGTTCGCATGACCTGCCCGCCGGCGATCGAGTTGTTCAATCCGTTCGCAGATCAGATCGACCGCTTCGCGATGTTCGAGCAGGTTCGCCAGCCGCGTGATCGTCGCCGCATCGGCGAAGGGAGAGAGCAGCGGCATCAGCACGTGCAGCGCCTGCGAGCCGACGTAATTGAGCGGGCGGGACATTTCGAGGCCGATAAGCGCCGGTGCCGTCATTTCGCGGCGGACGATCGCGGCGGCGATCGTCTCGACGAGGGCGTCCTCATCAGCCGTGGGATGCCACGGCTGACTCGGCCGCACAGCGAATGCCCGTTGCCACCAACCCATCGCACCCGTCCTGAATGGAATCGACTTCGAAGAAAAGAAAGGGCCAGCTAAAGCCTGTACTCCTACATGTTGGTAACATAATCGAACGATCGGAGAAATTCGACCCGCCGATGGGGAATCCGGCCGAAGATTTGCGTTTACTCGCCGGCCGCGAAACGGAACAAGCGGCGGGCGTTTTCGGTTGTGATGCGGGAAAGTTCGTCGAGCGTCATGCCTTTCGCGTCGGCGAGATGCTGTGCCGTATGCTTGACGAAGGCCGATTCATTCCGCTTGCCGCGATGCGGGATGGGTGAGAGATAGGGAGCGTCGGTCTCAACGAGAATGCGGTCGTCGGGAAACCGTGCCGCCATCGCCAATAATACGCCGTTTTTCTTGTAGGTGATCATTCCCGAAAACGACAGATACATCCCCCACTCGAGGCAGCGGCGGCCGGTTTCTTCGCGTCCGCAGAACGAATGCATCACCCCGTTGAGCGGACCTTCCTTCGCGGCGGCTTCGAGCATCTCGAGGACTTCGTCCTCGGCATCGCGGCAATGGACGATGAACGGCAGACCGGTTTCGCGCGACAGTCTTAAGTGACGCTCGAAATAATCCCGCTGCACGCCGAGCGGGGCGAAGTCCCAGTATTTGTCGAGTCCGGTCTCGCCGAGCGCGACGACTTTGGGCTGCCGCGCGAGCAATTCGATTTTTTCCCAGTCGCCGGGGTGAGCTTCGGCGGCGTAATTGGGGTGAATGCCGACGGACGCCCAGACCAGCGGCGACGCGGCGGCGAGTTCGATCGCCCGCACGCTGCTGGCGGCGGTCGTGCCGATCGAAATGATCGCCGTCAATCCCGCCTGCCCGGCATGCGAAAGCACTTCGTCGAGATCGGGGGCGAAGGCGTCTTCGTCGAGGTGAGCGTGAGTGTCGATTAACTCCATGTCACCGCCTCCGGCGCCCCTCGGACGTTTCGCTAATAATTTCATTCGCTGCCTCCGACCGGGTGGCACGCTCTGAGTCTTCGAAGGGCGTGTTAAGAACGCAGACACGCCCTTCCCAAAACCTCAGAGCGTGCCACCCAGAAAATAATGGGGCACTCGTAGTTCGCTACGCCGCCGCGGAGGCTTTGCGGGTTTTCAGCAGTTTCTCGAGCCGTTCGACTCCGTCGGCTTCATTCGCGGTGATTTGTTTGAGCAGTTCGGCGATTTGTTCGTCGCCGCCGCAGCACGCCCGCGTTTCGTCGCAGATCGATGTGTTGACCTTTTCAGCCGCGACGATTTGCGGCAAGAGAAAATTGAGCGAGAGGAACTGCTTATCGGTGAACTCGGTGGGATAATTGCTGAAGTCGATCGCCCAGCGATGCGACAGGAGCACCTGCACGAGCCGGGCCACGTCGTTCTGCTGGCGTTTGACGAGCCCGTCGAGTTCGCTCAGCGTCGCTTGCGATTCCGCATCCGTCCAGGGCCACGACTCTCCCACATATTGCAGCAAACTGCGATTCAGCCGAATCAGCAGTTCGTTCAGCTTCGCATGGCACTCGGAAGAGGTCATATGCAGAATCCGCCTTAAAAAAATCCGGTTTCTCACGTTGAATTCATAGGAAAGAAACGCGTGCCGAGCGGCGTCCGCGCTTCGACATGACGGAAGACGTTACAGAAATAATCCCGCCGCGACGGTACGGGCCGTTTGCGTGAGTTGTTCGGTGCAGAGAATCAAGAGGAGCAGGGGAGCCGTCACGAAAATGACATACCACCCGTTGGGGTTGAGCGGGATGCTGATGGTTCGCGCCCCTTCCGGCCGTTCGTCCAGATACATCGTTTTCAGAACCAACAGGTAATAATACAGGCTGAAGACCGTATTGATCGCACCCACGATGAACACCAGCCACATCGACCAGTGCACCCGCGTCGCTTGAAACACCGAAGCGAACACGAAAAACTTTCCGAAGAAGCCGGCCATCGGCGGCACGCCGATGAGGCTGAACAGGCAGATCAACATGCAGGCGCATAAGACGGGAGTCTGCCGCGCCAGCCCTTTATAGGCGGAAATTTCTTCGCTGTAGATTTCGTTGCGGATGAGCGCGACGATGGCAAAGGCTCCGAGGTTCATGAAGAGATACACGACGAGATAGAACAGCAAGCCCTCGATGCTGCGCGCCGCCAGTTCGCTTTGTTCGAGCGCCGAGAATCCCGCCTCTTTCGGTGCGTTGAGCAGCACCATCATCGACGAGACCGCCATCAGCATGTAACCCGCGTGGGCGATCGTCGAATACGCCAGCAGGCGTTTGACGTTCGTCTGCGTATAAGCGGCCAGATTGCCGAAAGTCGCGGTGACCATGGCGATGAATCCGAGGCCGATCCCCAAAAACAGGTACGTCGGCGAGGAGGCCGCCATTCCCGGAGCCCCCATCAACGCCAGACAAAATCGAATCAGCAAACCGAACGCCGCCGCTTTCGATGCGACCGACAGATAACCGGCGACTTCGGCGGAGGCCCCTTCGAACGCATCGGGACACCAGAAATGAAACGGCACCAGCGACAGCTTGAACGACAACCCCACGAAGACCATCATGATCGCCAGCATCAGCGTCCGCACCAGCGGACTCTCGAAATTCGAGGCCGACCCGGTCAAATAGCCGATCCGTTCCGCGATCAACGGAAGTTCGCCCGTGCCCAACATCCCGGCGATCAGGCTGATGCCGTACAGCATCACTCCCGCGGCGCCGGCGCCGTAGACCACATATTTAAGAGCCGCTTCGCTGCTTTGCCGCCGCCCTTTGAGAAAGCCGACCATCGCGTAACTCGGGACGCTGGTCATTTCGATGCCGACGAACAACATCAAGAGATGGTTGGCCCCCGCCATGATCATCATGCCGATGGCGGAGCCTAGGAGCAGCGTATAAAAGTCGGGGCCGTCCTCAAGGTCGGGAATGCCGCTGAGAACCGTCAGCACGGTCACGAGAATGATGAACAACAACAGAAAGATGCGCAGGAAGACGGTCAAACCGTCGAACATCATCAGCCCGGTGAAATAATCCCCCGCAGGAATCGCGCCCTGCTGTAACTGCAGGTATTGATTCGTGGCGAATCCCAGCGCAATCATGCAGCCGATAAGCGTCGTCCAATACGGCGTCACCCAGCGGTCGATCCCGAACAGCCGGGCCAACAGCAACACAAGAATCGTCGCGCTGACGATCAGTTCGGGACCAAATCGGCTGATTGAGACCGTAAGCGTCTCGCTGATGACCTGGTTGAGCAGAACTTCAAAAGTCATGATCTCTTCAGTCTCGTAAATCTTCGATCTCGTACACTAACCTTGAGGCGAAATCCCGACGTCGATTTATTTCAGCATCGTCGTTTGAACGTCATTAACGGTCTGAACGGCATTCTGGTAACCGACGTCCATCGCCGCGACGAGTTGCTCCATCGACGCCCCCATCAGGCTGAACATCGTATTGGGGAACACCCCCAGCAGCACGGCGAAGAACAGCAGCACCGAGGCAATGACGATTTCGCGTCCGTTCATTTGCGTGATCGCTTCGGGATGCGGTCCCTTGTATTCCGGTCCCAGGAAGACTCGCTGCATCGTCCACAAAATATAACCGGCGGTCAAAATCACGCCCGAAGCCACAAACACCGCGAGCAATTTCGAATAGTTCCATGCGCTCAGAGTCACAAAAACTTCGCCGATGAAACCGCACAATCCCGGCAAACCGAGTCCCGCGAAGAACAGCCCCGCGGCGAAGCCGGTGTAGAGCGGCATCAAACCGGCAAGACCGCCGAACTTATTGAGATCGCGATGATGCACGCGGTCGTAAATCACACCGACGATAAAGAACATGCCGGCCGACGAGATGCCGTGGCCGAGCATCTGGAACATAGCGGCGTTCATTCCTTGAACCCAGTAATCGCGTCCCACGGTGACGCCGTCGGCGCCGATCGTCCAGACCGCCATGCCGACGAGCACGTAGCCCATGTGGCTGACCGAACTGTAGGCGACCAGACGTTTGAAGTCGGTCTGCGCCATCGCCGCGAAGGCTCCGTAGAGAATGCTGACGACGCCGATGACGACCAAGGCGTACGCTCCCCACTGTGCCCCATAGGGACAGAGCGGAAACGCGATTCTCAGAATGCCGTATCCTCCCATTTTCAAGAGCACACCCGCCAGAATCATACTGATCGGCGTCGGGGCTTCGACGTGGGCGTCGGGCAACCAGGTGTGGAACGGCAGCGACGGCAGCTTGATCGCAAAACCGATGAACAGCAATACGAAGGCGATCGACTGCATCGTCGGACTGAACGCCACTCCGGGAACCAATCCCTGGCCGATCTCGGCGAGCCGCAACAGATCGAACGTGGCGGGAATTCCCTGCGCAGGATCGGCGCTGCCGAAGTAGAACATCAGCATGGCGATAAACATCAGCACGCCGCCGACCAGCGTATACAGGAAGAACTTGATCGCCGCGTATTCTTTTCGCGGCCCCCCCCAGATGCCGATGAGAAAATACATCGGCAGCAGCATCACTTCCCAGAAGACATAGAACAGGAAGAAGTCGAGGGCGAGAAACACGCCGAGCATGCCGGTTTCGAGCAGCAGGAACAGCATCAGGTAACCCTTGACCTGCTTGTGGATGCTCCACGAGGCCATCATCGCCAACATGCTGATCAGGCTCGTGAGCAGCACGAGCGGCAGGCTGATGCCGTCGACGCCGAGTTGATAGTTGACCCCCCAATGCGGAATCCACGGGATAGATGTCGAAAATTGCATGTCCGGATTGGCCGTGTCGAAGTCCTTGAGCAGGAACAGCGTCAGCACGAACGTGACGGCGGTGACGAACAGCCCCCAGTTCTTCATCGACTCGTCGGAGCGGGGATGAAACAACAGCAAGACGATCGCGCCGATCGTGGGCGTGAAAATGATCGCGGTCAACAACAATTCACTCATTTTCCGTCGCTTCCCTCAGTAGCTTTACCGTTCTTCAATTCAGAACCGGTACGAATTTTTTGAAACGTTTCTATTTTCTCATCGGCAAAGGCAAAAAGATCTGCCGCATCGCTAAACCGGAAAAAAGCTCAGCATCAACACGAAGAGCGCCAGCACGCCCAAAGCGATAAACGTGATGTATTGCCGTAACATTCCCGTTTGCACTCGCCTGAACGATCGGCCGATGCCAAACGTCACATCGCCCAGCAGATTGGCGAAACCGTCGATGATCGATTCGTCAAAGCGTCGATCCCACTTCGACAGGTGAATCACCGAACCCGCCGCCGCGTGCAAAAAACCGTCCAGCACAACGCGATCGACGATCACAAACCAGCCGGCGATAATGCGGACCGGCCGCACAAACATGACGTCGTATAAGGCATCGAATTGCCATTTCTCGACCAGGAACCGATACAGCCCGGGGAAGCTTTGCCCCACTTCCGCTGGATTCACCCAGCGGGCGCCGTAAAACGCATACGCCGTGAATGCCCCCAACACCGCCACGATTAACGCCCACGTCCCCGCTTGTGCGTGCACCAGGTGAATCGCTTCGTGACTGGGAAGATTGATACCGCTGGCGGCCGCCATGCGTCCGCCGGCGACGCCGATCGGTTCGCTGTTGATCAGCAATTGATAGAGCACGCCCGATTCGCCGCCGATGGCGCACCCCGCCGCCAGCAGGCTCAAGACGAGCAGGGGGACGGTCATCACTTTGGGAGATTCGTGAGCGTGATCGTAGACGTGCTTGTCGCGCGGGTCGCCCGCGAACGTATAAAACCACAGGCGGAACATGTAAAACGCCGTGATCCCCGCCGTCACCAGCGGAGCCAGAAACAACAAAAAGTGCATGCTGTTGGCTTCGGTAAAGGCCAGCGCCGTCGCCACAATCGCATCTTTGGAATGATAACCCGAAAAGGCGATTCGCGCCCCCATGATCGTCACGGGAATCGCCAGCCCGGCGATCGCGATTACGCCGACGAGCATCGTGAGGGCGGTGATCGGCATCTTCCGCCACAGCCCCCCCATCTTGGGCATTTCCTGCTCGTGATGACAGCCGAAAATCACGCTTCCCGAGGCGAGGAACATCAGCGATTTGAAAAAAGCGTGCGTGATGAGATGGAACAGTCCCGCTCCCCACCCGCCGACGCCGATCGCCAGCATCATGTAGCCCAACTGACTGATCGTCGAATAGGCAAGCACGCGCTTGATGTCGGTCGCCACAATGGCAATCGTCGCCGCGATAAACAGCGTGATGCAGCCCGTATAGGCGATCACCAGCAGCACTTCGGTCGTAAACATCGGGAAAAATCGCCCGGCGAGATACACGCCGGCGGCGACCATCGTCGCCGAGTGCACCAACGCCGAGACCGGCGTCGGACCTTCCATCGCGTCGGGCAGCCAGGTCTGTAGCGGAAACTGGGCGCTCTTGCCGACGCAGCCCGCGAAAATCCCCAACCCGGCGATCACCAGCAGAGAGTACGGAATCGTGCGCGGTTCTTCGTTTTCGTCAACGAGCGGCTCGCCATGTTCTTCATGCAGGATGACCTCGTCCGTACCGGACGAGACCATCATCAGCCCGTCGTCGCCGCGCAACATGTGAAACAGTCCCCCCTGAGCATGCCCGTGCTCATCGATATTCTCGGCGAAGCGGAAGGTGCCGAACGAGGTCCAGAGAATCATGAGTCCGATCAGGAAACCGAAGTCCCCGACGCGGTTCATGATGAAGGCTTTATTGGCCGCGACGTTGGCCGACTTCCGTTCGACGTAAAAACCGATCAGCAGATAACTGCAGATGCCGACCAGTTCCCAGAAGACGAAGACGAGGAAAATGCTGCCGGAATAGACCAGCCCGAGCATCGAAAAGCAGAACAGCGACATGTAGGCGAAGAAGAGATAATGCCGTCCCGGCCGATGCAGATGACGGCCGTCCGGCAGATGCACCGCGTGATCGACGTATTCGTGCGTCAGTTCTCCGCTCATGTAACCGATGGCGAAGATGTGAATGCACGTGGCGATCAACGTGACCATCAAGAACATCACCAGCGTCAGACTGTCGATGTAATAATCGACGGTAATGTCCAGCTCGCCGAACTTCGCCAGCCGATAAATCGTGCCGCTAAACACGGCGTGCGCGGGGATTATTCCCGTAGCCGTTTCTTCATCATGCTGCTCGTCACCCGTTGCGGAGTGAGCCTTTAATGTCGCGCCGGCAGCAGCGGCGGCGTGTCGTTCCATTTCGGCGCGATCGGCCCCGACAGGTTGCTCCTCGCCATGCTCTTCGGCTTGAGCGAGCGTCATTTGCGACTCGGCGGCCAGGTCGCGAACGGAATGGTGCGCCGCGCCGTGGTCGTCGGCTTTCAGCGCCGCCCAACCGGTGGCGTTACCCCATAAGACCATGGCTAACACGCTGCAGACGAAGCCGCCGCCGATGCAGCCGACGGCGATGAGCGCGGGGGTCTTGCTCAGGCGGTCGCTCCAATAGCCGGCGAAGATTTCGATGAGAAACCCCAGCAGCGGCAACAGGCAGGCAATCCCCAGCAAGATTGCCAGAGTATTTCCTAAAGATTGAACGGAATCAGCAGCCGGCATGGATCAACCCCGCAATTCGTCGGCACGATCGACGTCGATCGTCAGATGGTTATTATAAAAATTGAGCGCGATGGCCAGCGCGACGGCCGCTTCGGCCGCCGCCAGCACGATCACGAATAAGGCAATGATTTGTCCGTCGAGCCCCAGCGGGGTATATCGCGAAAAGGCGACGAAATTCAAATTCGCCGCGTTGAGCACCAGTTCCACGCCGATCAGCACGCCGATGCCGTTTCGCTTGCTGGTCATACAGATGACTCCGCACACGAACAGCACGGCTCCGACGAGCAGGAACAACTTCAGATCCACGCCTTCCATACATCACCTTTGTATTCACGACAACTGCATTCACCGATAATTCTGATTTGACCTTCGCCCTCGAATTCACTTCGACGTTTACGCCGGCTTACTCGGCGTCGCCGCCGATTTCGACGGCGGTCTGTTGACGTTTCGCTCGCGCGAGGTACGCCGCTCCGATCAAGACGACCAGCAGATGGATTGAGATAATTTCAAAGGGGAGGAAATAACCGGTCGATAAACCCCGGCTCGCGTCGGCCCCCAAATCGCGGTCGGGACGCGGCCCCAAAAAGGCCATTCCGATCGATCGTCCCGTCGTATCGTTTTGCAGAGCGACCGTCGCGGCCGCCGCGTCGTGCGCACGAGTGGTATCGGCGACGGCTTGCCAATCGACCGACCAGACCGTGAAAAAGAACATCGCGATAAACAACACCCCAACGACCGCCGACTGCATCAACTCGCCCGGCGAGGACGAAATTCGCAGGAACGGCCCCGACGTGGTCAGCATCACGCCGAAGATCAACAGCACGACGGTCCCGCCGACGTAGATTAAAAGTTGCGTTGCGCCGACGAAGTCGGCGTGCAGCAGAAAAAACAGACCCGACGCCGAGCCGAGCGAGACGATCAGCCAGAACGCCATGCGCACGACGTTCTGCGTCAAAGCCACAGCCACGGCTCCTCCGCAGGTCAATAACGCAAATATGCCGAACAGAACTTGCCCACCGTTCATGGCTGACGTCCTTGCTCCGAGGGCGAATGCGCCGCCTCGGTTAATAATTCTTTATTCGCGACGGCTTGCGTGCCGGGTTTGCCGAGTGCGCGCTCGCCGCGATCTGCGATTTCAATTTCCGGTTCGTTCAACGGGTGCGGCGAAACCTCTTGGACCTGAACCGTGCGGTCGCCCAAGGGCTGCCACCAGAGCGTCGTTTTCTGTCCCTGACCCATCGCGACCAGCAAGGGCCACATCGTGGCGCCGAGAAACAGAAAGCAAGCCATTGGCACCAGATATTTCAGACAAGTCGTCATCACCTGATCGATACGCAAGCGGGGGAACGTCCAGCGAACCCAAATCTGCACGAACACCAGAACCGAGGCCTTCGACAGAAACACGGCTGTGCCGATCACATTGCTGATGTAACTGCCGAGCACAAATCCCTCGGGGCCGATTCCCGGATTCCAGCTTTTCAAATCCACGAACACGGCATGATCGATCGGCCCCAGACCGGTGCTCCAGCCCCCCAGAAACAGCAGCGACGCCACGCCGCTCACCAGCAACATGCTGGCGTATTCGGCCATGAAGAAATACGACCAGCGCATGCCGCTGTATTCGGTATGGAACCCGCCGACGAGTTCGCTTTCCGCTTCGGCCAGATCGAACGGCGCCCGCTTGCAACCCGCCGTCGCCACCGTGAAGTACACGAAGAACGCGAAAAATGTGAACGGATCGTGGAACATGAACCAGTTCACGAACCAGCCGACCTGCATCCGGCCGACTTCGGTCAGGTTCAGCGTCCCGGCGGCGACGATGGGAATCAGCCCGCAAATCGCCAAGGGAATTTCGTAACTCACCATCTGAGCCGCTTCGCGCATCCCGCCGAACAGCGACCATTTCGATCCGCTTGAATAACCCGCCAGCACGATCCCGAGAACTTCGAGCGAGAGAATCGCGAACAGCAGAAACAATCCCGTATCGAGACTCACGGCGACCCAGTCCGCCGCAAACGGCAGCACGATGAAGCCGCCGAACGAAGCGATACACGCCAGATAAGGCGCCAGCCGGAACAAGAAGGCATCCGCGTCGCGGGGAATGAGGTCTTCCTTTTGAATCAGCTTGATGCCGTCGGCCAGACTTTGCAGCCAGCCGAAGCGGCCGCCCGTTCGGGTCGGACCAAGACGGTCCTGAATGCGGCCGGAGACCTTGCGTTCCAGCCAGATGAACACGAACGCCGCATGAGCGAACACCAGCAGCAGGATCACGGCATGAAAAACAGCCGCCAGACTCAGGGCGATTTCCGGCGAAACGTACCGGTTAAAAAATTCGGCGAGCGTCGAAGCCGCCAACGTCGTCATCATTACGATTGCCTTCGTTCTTCAAGTCGAACCCCGGACCAACTTAAAGGATGAACTATGCCAGATCGGTTTTCGGTATTCAAGGGACCGGTTTGCAAATTTCTGAGAGTTCCTAAACCTCAAACTTTCTTGGAGTTAGGAATCCACCTCTGGTCAAAAAGCGAATTCGCGACATCATTCTCTCAATTTCGAGAAATTTTGCGCGAAAATGTCCGGTGAGATCCCCAAACTCAACATCGGAAGGGGTCCATCTGGACAACGCGAGTGCGAAACCGACCGACGAAATGTCGAAAATTGATGACATTCGGTGACGAAATCGTCATCCGACGCCGGCTATTCCGCGGGCCTCGTTTTTTTCGATGCCGCCGCGGGCGTCCGGACGGCGAATTGAATCGACTCGAATTTCGCCTCCTGGCAGGTGTCGTACAAGCGAATCACCTCGCCCATCGGGACGTCGGGGGCGATATCGAGGATCACGGGGATCTCCGGCGCCGCTTCCGCCAGTTGCAACAGCGTCTCGCGCAGTTCGTCGAACTCGGCATATTCGCGGTCGTTGAGTTCCATCACGCTCGCGCCTGCGTCGTTCACCGAAATTTTGACCCACACATCGTCCAGCACTTTGTCTTCGACGATTTCGGTCGACGAGGCGGTGTCGCCTCCGGAAAGGACCGTCGACAACAGATCTTCCTGCGTCATGCCGACCGAGGCGCAGATGAAGAAAATCAACAGCAGAAAGACGACGTCGATCATCGACGTCATCGCCGGCTGTTCGCGGTTGCCTTGTCGCACGTAAGAGGGGATTCGCATGGCGATGCTTCTGCTACATTTCGGGTCTTGTTACATTCCGTCCGTAAAGCGATGTTTTAGTAAGAGACGAGCCCTTCATACAACGACTAACTACAATAGTCTTCAGGCCCAAGGGGCCGGCCAGTCTTATAGCCAGGTCCGCAGGGCCTGGTAGACGTCCCAATAAACTTCTCTTCTCGGGCCAACAGATCGTTTTTTTGATCGTTGTTCGATCTGCCGGCCCGTTGGGCCTGAAGATCGTGCTGAGGGACGATTCCCAGGGGCTGCGCCCCTGGCTAGAAGACCTGCTGGCCCTTTGGGCCGGAAAACTTAAAGACGATCTGTCAATCGAAGATTGCTCTGACACTGGTTTGTGACTGCCCCTTTGGGGCGAAAATCCAAAAACAAAACTTCTTTTCTGGGGCACTCGGCAGGCTAAAGCCTTTACTCCTACTTTTCACGGACTCTCCACCGGGAATTTGACGTTCGTGATCCCCGCGCGGGCGCAGGCGGTCATCAGCGGTTCGACCGACCGATACGCGGCTTGCCGGTCGGCCCGAATTCTCACTTCGGGCTTCTCGTCGGGCGATTCGCCGCTGCGCTGCAACAATAACTGTTCGACCTCTCCCAGGGAGATCGCTTTGTCTCCCAACGTATACGTTCCATCGACGGCAACGGTAATGATGATTCGCTTCGGAGCCGCGGCGACCTGTTCCGGTCGATTGGCCACCTCGGGGAGTTCGATCTCCTTGAGCGGCTCGTGCCGCGACAAATGACTCGCCGCCAGGAAGAAAATGATGAGTTGAAAGACGATATCGATCAGCGGCGTCATATCGAACCGTAATCCCGATCGAGACGTCGAAGAAGGAATTCTCACCGCGTGCGCTTTCTTTCGATCATGATTATTCAGTCGGGTGGCACGTCCCTGAGTCTTCGAAGGGCGTGTTTTTCGCAGAAGACCACGCCCTTCGCAATGCTCAGGGACGTGCCACCCACGCCGATCCTATTTTACGTCCCGTTCCAACGCGACCGGAGGAATCCGCGGACGATGTTCGCTCGATGGCGGCGCCGACGCTGCCGCCTGCGCCCCCTTCGCGGCCCGGCGTTCGAGATGTTGACGTCGCCGCATCTCGGCGAACAGATGCTCCGCCGTTCTCGCCGCGCGAGCGACGAGTTCGTCGACGCGGTTGCGGAAGAACGCATAAAAGGCGAGCGCGGGAATGGCGACGCTGAGACCTTCGAGCGTCGTCACCAGCGCTTTGTAGATTCCGGGAGCGAGTTCGGCGACCTGCGGATTGGCTTTCTGTTCGAACTCCATAAAGGCCAGGATCATGCCCCAGACCGTTCCCAACAGCCCCAGCATCGGCGCGATCGTGCCGATCACCGAAAGGTATTCGATCTTTCTCAGCAGGCGCGCGGACTGCTCCTGACAGGCATCCTCCATCGATTTTTCGACGGCGGAATATCCCATCGGCAACTCCTCCAGTCCCGCGTGCACGATCTGCCCGAGCAGACAGTCCCGTTCGATGCAGGCTTGTTTCGCGTCGGCGAAACGCTTTTCTTCCAGCGATTGACGCAGCAGGTCGGTCAGCCGTCGCGGCACTTGTGCGTTGTTGCGCAACGTGAGCAGATGTTCGATGATCATCGCGACCATGAACAGGCTTAAGATGACGATCAGCACGCCGATCGTGCCGCTGGCGGAGATGATTTCGCGCAGCATGTCCGATTGGGCCAGCAGTCCCGCACCGGCGACAAGACTCATTTTTGTTATCATCGATCGACACCATCAAAAGAATAAAAATGAACGCCGTACGACTCGACTCATTCGTTTCGACGGGTGGCTGGGGCGCAAGTGAATCGTTAAATAGGGAACGTGATCCCATCGTCGTGAAGTGATGGTCGGCGAAACCCCCTCATGGCCCCAGTCGAAGGTCACCGCCCGCCGTGTTCACACCTCGGCTGGGGCCATATCGCGTGACTTTGACTGAGAGTCTCCTGTGTACTCGTTGTTTTGTCGTTTATTTTTCGTCCCACGGCGCCCCAGCCACCCGCAGTATTCAGTTTGCTTCCGAAGTCAACTCCTCCAACATCTGTCTGGCGTCCTGGGCCATCGTGGTGTCGTTATAACGCTTTAGCAATTCTTGATACAGATGACTCGCTTCATCGGCCTGGCCGATGCTTCCGAGCGTCTCGGCGGCTTCCAGCAGTGCGCGGGCCGACAGGCGATGATCGGGCGCGTCGGTCATCGGCAACCACAAAAACGCCGCGACGGCACTGCTGCGGGCGCCGCGCTGCAGATAGGCCTGCCCTAATAAAAAGTATCCGCCGTACCGCAATTCCTCGGGAAGTTCGTCGATGCTGCTTTGCCAGCGCAGCGGCTGCGACGCGGTGATGTCTCCCGACTTGATCCGCAGCCGCCACAACTGCATCCGCGCGAGATACGCCACGCGGCGATCGGGATGGGTGTCCAGCTTTTCGAGCACCCGCTCGGCATTCACCGCGGAGACCGATTCTTCGAGCAACACGCTCGCCCCCATTAACTGCGCGGCGGGCTGCGACATCTCGATCCAGCGTTCGGCTTCGTTCACCCAGGCCGGATTGCGATCGAACGGGGACCATTGCAGCGGAATCAAATCGAAATGCGACGTCTCGGGGTCGCTCTGCAGCAGCAACAAAAACCGCGTGCCGGCCTGGGCATAGTTTCCCAGCCGCATCGCGCAGCGAATCATGTCGGCGAGAATTTCCCGCCGCATCCAGCTTCGCTGTTCCTGTTCCAACGCGGCGGTAAAGGCGGTCATGGCCTCCGCCGTTTTCCCCTCGTGCAACAGCTTTTT
This sequence comes from Planctomycetaceae bacterium, assembly GCA_040881995.1. Classification (GTDB taxonomy): domain Bacteria; phylum Planctomycetota; class Planctomycetia; order Planctomycetales; family Planctomycetaceae; genus JAQCEJ01. Next base: position 42,233 of record JBBECD010000236.1, read on the forward strand.
CCCGTCGCGTTGGGCGTCGGATTGAGACGTTTCCAGTTCGAGGACTTCCGACGTGGAAAACTCGCGCGTGGCTCCGGTCCCGGTGCGGAACACAATCTTCTTTCCGGTGACGTTCATGATCGTGCCGGTCACGGTCCCCCGGCCGCCGGAGTCCTCCAGCTCGAAGAACAGGCGATCTTCGCCGCGAATTGATCCTGCGCCGCCGCCGATAATGATTACCGACAACATTCCGCACCAAAACGCCGATCGACCTCCATCAAAACGTGGATGCAACTGCTGCGCAAGTAATCGGATCAAGACGAACTTCATGAATTGAGGCCACACTCCGGAAACAGCGAACGTCGGACATTGGGCACGTCACGCGACGTCGCGTCACCGTCGTTGAAACTCCCGGACGTCCCGGTACACATACGAACCGCCGTTTTGTCGCGCCAGCTTCTGCAGAAAATTGTCGGCCTGGGAATCGTTCGACTGAAGTTGCACCCCGTCGCCGAAGGCGACGGTATGAATCGTGGCTTTCCCGCGGTTGATCTGCTTGATGGTCTGCAAATCCCGCGGGGTCAAAATGGGTTGGCCGGCATCCGTTAATAAAAAGATGACGTCCGGTTTAAACGAGAGCGCCAACTCGATCGCCGGCTTGTGGTTCGTCCCGCCGTTCGGTTGCACAGCATCGATGAACTGCCGGGCCAATGTGCGGTTGATTGCTGTTGCCGGCATCAGTTGGGCCGGTTTGTTGCCCACCGTCAGGCTGCGATATTCGGTATTATAGAAGACGATCTGAAATTCCTGATCCCCCTGGATCTGTCCCAGACTCGTCATCAACTGCGCTTTCGCCATCCGCATCGCGCCGAACTCGGCCATGCTGCTCGACGAATCGATCACATAGACGAACCGGCTCCCTTGCCCTTCGGCACCGAAAAACTTTACCGCCGCCGGCTGAGCCTCGCTCGGCGTACCCGACACGCTATTCGGTTTGCCGTTGGGACGAATGAGACCGTCGAGATCGCTCGCGCCGGACGCCAGCGGGTTTCCCACTTTCCCCGGCCCCAAAATCCGCGTCTGCTCTTTCACGTCGGGCAAGTCGACGGGCGGATCGTCTGACAGCGTCGGCATCTCCTGCGGCAACTTCGATTTGCTTAACAGCGACGCGCTCGCGGGGGGCTCGAGCGTTTCTTCATCCGACTCCGTTTCCGGTTCGGTCTCGGTTTCCGTTTCCTGCTCGGCAGGGACGACGTACAAACCGACGTTGCGAAAGTCGGCGTCATCGTCTCCCAGTCCGCCCGAAGTCTGCGGACGCAGAAACCAGATCAGCAGCACGGCGATGGTGGCGTGAACGCAGGCGGAGAGGAACCAACTGGGAAGAACGGTCTTCCACGACTCATGCCGAGGTTCCGGAGCCGGAACATTCGTCATGGCAGTCGGCTTCGTCATGTCGGATGATGACGACACGCTCACGCAGGATTCCTTTAACTGATGTCTCGACCTGGATTTATCCCTTCTCTCGAAGTCTATGAGGGCTCTCTCAGGCCGTCAACATCAGATTTGCCGCGTCACGGCAGCGGCGCCGCGACCGACGTAAACTCCGTAAACGTCAGCGGTGACGAAAGTTCTTTCGCAGCGACGTCAAGGCGAAGCTGGGCATCGCCCGTTTCCGCTCCGCGGGCCTTTACGATGAGTTTCAACCGGGCATTCGGCGGAAATTCGGCGAGATGGCCGCTTTGCAGCCGGTGTTGTTCGCTCTGCCATTCGAATTTCGGCAGCATGAGATACGCCGGTTCCCATTCGGTTTCGACCGCGGTCAACGCGACCTCCGACGTCGACTCCAACAGAAAATGGACGTCGTGTAACGCTTGCAGCGAACGGTTTTCAATTCGGCCTTCGTAGACGATTTCATCCCCGCGGCGGACGGGATCGTGAAGATCGGCGAAATCGATGCCGAATTGATCGTGCGGCGGTGTAATGGTGAGACAGGCATCGATCTTATCTGCCGGAATCGATTCCCCCGTCACCCAGACCGAAACGCACGCCTGTTCCGACGGAGCGGCACATAGAAATTCGAACGGCAACATCAGCGTTTGACCCGGTGCGAGATCGCTCGGCTTCCAGAGGGACTCGGAACCGTTCTGCTGCGCTCCTTCGCCGAACGCCGTGGGTTTCAGAATCGCCGCCGAGACCATGCCGATTTCAAGCCCGTGCAGATCCTCCGCGGTCCGGTTCGACAACCGCAGCATGAATTCGGAACGCTGTCCCGCCGCGCGGGTTTCGGGCCCGATCAGGCTCAGATCCCACACGCGCGGAATCACCTGAATTTGATATTGCTGTTCGATCGGCTCGATTCCTTTCGCCGTGAGAATGAACCGGCACAGCCCCCACCCCGGCTCGGTTCCCACCAGCGTGAGCATGACCTCACGGGAATCGTTTTGCTTGAGGAAACTCAGCGGCCGTTTGACGTGCTGGATGTTGCTCCCCGGAAATGCCAGCGAGCCGCTGAAATGGCAGGCGATCTCGGTGTCGGTCATCGCCTGCTCGCCGGTGTTGGCAATCCGCAATTGGAACGTGGCTCCCGTCCCCGTTTGCACGCGCGTCGGAACGACCGCGGTCAACGTCATCGGCAGGCCGACTGAATTCGAATCCGGCCGCGACAGGTCGATCAGCGGAATTTCGAGCGTCTGAGGAACATCGCGTGGCGACGGGACAATTTCCGCCAGCGGAGTCCCAAGAATCGGATCGTCTCGATCCGCGAACGATTCCTCCGACATGACGTCGGGTGTCGGGAGCAATTCCACGATGGGTTCTTCCTCCGGCGGCGGAGGGAGAATCTCCACGCGCGGCGGATACCGGCGAAATCCATTTTGCGCCTTGAGATAATATCCGACGCTTCCGCACACCAGAAAGCAAACGCTTCCCACAACCAACGATCGAAACCAGCGACGTCTTGTGAGCATCTCCACCTCATCCGCACTGCAAGGAGTAAACCGGCGAACGTGACTGCGCTGTCTCGAACAACCGAAACGGCCCAACGGTGCCGTCGAAAACGACGGCCCGCGACGCAGGAACGCACGCTTAAGTCTATCACCTGAACGCGGACGTGCAGGAAAAGAATGAGAATATCACTCGGCGCAAACGACGAAGAAAATGACGCGCAGTGAAAATAGAGCGATCACCCGCATTGCCCATCTCATTCGCCCCCGCGAGAAGAACAAAGTGAGTCGCGCCGTCACCGCGTCGCCTATCGAGAACTACGCCGGAACCGCTAGTCGCGAACGATGCTCGGCGACCCAGCGCAGCAACTGCGCGCCGCCATCCTTGGGGGGCGATTTGTCGTGATGCCAGACCAGAAAAGTCTCTCCGGTTTCGCCGACCATCACCATCGTCGTTAATGCTTTGGCCCGCTTCATCGCTTCCAGCGCTTGAACCGGCGTCTGCACGATCGGGCCGCCGACGTTGAGAGACGTGTTGACCGAGACTTCCGCACCCACCCGGCGCCCCATCGCTTTGAGGTACGCGTAAATCAGCGGGTCGGTCTCCCGCCGTACGATCTGAATGCGGGCGGTTCCATCCTTATGCACGATCGCCGGAGTTCTCTCATAGGCCAGGGGGCGGGCCATCGTGGTGAGCACCATGTAGTTGTAGGCGTTGTAGTCGTCACTCGCTGCTCCCGGAGAGAGTTCGAAGAATTTCTCCGCTTGTTCGCGCGTGACCATCGGCGCAAGCGGGCGGATCGGTTCGCGAAACTTGACGAGGCGATTGATGTTATCGAGCGTTTTCGGATTGCAGGGATTCGCCAGAATCGATCGGTGTCCCAGTGCGCGAGGGCCGGTTTCCGCCGCCCCCTGGAACATCCCCACCACGCCGTCATTCGAAATGACATACGCCATCAGGCCGGCGATCGATTCCAGATCCTCGGGTAGATTGATGTTCCCCAACTCTTCGTAACCGATTTCGTCGTCGCCGTTGATGGCGTCGAGTATTTCCGACGACGCGGCGGCCTTGCCGCAATAAAACGCATGATCCAGCTTATGGCCCGCCTTGTAACCGCAGCGCATCGCCAAACTGTAAGCCGCTCCGATCGTCACGCCGGCATCCCCCGGCACCGGCGGAACCCACAGATTCAATCGGGCCGTCTTACCGAGATTTCTTTCGTACCAGCTCTCGTCGAACTTTTCGATCAGATGCATGTTCGACAGGCAATTGAGGGCCGTGCCGCCGGTCATCACGAGTTGCGAAACGCCGGTCGTGCGAATGTAGTGATCGACGATATGGAAGATCCCGTCCTCGAACACCAACTGGCACGCCGCCGCGACATCCACCCGCCGTCGGGTGATCTGCGAATGCTGCACTTCGGCGACGTTGAGTACGGCATCGGGATTCCACATGTTCGCGGCGGGAATCGGCTCGCCGATGATCTCCTTCAACATCTGCGTATACGGCGTGACTTCACCCGTATTCTGCCAGTTCGTCATCGTGCGGTTGATATAGATCCTGCCTTGTTCGGCGAAATAAAAGATCTGACGCAGCCGCTTGTAATACGGATTGGTCAAACGGTCCTGATCGCCCCACGCGACCGCTCCCATGTAGCGGCCTTCGCTGCTAAGAGTCGTCCAGCCTCCTTGCGTGGAACTGATGAGCGAATAAAAACAGCCCAGCGAATCGCACAAACTTTCGTTCGAGTAGAGTTGATGAAACCCGCCCCGATCCCCCCTGTAAACCGACATCGACCCGCGGTCTCCCCAGCCGTCGAGCACGATCACCAGCGTGGGCTCGGAACTATCCCCGAACGGAGAAACGGCGTACGAAAACGACGCATGGTTTTCGTGATGCGGCAGCATCAGCATCGTCGGTTTTTTCTTCAGTCCGAACTTCTCGGTCAGGTACTTCGTGAAGGCGCGCGCACGGCGACCGGTCTTCCAGAAATCCCACTTGGGAAAACTCCTCGAGTTCAGCAGTTGCAGCCCGGCGGGGAACTGATTCATCAGATGTTTGAGCGCAAACGGCGAGATGCCGAGGTAATCCCAACTCAACGCCCAGGCGTCGACGTCATCGAGCGACAAGCCCCGCTCGTTCATGGCGTTCTGAAGTTCCTGAAGCGACAGATCGGGGTAACCGGAGAAATGCTTGATCCCCGTGTACCGCTCTTCTTCATTATTGCAGATCAGTTGAATTCCACGACCCCGCGAAATCTCGAGCAGCGACGAACCCGCGTTATGTCCGGCGATGCCCAGCCCGGCGACAATCGCGGTTTCACCCGCTGCCACTTTGCGCTGCACGCGGTTCATAATTTGTTCGGCTTGCGGCGATGTGATTGAGCGCAAATCGCCGCGATTGAACAGATACGTATAAATCGGCAACGAAAGCCGGGCGGTCAATTCTCCCAGCCACGGAAATCTCGGGAGATACGTACCAAAAACCTTCGACATCGGCATTCCTTATCTGTTGCGTATCGAGATCGAATCGGCCGAAAGTTTTTTAAAGCTTCAGCACAACCGGAAGGGACCTGTCGAAAATCTTCGACGCTTGCGGAACCAGCGCGACGCCCAGCGGTTGCGTTAAATCGGTCAACAATCGTGTCGCGATCACCCGCGCTGGGGCGACGTCGCCTCGGCTTTCGAACGTCGGTCATAAACCAGGAAGCCCACTGCAACAAATCGGAATGCCGTTCTATTACTATCGGACGTTTTCCGGATATAACATCCGTTTACCCGTGGCCAATCGATGTTTTCTCGAAGCAAAACCCCTCTTGATGAAATCACGGCCATTCCGGATGATGACAGAGTTCCCCGAACTTGTAAACGTGACAACCCGGTCGATTCGCTATCGACGCCGCGTTTGGATGCAAAAACGCTGATTTTCATAACCCGTTCGACGGGAGGAGACATCACATGGCCAAGAGACGGTTGATCACAGCCAAACGAGTCGTTTTTTGGGGACCGGTCACCATTTTGGCGATCCTCTATTTCTTCGGCCACGAACTCGGCTTCTTCCCGGGGGGCAGCCCGCGGATAGGGACAGAGAGCGGTCCGCCGGCCGATACCTCCGAGGACGTCGACGAGACGACCGTCAAAGTCATGGCCCCGGAATCGAACGCCAAATTCCGCACGTCCTCCGGCCGGGTCGATGAGAACGCGCCGGACGATTCTCAAAACGGGGAAACCGCCAATTCTCAAGAGGCTGAAAATTCCGGCGAAACACCAAGTCCCCGACTGTTACATGTGCTGATCGATGAACGAGAACTTTTCATCGCCGCCAATTCTCCCGGCAACGACGAATCGCCAGACTGGCAACCGATCGGAATCAACGAGATCGTCAAACGGTCGCAACAGATCACACCGAACGAGGCGGGTTTACGCGTGTTGATTTCTCGCCGAGGTTCGTCGCGCGTCAGCACCGAAATGGAACTGCTCGAAGCGCTCCGGCAGGCGGGGGTCACCGATGATGAGATTCACCTCGAAGAAAAGCTGATACCCTGAATCTTCCGCCCCGACCTTTCTCCCGGACGTTTAATCTTCGTTCGCCGATCGCCCGCTCGATCAGCGAAACTGCAACGGCATCGGTGTGAACCCGACGATGATGAATGCCAGCGTCACCCAGCCGACGACCGTGCGCAGTCTGCCGATCTGCATGCGGTCGTTTGTCGTCGGGGGATGCGAGACACCCATCATCAGCACCAGAAACCACATGAAGAAATAAGCCCAGTTGTCGGTCATCATCATGTAGATCAACGCCCCCAACATGAACAGCTTGGCGACGCGGCGCGCGGGGCGCCCCAAGAGGGTATATAGAATATGTCCGCCGTCGAGCTGACTGACCGGCAACAAATTCAAAGCGGTGATGAAGATGCCCACCCAGCCCGCGAACAGCAGCGGGTTGTTATTCAGCAGAATATCTTGATTCTGCGCCAGTGCCCCGTGCTTCGCCGCGATCATCCATTTCAAAATCAACGGATCGCCGTACGACATGGCGTTCCGCCCCGGCGCAAATTGAGCCACGACCGATTGTTGCACGCCCCAAAAGGCAATGGGCAAGGCGACGATCAGCCCCGCGATGGGACCGCTGACGGCGATGTCGAACATCTGCCGACGATCGGCGACCCCCGGCTCCTGAAAAATGACCGCCCCCATCGTCCCGAAAGGGGTGAATGGCATCGGAATGAAATAGGGAAACGTGGCATGGACCCCGTGTCGTTTTGCCTGCAGGTAATGTCCCATTTCGTGACAGAACAGAATCAACATCAACGATCCGGAGAAGATCGCCCCATTTTGTATGAGCTGCGTCCTTAACGCCTCAGGCGCGTTCCAGAACAGGGTCGGATCGGGAGCGCCGCCCCCAGGAATCATTCCGGTAAAAAACGTCGAGATACAGGTCGCAACGAACAACCCGATCGGCCAGCGCAGGCTCCGCCGGGCGGCCGGGGGATAGGATCGGACCGGTTCTCGTTCGTACCAGTCGCGTCCCTCGTCACGCGTATCAATGATATCGACCCGTGCAGGGGTAATCACGGGAATCTCGTCGGAGTCGCGATGTCGTTCGTCGGTCATGCCTTCCATGCTTTCTAAACGATCCTGACACAACCTCTGCGCGTAGCGATTTTACGCTGAATTTGAGGGATTTTTAACAGGCACAACCGGTTGTGTTAGAGTCTCTAAAAAATTACGGTGGAATTGTAGGACTTCGAGCGGTCACCTGCCAGACTGATTATTCGCGGTTTATCCCGATTTTGCTTTTCAATAAGACTCGCGAAATGCGGAACCTTTGCATCGAATGCTGCGGAAGGTTCCGCTTTTCCGTAGGGGGTCAGTTTGGGTGGCACGTCCCTGAGTCCTCGAAGGGCGTGGTTCTCAAGTGTGAAAACCACGCCCTTCCCAAAGCCTCAGAGCGTGCCACCCCCAACCGTTGTTTCAAAATGACCCACTGCCCGCTTTCTCGCGGATTTGGCAAATCGAGCCGACATGCATTATGATGGGCCGGTCTCGACAGTCTCCGAAGAAAACAGACGACTCCCCATGAACTACTATGCGCACGGAATGCGATTTCTCGAGCGTCCCTACTTTCTGGCGGGGACGGCGGTTCCCGACTGGCTCTCGGTCGCCGACCGCGCGACGCGAATGCACTCCCAGCGCGTGCTGAGATTCCTCGACGAAGCCGCGGGGGTCGAGCGTGAAATCGCGGCGGGAGTGCTGCAGCATCTGCACGACGACGACTGGTTTCATACGACGCGGGCGTTCGTCGAAGTCTCGGGACAATTGACGTTGTCGTTCCGACGGATTCTCACCGGACGCGATAACGTCCGCACTTCGGTCCTCGGCCACGTCGTCACCGAGATGCTGCTCGACGGCTGTCTGATCGCGGAATCGCCCCGATTGCTCGATGAATATTATGCAGCGATTTCCACGGTCGACCCTGCACCGATCCAGTCCGTGATCAACCGCATGGCGAAGCATCCGACGTCGCGGCTGGAAATTTTCATTCCGCTCTTCAAGCGCGAACAGTTTCTCCGCGACTATCTCGACCCAAAAAGTTTGCTGGTACGCTTGAATCAAGTGATGTGCCGCATCAAACTGAGTCCGCTTCCGAGCGCGGCGGAAAGCGTGTTGCGGGCCGGGCGCGAACTCGTCTCTCGTCGCCTCGAGGAACTTCTCCCTCCGACTCACTTCACCGACGAAACTCGCGACGACATGACAACAGGCGAGACCGGTGCCCGCCGGCGGCATGATTTATTCACATCACTCGGTTCATTCAACAAAGGACATGCATCATGAAGTACGGCATGAATATGCTGCTCTGGGCGACGGAAGTCACTCCCGAGCACGACCCGCTCCTCGCCGATATTAAAGAATGGGGCTACGACGGCGTCGAGATTCCGGTGTTCGAGATGACGTTGAAGAATTACAAAAGGCTGGGCGCGAAACTCGACGGCCTGGGGCTGGAGCGAACCGCCGTCACCGTCAGCACCGGCGACGCGAACCCGATCTCGCCGCAGGCCGCCGTCCGCAAAGCGGCCTTAAGCCGGCTGAAGAAGGTCGTCGACATCTGCGCCGCGATGGGTGCCGACAAACTGTGCGGACCGTTTCATTCGGCGCTGGGTGAATTCACCGGCAAAGGACGGACCGAAGAGGAATGGAAGCGCGGCCAGGACGTTCTGGCCAAACTCGCCGACCATGCCGAAAAGCGGGGCGTGACGCTGGTGCTCGAATACTTGAACCGTTTCGAATGTTATTTTCTCAATTGTGCCGAAGATTGCTCGCGGTTCACCCGTGAAGTGAATCACAAGCATTTAAAGATGATGTACGACACGTTTCACGCGAACATCGAAGAAAAGGATATCAAGAAAGCGCTCAAGACCTGTGCCGACCAAATGGTGCACGTGCACATTTCGGAAAACGACCGCTCGACGCCGGGGGAGGGGGGGGTCGACTGGAACACCTCGTTTGCCGGCCTGAGAGAGATCAACTACGACGGCTGGTTCGTCGTCGAAGCCTTCGGCCTGGCCCTCCCCGACCTCGCCGCCGCCACAAAGATTTGGCGTCGCATGTTTCCCAGCGAAGAATACCTGGTGACGAAGGCGCTCAAGTTCATGAAGAGCCGGTGGGAGCAGAAAAAGAAGTAATCGCAGCAAGAACTGAGATACGAAAGTCATCCGTGCCGGAGGGCGAGCGACCCGTCCGACACGTTTTTTCTTTCCCCTGAAACACGGAGAGCAACGAAAAAAAGCGGCCGCAGAGTTTATCTCCGCGACCGCTTTTATATTTTCAATTGTCGTTTCAGTCCAACCGCAACCGACGGCTAACGGCAATCAGGCGGCGACTTGGTTTCGCTTGAAGTACCGCTTGCCGAATCGTCCGAGCAAACCAGTTCCCACGAGGCTGAAGAGCATGGTAAGGGTTGTGGGGACGGGGACTTCGTCAATGTCTGTTGTTTCCATACCAAGAATGTATCCGACCTGTGCCTGCCTGTATACACCGTTGCTCTTGTTCTTTACGTTAATCCAAAGCACATCATTGATATAGTCGCTGAAATCGCCCGTGCTCACCAAGCCCAAATAATCGTTGTACGCATTGACAGAAGTGTCTGTATAGCCACTGGTTTTCATTATGAAATTATCACCATACACCAGTTTCCAAATTGCGGCCTGCAAGCCAACCTGTTGCGGATCCAACGTATCAACCCCGGGAAAGCCGGGTGCTGCCGAGTACAATGTCGATGCGACATTCTTCATCAGATAGCCAATTTCACCTGCTTTTGCCAGGACGCCGCTGGTAGGAGTTGTTGTAATCGCCCCTGAACCGGTTGTTCCACTCGCAAGGTGGTTGGTAACGAATCCATCTAAATTGATTTCCGCATCATAACTTGTGTTAAGGTTGATCGTATGAGTCAGATCGATGCAATACATGAAGAACAATTTCACATCAGCTCCGGACAGGACGTCAGGATTGTTGAGGATATTGTCGTGAAAATTTCCCGCGTTAACTCCTGTACGAGTCTCTGTAATACTGTGGTGTTTTAGGTCATACGAATGCGTGCCAGCATATTCCGTACCCACCTTCAAATTAGTGATCTCATCCGTAAAATCCGAGAGAGCATAGTCCGCCCAAAGCGCCTGACGGGCTGTTCCCGCATAAATCAACCCAGCAATCAACATCACCTGTAAAACTCGCATGTTTTTACACCTGTTACAAGAATTTGTAATCAAAGTTGAATACTTTCACAAAGCGACGCCATGTTCGCACAAACGGGCGTCTGACAGTAAAACCCCTGCCGTCGCTAAAAACGTTCGAATCAAATCGGCTCGAACTGGAAAAATCGGAATCACTGGCAACGCGGACAGTCCCCATCTTACCGGCAATCGAAATCATTTTTCAAGCGAATAATCCTAAAAATTTGACTAATCCAATTTTTCGACCTGAACGGGCATTTTCTCGCCGTCACGACCACTGGGCCACCCCTCACTCCGCCGTTCACGCCTGTGAATGTAGCAGCATCGCCTCGATCGTCAAACCGGGACCAAACCCCAGCGCCACCACCGGCCCCTCCAAAGGCCGCTGCTTCAGACGGTTGAGCAGAAACAGAACCGTCGCCGAGGACATGTTGCCGTACTCCGCAAGAATTTCCCGTGCCGCCGCGACGTCGTTATTTCTCAACGATAGGGCGTTTACGCAGGCATCGAGAATTCGCGGACCGCCGGGGTGAATGGCCCAGCCGCGAACGTCTGCGGCCGTTAGTCCCTCTTTTGCCAGAAACGACGACATCCAGCCGGGAAGATACTCCTCGATCAACGCCGGCACCTTCTGCGATAACGTCATCTCGAACCCATGATCGCCGATGCGCCAACTCATCGCGCCGGCCGTCCCCGGCACCACATGCGAACCGTTGCGAATCAGTTGATATTGCGCCGTCGATGGCAACCGGCCGTCCGCAGCCCGGCGGCAAATCGCGGCTCCCGAACCGTCGGCGAACAGCGCATTCGCGATCACTTTTTCCGTCGACCATCCGTAATGATGATGCAGGCTGCACAACTCGACGGAACAAATCAAGACCACCGCATCGGGATCGGCGTCGACGTAAGCCTTCGCCACCCGCAAGGCGTTGAACGAACCGTGACACCCCATGAAGCCGACGTGCGTCCGCGACGTGTCGCGGGAGAGTTCCAACTCATCGATCAATCCGATATCAAACCCCGGAGCATGAAAGCCGCTGCATGAGACCGTCACCAGATGCGTGATCGCGGCGACGTCCTGCCCCGATTGTGCCAATGCGTCTCGGCACGATTCGAGCGCCAGATCCAATGCGTGATCTTCGTATTTTTCCATCCGCGCCCGCGTGGTGGGACCGCGATCGTCGGCATCGCTCCGCGGCGGGTAAAAACGTATTGAATCGTCGCCGACGGATTCGTCCTCACCGATGGCGACGGTTCCCCGCGCCTGGACGCCGGCCCCCTGGTAAATCAGTTCCATTACGCGCCGTTGTTCATCGGAGTCGCAACACAAATGATGCGTCAACTCGTAGGCCATCGATTGTGCGACCCGCGCCGCCGGGACAGCAGTCCCCAAGCCGCTAATGATCATGGCCATGTGCAGTCCTTGCCGAAATATGAACGATCCGTAAGAACCGGGTTGCAGAACGAGGTTCGGCGTCCGATGCGAGAAAATCCGCAACGAGAGAGCATCGTGAGTCGCCGGAGACTTGTCAAGGAGACGCACGGCCGCCCCATCGGCGCGAATGAACGGGACGCTCGCGGGAAATTCATTCTCCAGAACGTTATGATACGGGACGCCTTGAATCCGAAATCAATTCCGCGAACTCAACACACCGGAGACGATCGTTATGGAGACAAACCAGACGACGAGTGACGCGAACTATCGCGACGTGAAGCGAAGAGACTTCCTGCGGCTCGCCATCGCCTCCGGCTTGGCGACGGTGGCGATGCCGCTGCGGGCCGACGACGCGGCACCCAAGACCAGGCCGAAGGTTTGCACATACACCGAACATTTTCAGGAACTCCCTATTCCCGAGGTCTGCAAAACCTTTCGAGAAATGGGCGTCGACGGACTCGACCTCACCGTCCGTCCCGGCGGGCACGTCGCCCCCGAGAACGTCAAAGCGGAACTCCCCGAAGCCGCTACAGCCGCGCGGGATCATGGTCTCGAAATCATGATGCTCACGACGGCGATCACTTCACCCGACGACAACGCGCGGGCCATTTTGGAAACCTGCCAGAAACTCAATATCCAGCGGATCAAACTGGGCTATTACCCGGTCGGCGAGTTCGGAAAGTTGTCCCAGCGTTTGGACGACGTCCGGCGACAACTCGACGCCGTCGCGGACCTGGCCGCCAAGTACGACGTCCGCCCCTGCGTCCACGTTCATTCCGGGGGGACGATTCCATCGAACGGCTTCATGCTGCATCAGCTCATCCGCGACATCCCGCCCGATCGCATCGGCGCGTATCTCGATTCCCATCACATGACCATCACCGGCGGTGCAGGAGGCTGGAGCCAGGCGATCGACTTGCTCACCCCCTGGATTTCGCTCGTCGCCCTCAAGAATTTTCAATGGGAAAAAGGCGATCGCGATGAGATCGGACAACAGCAGTGGCGTACCCAATATTGCCCGCTGGCCGACGGCATCGCCCCCATTCCGGATTTCGTCCGCACCGTCCACGACGCAGGCTACCGCGGTTTTTACACGCTCCATACCGAATACCATCGGCCGGTCGGTGAATGCATTCGGCTCACGACCGCCGATTTTGCGTATCTTAAAACGATATTCGCTCGGCTGGATTCGTAATCGCGGTCTCGCTGGGGGCTCGCAAAGCCTCGACCCCAGCCACCCAGTCGTTCACACTGGCGGGCAAGCCGCCAGTGCCACTAAGTGCCGCCCATTTTTCAACACGCTTTTAGGCCTGAAGTGACCCGGCCTGGGGGCGGGTTCACTCCGCCGTTTTCAAATCGAAAGTGAAGGTGTTATCGCCGCCGGCTTTCACCTCGGCAGTCAACGTCGTATTTCGGTTGTATTTCTCCGGGATCTGTTCTTCGATGGCCTCGCCCGGCACATTATCTCCCGGAGTTCCGCCGGCGACTTGCTTGCCCGGCACCACTTGCATGCTCGAAATCTCGACTCGCTTGTTGCCGGCCTCGGATTGGAACGTGCTCTTTCCGTCGACGATCTTGCCCGCATAGGGCTTTTCTCCCGCCGCGGTGGCGACGAACGTGATGTCTCCGGTGGGAACCGGCTTGCCGTCCAGCGTGACATCGATATTGACGTCATAGAGGTTCGGTCCGTCGTCGCCTCCGCACCCGAAGATCGCCAATGTAAGCCCCATCGAAAGACCGACCGACTTGAGGTACTGCATTCCCGCTACCTGCTCTCGTTGAAAAATTGAATGGTGTTGGAACCGGTCGAACCGCGCCGAGATTTGCGAACTCGCGCGTACCGCGGCCGCGTTTCGTACTATTCGGTCGGTAACGTGCCGTTTGACGGAAGGAACGATTGATTTCGCTATCGCATGCCGGCCGAAGCGTTCGCCCTCACCCCGCGGGAGCGGGGAAGAGGGCAACGAACGCCGAGCTTCAAACGCGGTGATTTGACCGCCGGTTAAAATTCCCCGAGAACCTCTCGGCCGTTGACGGTGCCGAGGGCCTGGAAGGTCGCCTGGTTGATGTTGGTGGAAATGAACCGCACCGACCCATCCGCCAGCACGAATTGCGCACCCCCCACGTGCATGCTCCTCGCAAACGAAACGGCGTTCGCTGTAGGGCCGATGCTGGTGCAGGGCGCGCCCGGCCACGTCGTCGATTTGCACTGGTAGATTCGATCCGGCAGCGTGGTGTTGGGACCCGCCAATGTCGAGAAAAAGGCGCCCCCCCAGAATGGGTTATAATAATTCCCGACGTCCCAACAGCATTTGGTGATCCCCCGCTGAATGATCTCTCCAATCATAATCGTGTTCGAAGTGCCGTCGACCACGTTCCGAATGCCGAGGCGAGAGGCGTAATAGAACATGCCGTTCAACGGCAGCCCCGGATCGATAAAGTCCGGGAAAGGGCCGCCCAGGTCGGTCGAGCCGTTGCACGCCACATAATTGCCGCAGAAGCCGTTATCGTTGCTGAGCGAGATCTGTGACGGATCGGAGGGGCAGAGGAAGACCGCCATGGGAGTGTTACGCAACGGCACGCGGTAAATCTCATTGTCCGAGCCGGGAACCCCTCCCGCCACCATAAACGGCACAAGCTGCGCGTTATAGAAGTTCGCCTGATCGATGTACGGCATGATGTGGTGCAGCCAGGCGCTGCCACGCAGCCCTGAAATGCCGGGACTGGCATACGGGCCCGTGAACAAGCCCGAAGGAAATATTGTGAACGTGTCGTGATAGTTGTGCAAGCCGAGGCCGAGTTGCTTCATATTGTTCTTGCACTGCGTCCGCCGAGCCGCTTCCCGCGCCTGCTGCACGGCGGGCAGCAGCAGCGCGATCAACACGGCGATGATCGCGATCACGACCAGCAACTCGATCAGTGTAAATCCCTTTTTTGCAGTTCTCATGACAATAACTCCTGGCTAGCGAAATGAAGACAACTACAATCTCCCACAGAACATCAAAAACTGTGGCCGACAAATGCGGCCGACAACTAACGAAATCATACGCCCCAGCTCGCGACACCGCACCTTCGAATGCCCTGGAATTTGCTGGGAGGAAACTTTCGATAAGAATTTGATTCATTCAAAGCAACGTACCGTACAATCAACAAAAAATCAACACGATTCAGCGAGTCATTTCTTTTTTTTGGCGATGATGATTTCTCGCGCCGCGACGAACGCAGGCGTGCCGCAGAGGCCGTTCCGCGCAGACCTTCTCCATGCGGCAAAAAAAAGACGGGGACTTACACACCGCAGAAAAAAATGTTATCTTAGCGAATCCAACACAGCCGGTTGTGCTTGCAAAAATCGCATACACAGAGGCGGTGCGAGAATTCCTGAGCTCGCTGAGTCGAAATTCTGATGTTTGCTTTCTTGATCTCCCAACCAGAAAGACAGCCAACATGTCCGCCAATCCTGAAGCCTCCCCGTCGTCCGCACAACCCAAGTCCGGCAAGCCGCGCAACCCGATCGAACGAGTCGTGGTCTGGGGAGGAATCCTCATTCTCCTGGTGCTCGTGGGAATCGAGTACACGGCGCGCAGCGCCCACACCGGGGCTTACGACTCATTGATCGAGAAGCTAAGAACCAACGAGCAAGCCGGCAACGACGTGAAAACCGCCGACGTCAAAGCGGCCGTCGGCGGCAAGGCGCCCCGCGTGGAAGACGTCTCCGGGAAACGACTCCTCAACGGCGCCAAACGGATGGAAGTTTACAGTTGGTTCTCTCTCAATCCACTGACGAATCGCGAAATGTACGTGTATTATGGCATCGGCGAGGATCCCGACGTGGTGAGCATCTCGACCGAAGAGGAGACCGAGACTATTGCACCACTGACTGAACTCGACTCCATACAGTTGGAAGATCTCCAGGTATTCGAGAAAGGACTTAAGAAGGGTGTGGAGGACACCAAGTCCGACCCGACGCGTTCGAAAGAACACCGGGTGTTTCAGGAAGCGCTCGATTCGCTCAAGAAAGGCGCGGCGGGCAATCCGCCCCCTGTTACCGAAACCGAGTCCGAAGCCGAGGGAACAGCGACTCCTGAAGACGCAGCGCCGGAGAAAGAATAACACAGCCTCGCATTCTCCGGTGGTGTCCTAATTTGGAAGAGTTCAGCGGGTAGCACGTCCCTGAGCGGCTGTTCGGATGCAATACCGTGCGAAGGGCGTGGTTCTCTTCAGCAATCGACACGCCCGTCGAAGACTCCGGGACGTGCCACCCAAGTTAGGACACCACTTTCGCTGCGATCGCCAACCCTTCTCACTGGTCAACGCCGCTTGCACTTGGTATACCATTGGCGTCGCGGTGACGGAGCGCTACGAGTGATGTCCCAGCGGGCCTATCAATTCGGGTTGTCATCATCTACGAAAGGACTCGTATCCCATGAACTGGCTGAAAATGCTTTCACGAAACAAAACCGCTGACGACGTCAACCGCGAGTCCCTCGTCGCTCGCTACAAATCCCTGCGAGAAGTCAGCCAACGCCTCAACAGCAAATTCCTGAATTTGATTTCTAAGAACGACGTCCATAACGGAGGACGAAAGCTCGGCCTGTTGCAGGGGGACACCATCGTCTTCGACGCCGAAATCGAATCGGCGGTTCTGCTGGACTACTGCATTCACAACATTCGCCGGAACGGACGCAATGCGATCGACCGGTTCTTAATCGAAAATCCTCCCGAGCCCGACTCGGACGAAATGACCTGCCTGCTGGCGGTGCAGAACGCCGTTTACTCCGTATTCGTTGTCGAATCGGTCGACCGCGGCCTGGGGATGCACGTGCGGGATCTCCTGACCGACGAAACACGTCTGGTGGTCGACCTGGCGATGAGCACCACGATTAAACCCGGCTTCGTTATGGCCTCGCGGCTGTTCCTCTTCGACGACTTCGCGATGACCGGCGGCGCCGCCTTGCCGATCTCAGCCGCCATACCGGACGAAGAACGAGACGCCATGGTGCAGCGCATCCGCTCAGCGCTCCCCGAGAATTGCCTCAGCGACCCCGCGCAGATCATTCGGAGTCTCCTGAGCGTCGGAAGTTCAAAAGCCATCGCCTACGCCGATGCCGAGCCTGGTTTCGAGCAGCCGCGCATCTACAGCAAAGGCCGAGCCAACAAAATCGGCCGAAACGATCTCTGCCCCTGCGGCAGCGGCAAGAAGTTCAAGCAGTGCTGCATCCGGCGGATGTGAGGCGGGGAAGTTCGTTGTTCTTTCGTTGTGCCCCTGATACCACCGGTATTATGGTCTGCTGGTAAGATCCACCCGTTCGTCGTGGGGGATTTTCACATCGCGCGGACTCATTTAACCCGGCACCCGGGGATGTGTGGCAGAGGCAAAGTCTTCGAGCCCCCGGCTCGAACGTGGTTGATAAGTTTCGCCGGGGGCGCGCAAAGCCTCGACCCCAGCCATCCGTCGGCGAAAACATCAGTCAAAAACCAGCCTCAACAGCCCCAGCCACGGAAATTGAGGAAGAACCGATTTAAAGAGTCTGACGGTGTCATGACACCGGACTGTCGGACGCGAAGCGCACCTCTTCACCTCTCCCTCCGGGAGAGGTCGGC
>JBBECD010000237.1:0-58660 GCA_040881995.1 Planctomycetaceae bacterium
ACAACAGCTTACCTATTCCCCGCAGATCGCGCCAGTGAAAATTGCCACACCCGGTTGCGAGTCAAGAGTCGTAGGACGAGAGTCAAGAGCCAGAGTGGATAAATCCGGTTCGCCGCGACGCGGAGGGTTTCCGTAGCGGAGCGCTGCGAGAAAAGGCACCCTCACCCCAACCCTCTCCCAAAGGGAGAGGGAGAAAGAAGGCGAAGCGGGAACTTGAGAACGAGGACTCGCGGGCTTTCACAACGGCTCATCACCACTCGGCACTTGCTGGCGGGCGCGGTCAAAGGTGAGTTCGACTTCGCTTTTGATGCCGAACAGCGTGAGCTTGCCGTTGTTGCGATCGTACTTCAGCTTGACCATTTTATCGGGAAACAGGTTCTCGCATCGGCCGATGGTCTCGCCGGTCGCGATGTCGATCGCTTCCACGGACAGCGATTGCCGGGTGCTGTCCGATTGACCGCGTTCCTTGCTCATCAGCACCAAAAACGGCAACTGATACTCGTCGAGCTGCAAAATCGTTCGCTGCGGCAGCGTGCGCTCCCAGGCGATCTCGCCGGTCTTGCGATCGACGCACCACAACGTTCCTTGAACGTGCACCGGCGGCAAGAACGTGTCGGTGGCATAGAAGCTGGTGCGTTGTTGGGTGTTCAAGAAGCGGACCGCCTCTTGAAAGTTGATGTAATAGTGATCGCGATCGCGGAACGTCCGCAGATAATTCAGATTCGTCAACTGCTTCGTCGACAACTGCATCGACAGCGAAACCTTTGCGGTATCTAAGTCGACGATTTTCAATTGATTCGCGGCGTTAATCAGCAACAACTCGTTGTCGCCGGTCTGATAGGACTGGTGATGGTCGTTGACCGATTCCTCCAGATCGAATCGATCGGTCAGCGGATCCCAAATTCTCATTTTTTTTTCGCCGTCCGATCCAGTCAGATAAAACAGTTTTCTTCCAAACACCGTCCGCTGATGGCGGGAATCGATGTCGAGTTGACCGTAACGCACAACTTCCCCGGTCGCCGTTTCGTAAACCGTGTATCGCTTCCGGTCGGCGTGAAACATCACCAGCACGCGTTCGTCGCCGATGAGACCGGCGGAGTTGTCGCTCGTCAGCCCGCTCGTGGGCAACAGGTCGCTGCGCTGCCACAGAATTTTTCCCGACGCCGGATCGACGGCAATGAGCGCCTGCCGCGTCTGAAAGATGCAATGCGACGGTGTGACCGGTCCCACGCGCACGACTTCGTTCCGGCCGAACTGCGTCTCGAGGTCGACAGTCCAGGCCGGCTTGCCGGTCTGGTGTTCGAGCAGCGAGATGCCGTGCATTCTGCCGATCGTTCCTAATGGGAAAAAGTGACCGATGTGACAATCGCTGCCGGCGGAAGAGTAGTTATAATTCGATTCGACGTCGATTTCGCCGACGATCAGACCGAGATGCTTATTGATGACCGCAAATTGCCCCCCTTGATTCGTCCCCTTGTCCAACAAATACAGCGAGCTGTTTTCCGGCATGGGGAATCGTCGGCGGTACTTGTCGTACGCCAGCCGCAGATAGGGACCGCTGTCGGTGAATTGATGATCGTCGCCGGGGGTGAGCATCACGTCCGGGGAGAGCGTTCCGCGAATATTGACGCGATCGACTCTCCAGGGGACCGCAACGCGCCGCTGCGCCAGTTCGGCCATTGGTCCCCGGGTCGCGCGCTGAGCATATGCTTTGCCGGTCTGGCCGTCGGCGAGAGTCACGTCGTGGTAACGCGTTCCCAGTTCGAGCAACAGATCGACGGCTTCGTGCTTCAATCCGGCGGTCGTCCAGATTTCGAACAGCAGACGGGTCGCTTCCGCGGCGACGGTGGGAGATTCCGATTTCCTCGCCGGCAGCAAATACAATTCCGCCGCCTGGTAGTCACCCCGATCGAAACAGCGCTGAGCCAGTTCCAACCGCACTGCGGCGGCTTGCGGCCATTGCGCGTAGACGAGCAGGAAGTTCTGCAGAGCGGCGACGTCGTGTGACGCCAGCACCGTTTGTTGTTCTTCGTCGATGTGCGTCCACAAGCGGTCGACGTCGCTCGAACCGATTTGTTGTTGGACCCGCTCGATGACGCCGGGAATCCAACTCCCCGCGGAGATCCAATGTTCCGGATTTTCGCTGGAGGGAATCAGTTCCGGCAGGTCCAGTTCGGCGAATTCGCTGCACGCCTGCAGGACGCCTTCCATGTCTCCCTGTTTCAAATCGGCTTCGGCTTTATACGTGAGATACCTCGCTTTCTCGACCGGATTATGGCTCAGCACCGACAACTGCGAGAGGAGAGCGCCGTGGTCGCCGTCGTTTTCTTTCAGCTCGGCATAGAGCAACGCCCGCAGCGACGATTCAATTCGCGACTGGAGTGGTTTTGCCCGCGAACTCCCCAGCAGCCGCACCAGACGTTGCCGCGCTTCGGGAAAATATCCCAATGTCAGTTCGAGCTCGGCGGTGAGCAGTTCCAGTTCGGTCGAATTTTTCTGGGTTTCTAATTGCTCGTGGACTTGCTTGAGCCGGGCCGCGGCCTGCGGAAACGCCGTCACGTCGCGCAATCCGACCGAAATGACCTGCGCGCCGTCGGCGATGAGGTTGCCGGGCCGCCAGGGAAGGCTTTCGCGCGCGGCGTTTTCGCGATGATTCGATGGGCCGGCATTCGAGTCGTCGAACACGTTCTGATACGATTCTTCACGGGACACGCCGATTTCTCGTCCGTTGATAATATCAAGATTCGCGATCCGTCCCCGTTCGAGCGGCACGAGATAGGACGAGCCGATTTGCACCCCCTGCCCCGAAGGCGTTCCCAGCCACGTCGACCAGAGTTCGTCGCCGGTCGCCAGCGACAGCCCGCGCGTGAAACGCCTTCCGACCGCCAGCACGACGCCCCGATCGATCGCGGCGAGATAATCGGTATCTTCGGCGGGAACCTGCCATATCAAATTGCCGGTCGACAGGTCGAGACACGAAATCGATTCGCTGTCGTGAGGCAGGTGCAAGATGCGGTGACCGTCCACGATCACTTTTTCGACAAACGGATAAATCGCCGAACCCGAGACCGACACGTTCGGCCAGCGATTCATGTCCGGCTCGAACGAGCCGTCGCCCAACCGGGCCGCCCATAAGAGCGATCCCGAGTGTGCATCGACGGCGATCAGCGATTGCAGATGCGTGGGACAGAGTAAAACCCCCTGCGCCGGAATCGGCGTACACGAGAGCAGGCTGCGGCGCGAATCGATGCCGATCGGGTTATCGACGAAACACAATCCCTGCGACCACAACACGTCCCCGGTCTCCGGCGCGAGCGCGATCAGATTGATCTGCCGATCGACCTCGGCGAGAACATACAGCACGCCGCCCATGGCGACCGGCGGGCCGAGAAAAAAATGACCCGCGAGCGGCGCGTTTTCGGTTCCTCGCGGTTGTCCGCCGATTGACCAGAGCGGAATTTTTTGAACGGGCTGATCGATCGTCGCCGGCGGCGCGCCGACCGGTTCCAGCGGCAGGGCTACCAGACGATTGATGCCGCGGCGTTCGATTTCGGCAATATGGTCGTCGTCGAGCAATTGCGGGTTCGCGCCGCCCGATTGCCGGTGACTGTAGCGCTTCAGGCGATTTCCATCGACGGCGTACAGTCGCTCGCCGTCGCTCGTCAGTGTTCCCATGAGGGAATTGTTCGCGTAGGCGTAGTCGATCTGCACGCTGCGCAACGGTGAACGCGATCGCCGATCTTGCGGTCCTTGCCCTTCCTCGTCCCGATCGCCGATGAGCTGCGACAGCGAACTTTCCGCCGCGTATTCCCACAGAAGACGTCCGTCGCGTTTGTCGATGGCCAGCACGCCTTGCGGACTGCGGATGTAAATGGCGCCGCGGACGGCGAGCGGGAAATTGCTGACCGACAGCGGGCTCAAACTCGAGGATTGATCCTGTTCCCATTTCGAGAGCAACGATTCTCCGAATGTCGACTTCCAGATACGAAAGGAATGCGACCACTGCGGACGCCAGTACGGTGCGCTGGCGACTGAAAAACGTGCGTCTTTGGACGAGGGATGGCGGTCGGCCGTCGCCGCGCCGGATTTTCGGGGGGAGAGATACGACGTCAAGACGGGCTTTTTAAGCCATTCGTCGGCGGTTCCCTCGCGTCCGCCGAGGCTGACGGTTCGCTTTCCCTCAAGGCGACGTCTCCACTCGGTGACTTTCTCTTCGTCGCCGACGGCCCGCCAGGAGATCATCAGCTTGATGCGAATCATGTCGGTCATGCGGCGTCGATGGGCGGAGGTGCGGTAGAGGTGTTCCCATATCTGTGCCGCGGGCAACGGACGTCCTTGATCGAGCCACTTCGTCGCTAGTCGATTGGCGGCGTGAAAACCGGCTAGGGTATGCAGATATTTTCGGCAGAGTTCCTGATACGCCCGGAAATCCTGCTGACGATTCGCCGTTTCCAACAGGATTTCGGCTTCGGAGCCAAAGAGTTGCTCGTAATACTTTTGTTCGGCGGGGGTGAACCGGTCGAACCGCCGAATGACTTCCTGACGGACGCTCGTCAAACGTTGTTCGTCGTCGAGCCAGATGAAACCGTCTTCCCCCTGCGTGAGCAGGCGTTGCAGAAGAGTCAGACCTTCGGACGTTTGTTTGGCGTCGAGTGCATCGAGGCCGCGTTTGAGCATCACCTGCTGGCGACGGCTGCGGAAGACGTGCTGAGTGAGAATTTCGGTCTGACGGTTGTTCGAGGAGGCACTGCCGCCCTCCTTCTGACGAATAACCTGTTGCCGTTGTGCCTGGAGACCCGAAACGAAGATGACGAGCAGGATCGAGAGGATTCCCCAGGCGACGGGGACGCCGATTGATTTTGTCCCGAACGGATTGGAAATTCTACGTTCACTCATCGGTTCGATTTCCTTCTCGACGAACCTCCCGAACGGCATCTCCTTCTCAAGACAGTTGGCTCATCCCTGATGCACGCGCCATCCTAACACGAAAACGCGATTTTCTCCCATACCGCTTTTCGCGTACACCGTTTTGGGGCGAACCCCCGTCAGACTCCGGACGTTATGATATGAGTCGTCCCGCTGTTGGGCCGCGAGCCGTTTGCGGGAAGCGCCCGCGGAGACCGTTCTTCGATATAAACTGAATTATACGTAACAGAACCGCCGCAGCAAAACCTTTGTGGTTTACGGTTGGAACGGCCGCCCCTCCACTTCGCGACACTTCTTCGACCGCTTCGGACCAATGACGCGGGGCGACAACGGGTTGCGCACAGGCAAAAAAAATCCCCGGGTCAAACCCGGGGATTGATTGAAACGGTTGATCAGCGGCATTCCGCTTGACCATCAGGGGTGGCTGACGGGCTTCGCACCCGCGACCTCCGGTGCCACAGACCGGCGCTCTAACTCCTGAGCTACAGCCACCATAATCACAAAAAACTGCCGACGCGCCGTACGAAACGGCCGTCTCATCCGCTTCAGGCCCCTACGATAACTCCCCGACAGTCGCGCTGCAAGTATTTGACACGCGCTCTTCGAGCAAAGTTCGCGACAACGGGTTCCCGCGAAATATCGCGGCCGATCGACCCGCCCTTTAAATCATCCTGCGATTTTCCGCTGAATTTGAACCATTTAACAGGCGCAACCGGTTGTGTTCGAGTGACTAAAACTGCCAATCCCGATACAATTTGGCTCGAAATTCCAGCCATTCGGCCTGATGTTCATCTTTTCCCGCCGAAAGCACCAGGTTCTTGGTCCATTCGTCCATCCGCCTGACGCGATCCGCCAGAATTCCGATCGTATTCACCGCCATGCGATGCGCGGCCTTGGGATTGGTCTGCAGCAAAACCTCGAACTGCTCGCGGGTCAAGTACAGCAACTCGCTTTCTTTAAGCGTCTTCACCGATGCCGAGTGTGGTCCCGCCGTGAAAAAAGACATTTCTCCGAACACCGAATAAGGGTCGAGAACGGCCAATTGCTGTTCGGTTTCGCGCGGGCCTTTCATGACGGCGCACTGTCCTTCGCTGATGATCCACAACGCCTGTTCGAAATCTCCCTCGTGCAGCACCTGCCAGCCGGCGGGCATTTTTTGGACGCGCAGCATCTCGGCGATCACCGATAAGTCGCTCGCCTCCAATCCATGAAATATGGGGCAATCTTTCAGCAGTTTCTCGGCCACGGCAGCCATTAAATTCCTCCTAATACGGTTGCGCGGCCGACTCGCCCGATACCCAGCAGATAGGCGGCCACCCGAAGCGGCACCTTCTTTTCGGTCGCGATATTCCAGACGCGATTGAAACTTTCCTTCATGATACGTTCGAGTTCATTGCGGACGCGGATTAAATCCCAGCGAAAGTGCTGACGATTCTGCACCCACTCAAAATAACTGACAGTCACGCCCCCCGCGTTCACCAGCACGTCGGGCAGGACCACGATTTCGCGATCGGCGAAAATTTGATCCGCCTCGGCCGTGACGGGGCCGTTCGCGGCTTCGACGACGTACTTCGCCCGCACGTCTTTAGCGTTTTCCCCCGTCAACACGCCGCCCAAGGCCGCAGGAATGAGGACGTCGACCGGTGCCGCCAGCAGCTCTTCATTCGACAGCGGTTCCGATTCGGGAAAGCCTTTGACGCCTCCATTCACGTTAGCGAATTCGAGCAATTTGAGGATATCGAGCCCGTTCTTATTCCACACGCCGCCGTTGGCGTCGGTGACGCCGAGAATTTTCGCGCCGTGTTCGTGCAAAAAACGAGCGGTGTAACTTCCCACGTTGCCGAAGCCTTGCAGCGCGAAGGTCACATCTTCGAATTTCATGTGCAGCCGTTCGAGCATCGCGGCGGTGACGATGACGACGCCGCGTCCGGTGGCTTCTTCCCGTCCCTCGGAACCATGTAATTCCAGCGGTTTCCCGGTGACGCACGCCGGGTTAAATCCGTGATACTTTTGATACTGGTTCATGATCCACGCCATGATTTGGGCGTTGGTTCCCATGTCGGGAGCGGGAATATCCTTATCGGGACCGATCATATCGTGAAGTTCATCGATGAATTTACGCGTCAGGCGTTCCAGCTCTCCGGCGCTTAAGTCGCGGACATTGACGGAAATCCCCCCTTTGGCGCCGCCGTACGGCAAATTCACAATCGCCGTCTTCCAGGTCATCAGCGTCGCCAGCGAGAGGACTTCCTCGGCGTCGACCTCGGGGTGAAATCGCAATCCCCCTTTCATCGGCCCGCGCGAAGCATCGTGCTGTACGCGATAACCGATATAGGTGCCGATCTCGCCGTTGTCCATCTCCAGCCCGACCTGCACTTTCACCTCTCGTAGCGGCGTCTGCAACAGCTTGCGCATGTTCGACGTCAGGCCCATCAGTTCCGCGGCCTGATAAAAGTAGCGGCAGGTGTTCTCGTACGAATTCATGTTCTTCCTTTGGTGTGAATCGCTGCAAGCACCACCGGTTGTGTTGGAGTCTCGTAATCCAGCTCGCGGACATGATGCGATGGAAAACGTCCATCGGGTAATTGGATGATCAATGTTTATTGTCGTGGTTTCGCTCGTTGCGACAAGGGAACCGGCGTCATTTCCACCGAGGGCCGCGACCAGGGTCCGGGAACGTGATCCACCACATGATACGCCAATTCGCGTGCAAAAAAAGCATGACCGATGCGCGAAAATTGCGGATACTGCTGCAAATACAGCCGCTCCGCCCCATCGAAATTCAAAAACGCCGTCGAGGGATCGATCGCCCGAAGGCGATGCGTCTCGGCGTATTTTAGAATTCGTTCGAACGGTTCGCGGCTGGTCAGATGCGATGATTCGCCGACCCCTACCTGCGAGCGAACGCCCGGACCGTTGCTCGCCTCGGCGGAAATCTGCCACGGCGCCGGCACAATCGCGAGCAGAAACTGCGCCTGCGTCTCTCGCGTCAACTGTTCCAGTTGACCGATCGGCTCGAATGATTGTTGAACTGAAAACTCCCACTCCGCCGGAATGGATTCCAACCAGCGATACGTCCACTGCGGCGAGTTCAAATCCTGCTCGAGATCGCCGTCGACCGTCACCTGACGGTTCAACACATTACCGAACGTCGCGGCACACCACTTGGCGATTTTCAAATCGCGCGAAAGTTCCTTCCACCACTCCTGATGGCTCGACGGTTCGCTCGGCGACGAACAGGCTATCGGCAAGCCTCGTTCGTCGAGCCGCGTAAATCGGCGATAGCGGTGGTCGTCGGCCACGTCGTTCATCTGATAGGTCAAGATGACCAGGTCGGGTTGTAAACTGCTCAATGTGTGTTTGTACTGCAAATACGACAACAACGGACAATAACCGGGAATGCCCGCGTTCACCACTTCGATCTGAAAGTTTGACCGCCGCTGCAAATACTGCTGCAAGCGCGAGGTCCAGAGATCGGCAAACGTCGACTCGAACCCGGCGACCGATTCGTCGCCGAGGCAGAGAATCCGATAGACGCCCATCGGCTTGGGGACGCCCGGCTCCGGTCCGCGGATGCCGAAACTGTTCGTCTCGATCTCGACCGGTTGAGCCAGCGCCGGTACTTCCACCTTTAGCGTCTGCAACGGCCTGAGCGTCTGAAATGCCAGAGCGGAATCGACGATCAACGGATGCCGCGGCGTCGCACCCGTCGCTTGAGAACTCTTACAGGCGGAGTGTATTCGCATCCCGACTTCCACCGCGCTTAAGAGCAGCGGCAGAGCGATCAATCCTCCCACAACGTGCTTCAACGTTCTCAGTCGACGGAGCATAACTCCCGTTCCATACCGCCGTTGTTCCCGCAATAGAACTTGGTCTGTCGAATATCTTATTCGGAGCGCATTCTGGCCGCGTCACTCGGTCGCACATCCACGTCTTGCCGAACGACCCGCGCGATCGTTCCCTCACGGGCTCGTGTTCGTCGAATTTCCGCGGCGCAAATGACTCGCTTGGAACGAAATCCGAATTCCGGCGAGCCGTTACAGGAAAACGTCCGTTTTGCTGTACGAGCAGAAAATGATTGATCCGCGCCGGCCCTTGTAGTCAAATTAGGTGTTTTGAACAAGATGCATTTCATCGTGCCGCGCGCAGCCTGCGCCGGAATGAAAATTGACGAAATTAAGGAAAATGAATTTTTCGTAAGCTCGTAGGCTCACAGATGAAAGGCCGTCGACAGTTGGGAAAGACTCGGCGTCGACTTTCCCTCCCAATGCCCTCGTCTGTTGTGTCGCGAAACGGGTCGACTATCGCGAACTGCGCCGAGGTCATGCGAGGATTCGTTACCGTTTGGTTGTGGAATCGAGTCAGTCAGCGCCCTTCGCTAACTAAAACTGGCGTGAAGAGTGCGTTGACCATGTATGCCCGGAATGAATGTCGAACCACGAGCCCTGTGAGAGCCAACAGCAAATAGATCCTCGCTGAAGCGGGGTCAGATCCAACCTTGCAACACTGCACGCACCCACACCACAGAATCTCCTAGCGGCGTCGCTGGTTGACAATAGCAATTCTCTAGCGGTTATCGCACTCGAATTATTGAAGAAAAATTAAAACGGCTCTCCGTTTAACTTTGATTTCTTGGGAAATCGTGTATATTGCAGATAGCAGGTGAAGTGGTGAGGCCGCTCGTGAATCGTTAATCGTTACTATCGAAACCCGCATGCCGTGCGCTGATGAACGATCACCGACAGCATTCGTAATCTATTTAAGAGACTCTAACACAACCGGTTGTGCTTGTTATTTATGTCGCAAATCCGGCAGAAAATCGCCAGGCACAGAGGTTGTGTTAGAATCATTAAGAATGATGCAACATAATCATAGGAGTCGAACATGAACGGTCGCAACGATTTGTCCGTTAGTGATCTGGAAAAGATGCTGGCGAAAAAGAAAACCAGTCTGACTAAACTCGAAAGAGAACGGGACAAGCTCGCCGCAAAACTGAACCTCGTTCAGCGCGAGATCGATCAAATCAACGGCACCAAGAGCGTCTCGCTGGCGGTTCCCGTCGGCCAACGAGCCCTCCGGGCTCGTAATAAAAAATCGCTGCACGCCCATGTGCTGGATCTTCTCGCCGAAAACAAGAAGGGGCTTAAACTCAGCGAACTGCACGAAAAAATTCTGGGCCGCGGCTATAAGTCCGGGAGTACGAATTTCAAGAACGTGCTGTACCAGTGCTTGTATCACAGTCCCAAAATCCTGCTGAATTCCGAGACGCACCGCTACGGTCTTAAAGAAGTCAAACCGCCGGCCGCGAAGTAATCGCGCTCGCCAACCGTCATGTCGGATCCGACCGCAATCGACGAAACCGACGTGCATAAACCCTGTTCTGCTTCGCGGGTTTATCCGGTGAGATCGGCCGCTGCCGGCGAACATTCACTTTTCATCTGCAAAACGGATCGTGAACATTCCCGTTCACGATCCGTTTTTTTACAATTCGCCGGTTCAATACATCTGACTCAATCTCTGTGCGCGGCGACGTCCGCTGAATTTTGCAGGATTGCCGGCAGGCACAACCGGTTTCATGAGACCATTTAATCCGTTCCAGCCGCCCACGACTTGCACACGTTCGGGAAACATCCAACATGCCTTCTTCGTCGACAGGATCGACTGCGTCCATCACGTTTAACGAGCGAAAAGCTGTCGAGCGGGTCATCGATATGATCGCCATTGCCGGCAAAAGCTGCCAGGAAA
This sequence comes from Planctomycetaceae bacterium, assembly GCA_040881995.1. Lineage (GTDB taxonomy): Bacteria > Planctomycetota > Planctomycetia > Planctomycetales > Planctomycetaceae > JAQCEJ01. The sequence goes on from JBBECD010000237.1 coordinate 10,672, forward strand.
AGGCGATCGCCGGCTATATCGAGCAGAAATTGGTCGAAGCGGGCATTCCCGCCTCGGCGATTTCTTACGATCGCGCCCATAAGCTCAGCACGTACGGCGGCGAAGTCGGCAATCTCATCGTCAAACTGCCGGGAACCAAATCGGGGCCGCGACGGATGCTGATGGGGCACATCGATACGGTCCCGCTCTGTGTCGGTGCTCAACCGGTATTACGCGGCAATAAGATCGTATCCAAGTCGCCGCTCACCGCGCTCGGCGGCGATAACCGCGCCGGAGCCGCCATCGTGCTGACGGCGATTCTCGAAATCCTGAAACAGAATCTGCCCTATCCGCCGTTGACGTTGTTCTGGCCGGTGCAGGAGGAAATCGGCCTGCTCGGTGCGAGGCACGTCTCGATCAACAAACTCGGCAAACCCAAACTTTGTTTCAACTGGGACGGCGGCGATGCACAAATCACCTGCATCGGTGCGACGGGGGGATATGAGCTATTTATCGAAATCGACGGCATTGCCAGTCACGCCGGCGGACACCCCGAAGACGGCGTCAACGCCATCGCCGTCGCCTCGATCGCGATCGCCGATCTGGTGAAGAACGGCTGGCACGGGCTGGTTCTCAAGAATGGCCTGCGCGGCACGAGCAATATCGGCGTGATTCAGGGAGGCGACGCCACCAACGTGGTGACGTCAAAAGTCATTCTGCGGGGGGAAGCCCGCAGCCACGATCGCAAATTTCGCAGCCGCATCGTCAAGGAGATCGAGCAGGCGTTTCAGCGTGCGGTCAGGCAACTGAAGAATGCCGCTGGAAAAACCGGCAAACTCACGTTCGGGGCCGATCTGAAATATGATTCGTTTCAACTGTCGACCGACGAACCGTGCGTGCAATCGGCGATCACCGCGGTTAAGAAGTGCGGACTCGGCCCCGAACTCCGCGTCAGCAACGGCGGGCTCGATGCAAATTGGACGTCGGCCCTCGGACTGCCCACGGTCACTCTCGGAGCCGGGCAGCACGACATCCACACGACCTCCGAATGGCTGGACGTTGCTTCGTACTTGAAAGGATGTCAGATCGGCCTCATGCTGGCGACGGGCGGAGAACTGGACGAGTGATAAAAGCGAAAATGTCACGCGAAGGCGCAAAGTAAAGACCGAATTCCTTTGCCTTAGCCCCTTTGCGTGGAAAATCCGTGCTCTTGGACATCGCAAATTTCGATTCGATCATCGAGCGCCAAATATGACCGCCGATTCAAAATCCTCCTGGGACCACTTTCGTCCGCTGATTAACGCGCGGCTGGAAAAATATCTCACTCTCGCGGCAGAATGTCCCCCACAATTGCAGCAGGCGATGGCGTATAGTCTTTTGGCGGACGGCAAACGGATGCGCCCGCTGCTCGTGCTTCTGGCGTGCGAAGCGTGCGGCGGCGACGTCGAAGCCGCTCTTCCCGCAGCGTGCGCCTTGGAAATGGTGCACACGTATTCGTTGATTCACGACGATTTGCCGACGATGGATGACGACGATTATCGGCGCGGGCGGTTAACCAATCACAAAGTTTACGGTGAAGCATTAGCGATACTGGCAGGAGACGCACTGTTAACTTTGGCGTTTCAAATTGTCGCCGACGACGTCCACCCTCCCGAAGTCGCCGCCGCCTGCTGTGCCGACTTGGCCAAAGCCGCCGGCATGTGCGGCATGGTCGGGGGGCAGGTCGCCGACCTGGAAGCGGAGCAGACGGAACAACCGACGTTGTCGCAGTTGGAAGGCATTCATCGCCGCAAAACCGGTAGATTGTTAACATCCGCGCTGACTTTGGGAGGCCGAATTGCACAAACTGAGCAAACTGACCTTGCAAAACTCAGTAAATACGGAGATTGTATAGGGTTAGCCTTTCAAATTGTGGACGACCTCCTGGACCTGCGTGGGGAACAGGAAAAATTAGGAAAAAGCGTGCAGAAAGACGCCCAGCGGGGCAAACTCACGTATCCCGCTCTTTTGGGAGAAACCGAAAGTCGACAACGGGCCGGTGCACTCGTGGCGGAGGCCGTCGCGTGCCTGGAACCGTTCGGGGAACGTGGCCGACGTCTGGCCTCTTTAGCGCATTTCGTTCTGGAACGCGATCATTAGGAATGTCCGTTCATGCCATTAAAACTATTACCCGCGATTACTTCGCCGCGTGACCTGCATCATTTCTCGAAAGACGAACTGGAGTTGCTGGCCGATGAAATCCGCGAGGTGCTCTACAGCGTCGTGCAGGAACGGCCGGCCCACTTCGCCAGCAATCTCGGCGTCGTCGAACTCTGCATCGCCCTGCATCTCGTCTTCGACTTTTCGCGCGACCGGCTGATCTGGGACACCGGCCATCAGATTTATCCCCATAAACTGATTACCGGAAGATACCACGAGTTCCAGACGATCCGCGAAAAAGGCGGCTTGATGGGTTATCCCAACCCCAACGAGAGCCCGTACGACCTGTTCATGACCGGTCACGCCGGGTCGAGCGTCTCCACGGTGCTCGGCCTGAAAGCGGGGGACGACCTGCTCGGTCAAAGCGACCGCAAGTCGGTCGCGGTCATCGGCGACGGGGCGCTCCCCTCGGGCATCGTCTTCGAAGCGATGAACAACGCCGCGGGTTTGAATAAAGACCTGCTGGTGATTCTCAACGACAACAAAATGGGGATCTGCCCCCGCGTCGGCGGATTGGCCGCGTATCTCGACAAAGCCCGCGTCGCTCCCTTTTACAACGGACTGAAGCGGGATATCTCGTGGCTGCTCAATTGCGTGCCGCTCGTCGGCGAACCGGTCGAGCAGATGCTCGGACAATTCAAGGACGGCCTCAAGGCGTTTCTGCACGGCGGAATGCTGTTCGAAGAAATGGGTTTCCGTTACATCGGCCCCGTCGACGGGCACGACATCCATTCGCTCCGCCGCTCGCTCGAACTCGTCAAAGATGTCAAAGGCCCGGTGCTGTTACATGTTTTCACCGAAAAGGGACACGGTTTCCAACCGGCCTGCGAAGATCCCGTCAAGTTCCACACCCCTGCCCCGTTCCGCCGCACCAGCGACAACGAAATCGAACCAATCAAAAAATCGTCCGGCCGCGCCTACACGACCGCGATGAGCGAAGCGATTCACGCTGCCATGATCCGCGACGAAAAAGTGACCGTGATGACGGCGGCGATGTGCGCGGGGAACGATCTCGGCCGCATCCGCGACGAATTTCCGACGCGGTTTTTCGACACGGGCATCTGCGAAAGCCACGCCGTGGCGTTTGCCGCCGGCATGGCGAAAGCCGGACTGCGGCCGATCGTCGACATCTACAGCACGTTCTTGCAGCGGAGTTTCGATCAGATCTTTCAGGAAGTCGCCCTGCAGAATCTCCCCGTCACGTTCTGTCTCGATCGCGCGGGCCTCTGCGGACCCGACGGCCCCACCCATCACGGCACGTTCGACAATACGTACATGCGGGCGTTCCCGAATATCACCGTCATGGCTCCCGGCGATGAAGAAGACGTCGCCGCCATGCTCGATTTCTCTTTACAGCACGATGGCCCCTGTTCGATCCGCTATCCCAAGGCGAACGTCGAACGTGTGAATCGTTCGCTCTCCCCGATGGAACTCGGCAAAGCCGAAGTTTATCAGTGGGGGACCGACGGCATGCTGATCGCCTTCGGCTCGCTGTTCCCGACGTGCGTGCGGGCGGCGCAGAAAATGAAAGACGACGGCTTGGACGTCGGCGTGATCAACGCCCGGTTTCTGCGGCCGCTCGATACCGCCGTGTTGTACCGCGCGATCGAAGAGTCCGGCTTCGTGATCACCGTCGAAGAAAGTTCGCTCAACGGCGGGTTCGGCTCGGCGGTGCTTGAAGAAGCCAACGCCGCGGGACTGCGCACCGATCGCATCCGCCGGCTGGGAATTCCCGATCGCTTCATCGAGCACGGCGACCGGGGCGTATTGCTCGCCGACCTTAAACTCGACGAAGCCGGCATCATCGCGACCGCGATGTCGCTGGCCGATCACGAACAGTTGGTGTGAGTCGTGGTCGATCGGTTGAACCGATACGTTTTTAAGGAGGATGATCCATGTCACGCCGATCGCTCCCATATTTGCTCCTGCTTATCGGCAGCCTGCCCGCACCGGTTTTGGCGGACGCCGTTACGCTGACGGAATCGGTGAACGACGCGCGTATCTTCGAAGTCGAGGGGACGGTCGACATCACGGGCACGCTCGAAACGCCGGTCGGGCAGGGAAAATCGCAATCGCTGCCGCTTAAGGCCAAAGGGACGATCCATTTTAAAGAACGCCGGTTGCCCGGCTCCGGCCGCAACGCCGAATCGCTCCGCCAGTTTCGCGAATACCTGCCCGACGTCGGCAGCGAGATCGAAGTCCGCAAGCAGATCGCTTCACTCCGGCTGCGTCCCTCCCGGCGATTGATGATCGCTCAGGGCCGCCGCGAAGGGACCGAGTATTTCACGCCGCTCGGCACGTTGTTGTACAACGAATTGGAACTTCTGCAATTCCCCGGTGAGACGTTGTGCTGCCTCGGGATGTTGCCGGTCAATCCCGTCGAGGCGGGCGAAACCTGGCAGCCCGAATCTTGGGTCGTGCAGATGCTGACCGCGACCGAAGCGGTCATTAAGTCGGAACTGACCTGCACGCTCGTGAAAGTCGACGCAAAGCAGGCGACTATCTCGTATACCGGGCAGGTTGAAGGAGCCGACGACGGCGCCGAAGGAACGGTCGTCGTCAACGGCGAATTCATCTACGACCTCGAACACCATCACATCGCCGGCCTTAAGCAGGAGCAGTCCGAGACCCGATCGATCGGCGCGGTTTCTCCGGGACTCAAGGTCACCGCGAAAACCGCATGGACGCGTAAACCAACCACTGACGCCGGCAAACTGACCGACGACCAGGCCGATCGCATTCCCCTCGATCCGCAGCCCGAATGGCTGCTGCTCAGCATGGAATCGCCGTGGAACATTCGCTTCGACTACGATCGCAACTGGCATCTGTTTCACGAAACCGACAAAGCCGCCGTGTTCCGCCTCGTGGAAGACGGCTCGGTCGTCGCGCAGTTCAACGTCACGAACATCGCCGACACCGCCGCGGGGCAGCATACCTCCGAAGAGATTTTTCAAGCCGACATTCGCGAATCTCTGGGGGACCGACTGAAGGAAATCACCCAAGCCGAGCAGCTCAAGACCGACGACGGCCGGTTTTTATACCGCGTCACGGCCGTCGGCGTCGCCAAAACGAAAAACGACAGCGGCGAAGAGAAGTCGATCGATATCACCTGGTTTTATTACCTTTGTGCCGCCCCGGCGGGCGAACAGGTCGCCTTCGTTTTTTCGGTCGAGAGCAGCCTCATCGAACAGCTCGCCAACCGCGACCTCGGCATCGTGCAGAGCCTGCAGTTCGTCAAGCCCGGTAAAGAGCCCGCGGTGGCGAAGTAGAACCGAGCTGCATCGAACGTCGTTCGACGAGTGAATCGAACTGTCTTGATCGTGACTCGAAGCGTCAGCGAGGGAGCAGATCGGCGCGACAGTTCGGGGTTCGGGATGCCGACTCGTTCCCATGCTCGGGGTGGGGGAAGCCGGTTCTTCGGTTAGCCGCGACGCATCGCGGAGCGCTTGGTGTGGGGACCGAGGATCGAGAGTTTCTCATTTCGCACGCTTCCTTGCACATTCAACATTCACGTTCACCCTTCACCCTACCGGGCTTGGTTGCGCCCCGGTCTGAAAGTCGGAAATCTGAGGCACTTTCCACGCCGCATGCGCGCTGAAAAACCTGTTTATAAAATCACGAAACACGCGCCAAACGCGCGCAAATCGATGTCTCGCGCGCATCTCCCGCATAACTCCGCACCCCAAAACCACTCCTTCGCGCACTATTCGCAACATTTATAGACATTGATGTGAACGCGATCCGCGTCTGAACCGAAATTGCTCCGCGCAACCACACACCTTATTGGAGAGTTGATGTTTCGCGTTTTGTCGGATCGGTGTTGCGGAACGGCATCGGCACCCACCTCGCAATTCTTCGCCGCAGGGTTGCCCCCTCTCGGCACGAGGGCTTAGAATCTATCCGGAAATGTTGGCAGTCCTACGAGATGTTGTGCCCATTGCACCGCCTCGATACCTCAAATTGTATCCGAGCCAACTTTCCGGATAGCCTCTTAGACTGAAGCCTTCACTCATCGTCGATCATCATCCACGAACGCGGCATTCCCTATGACGTTTCACTTTCGCGGCAACATGACACAACGGGCCTCACTCATCACGAGCGGTCTCGTTTTTTCATTTTTGTGGGGCGTTTATCATGACACGTTGGCGCAGGAAATCATCCAACCGGCGCACGTCCCCGGTTACGCCCGTCTTTTGAAGGACGACGGACGGCTACCGAGTGACAACCAACCGCTCGCCGGACGGATTCTGCTCGGCGAGCTTAACTGCATATCGTGTCACCCTGCCGATGAGGCGACGCTCGCATCGTCGCCGATTCTCTCGCGATCGGCACCCGTCCTCGATCAGGTCGGCAGCCGTCTGCGGCCGGAATGGCTGCGGAGTTTTCTCTCCGATCCGCACGTGTTCAAGCCCGGGACCGCGATGCCCGACGTGCTCGCCGGAATGAACGACGACGAGCGTAAATCCACCGTCGAAGCCCTCGTGCATTTCCTCGCCTCGACCGGCGCCGTTACCGAAATGATGACCGACCGCACGGCGATCGAGCGCGGGGAAGCGCGTTTTCATCAACTCGGTTGCGTCGCCTGCCACGGGCCGCGTCCGCTCGATCGACAACTGGCGGACGCCTCACCTTCAGCAATATCCGAAGCGGCACCATCGACGGACCAGAACAACCCCGCCGACAGTGACACTGACGATGACGATGATGACGATGCTCCGAAGACATACGACCCCGGCCCTTCGTCAGCGGCGTATTTCGTCTCGTTGGGCGCACCGGCGAAAAAGTATTCGCTGTTGAGTCTGCGCCAGTTTCTGCTCGACCCGCTTTTGGTTCGGCCGTCGGGTCGCATGCCGGCGTTCAAATTGACCGAAGAAGAAGCGACCGACGTCGCCGCGTATTTTTTCCGCGACGTCGAGATGAATCCCAATGTCTCTTGGACGTATTATGAAGGGACTTGGGATTCACTCCCGAATTTCGATGAACTGAAACCAGCCGCCGAAGGAGCCGCCGTCGGCTTCGACCTCTCCCCTGCCGTGCGCAAAAACCAGTTCGGCATGCGCTTCGCCGGCTTCGTGCATCTCGCGACCGCCGGCACGTACACGTTCCATCTCGGTTCGGACGACGGCAGCCGTCTGACGATCGACGGAAAGGAGATCGTGAACGTCGACGGCATGCATCCGTATCAACAGAAAAGCCAGCCACACGACTTCGCCGCGGGAATTTATCCGGTCGTGGTCGACTATTTTCAAGGAGGGGGCGAATGGATCGTCACCGTCGAATACGAAGGCCCCGGCCTCCCGCGGCAACCCCTCGCCTCAGCCGTTACGCTGACGGCCGATGATAAGCCGCTCAAGACAGTTCACTTTGACGTCGATCCCGATCTCGCCGCGCGCGGCCGCGCGTTGTTCGGCGAACTCGGATGTGCCGCGTGTCACACCCTGCGCGAGAACGGCCAACCGATCGTGTTTCCCTCTCACGATAAAATTCCCGCGTTGACGCAACTCAATCCCCGGGCGGCGAGCGGCTGCCTCGGGGAAAACCCGAAATCGAACGTGCCGCGTTATCCGCTTACCTCCACACAATTGCAGACGTTGCAATCGACTATTGCGTCATTGAAAAATCGTTCTGATCAAAAATCGACGGACGCGCAACTCACCGCAATGGCTCAGGAACGCGTGCATCAGACGCTCGCCGTGTTTAATTGTTATGCCTGTCATCAGCGCGGGGAAGTCGGCGGCGTGACGCGGGACGTCAACGAATTCTACGTGACTACAACCCCGGAAATGGGAGACGAAGGCCGCTTGCCGCCGACGCTCACGGGCATCGGCGACAAACTCACGCTCGATTGGTTGCGACACATCTTCAACGAAGGAACCAACGATCGCCCCTACATGCACGCCCGCATGCCGAAGTTCGGACTCGACAACGTCGGACTGCTCGTGGACGAATTCCCGAAGCTCGACCTCGTCGCCGCGACCGAAAGGCCCGAATCGATCGAACCCGATCACCGCATGAAATCGAACGGCCGGTTTCTTGTGGGAGGGAAATCGCTTTCGTGCATTAAATGCCATCGATTCGGCCCGCACGCGGGAACGGGATTGTCGTCCATCGATCTCGCGACCATGACGCAGCGCCTTCGCGAAGATTGGTTTTACCGGTACATGCTCAACCCGCAAGATTATCGTCCCGGCACGCGGATGCCCGCCCCGTGGCCGTTCGGACAGGCGACCGTTCGCGACATACTCGGCGGTAATGCAACGCAGCAAATGCTCGCCGTCTGGAGATATCTCGAAGAAGGACCGCAAGCCGCGGTTCCGTCGGGACTCATCGCCGAAGCCATCGAGTTGATACCGCAAGAAACGCCGATCATCTATCGCAACTTTATCGAAGGGGTCAATCCGCGGGCGATCGCCGTCGGGTATCCCGAGAAAGTCCATTTGACGTTCGACGCCGAAAATTGTAACTGGGCGCTCATCTGGCATGGGCAGTTCATCGACGCTTCCCGCCATTGGACCGGCCGCGGCAACGGTTTTCAGCGGCCGCTCGGCGACCACGTGCTCGGCTTCGACAGCCGACCGGCGTTCGCATTTCTCGAAAACGAAAACTCGCCCTGGCCCGCTTCATCGGCGGCGGAACAACACGTGCAGTTCCGCGGCTACCGTTTTGACAAAAAGCGGCAACCGATCTTCCGTTATCGATTGCCGACGCTATCGGTCGAAGATTACCCCGAACCGTTAATCGACGAGTCTCATCCCGAGCCGGGCTGGCGAAGAACGGTGACAATCACTTCGTCAAGCGATTCGTCCGACGCCGCAGCGCCCCTCTGGTTCCGCGCGGCTTCGGGCTCGTCGATTGAACCTCAAGACGACGGTTCGTATCTGGTGAATCATGCGTTAAGAATCAAGATCACACGTGCCGGTGACGTTCAACCGGTTGTGCGCACTATCGATAATCAGACCGAGTTACTGATTCCCGTCACGCTCGACGACGGCAAGGCGAAACTCGTCATCGACATAATCTGGTGATACTGACAACAGGATGAAAACGTGATTCGACATCATTTGCTGCGACGGCTGCTGAACGTGTTCGTCATTATCGCGACGGGCGGTTCCCTGTCGGCACAAGATCAGTCGCCGACGGAGTCCGATTATTATCGTCTGCTGACGCTGCCGATTCCCGAAGAACTCGTGCTCGAAATCGGCGGAATCGAATTGCTCCCAGGTGGGAAACTCGCCGTTGCCACGCGCCGCGGCGATGCTTATCTCGTCGAAAACGCGATGACCGATCCGCCGGAGAACGTCGGTTATCGTCGTTTCGCCGAGGGACTCCACGAAATTCTCGGACTCGACTACAAAGACGGCTCGCTGTATGCCACGCAGCGCTGCGAACTGACGAAAATGATCGACGAGGATAACGACGGCTTGGCCGACGTGTTCGATACCGTAAGCGCCGGTTGGGGCATCAGCGGCGACTATCACGAATACGCTTTCGGTTCTGAGTTCGACGCCGAGGGTAACATCTGGGTCGTGCTGTGTCTGACCGGCTCGTTTACCTCCGATGCGAAATACCGCGGCTGGTGTCTGCGGATCACCCCCGACGGCAAAGCGATCCCCACGTGCAGCGGCGTTCGCTCGCCCGGCGGCATCGGCCGCAATCACAAAGGGGATATGTTCTATACCGAAAATCAAGGGCCCTGGAACGGGATGTGTTCGCTCAAGCATTTGAAGCCCGGAGGGTTTGTGGGTCACCCCGGCGGTTTTCGCTGGTACGACATCACCGATGCCATCGGCCCCAAGCCGCTCGAACCCGAAAGCGGTTCGCGAATGCACATTCAGGCCGAACGCATCCCCGAGCTCGTGCCGCCGGCGATTCTGTTCCCTTATGCAAAAATGGGGCAGTCGGCGAGCGGCATTGCGTGTGATGAAAGCGACGGCAAATTCGGCCCGTTCACGCACCAGATGTTCGTCGGCGACCAGACTTTCAGCACGGTGATGCGAGTGTATCTCGAAGAAATTAACGGCGTGTATCAGGGAGCCTGTTTTCCGTTTCGCGAAGGCTTCGCCTCGGGAACGCTGCCGCTCGAAATGATGCCCGACGGTTCGATGATCGTCGGCGGCACCAACCGCGGCTGGGGTTCGCGCGGCGCGGCTCCGTTTTCGCTCGAACGCCTGATCTGGACCGGAAAAATCCCCTTCGAAATCCACGAGATGCATATTCAACCCGACGGTTTCGAGTTGACGTTCACGCACCCCATCGACGCCTCCACCGCGGAAAATCTCGCCTCCTACACGCTCGAAACTTACACGTATATTTATCAGGCGAGTTACGGCAGCCCCGAGGTCGATCACACCAAACCTGCGATTAAGAAAGCCATCGTCAGCGACGATCGAAAAAGCGTCCGCCTGATCATCGACGGCCTGCAAATCGGCCACGTCCACGAACTGCACGCCGAGGGACTGCGCTCACACGACGGTTTGCCGCTATTGCACACTGCCGCGTATTACACGTTGAATGAACTTCCCGAATAATCAGTCAAGAGTCGAGAGACCAGAGTCAAGAGCCAGAAAAAAGACAAAGCGATCCCCGTTTAGCCGCGACGCGAAGGGTTTCCGCAGCGGAGCGCTTGCTTGTTAGCCCCCGGCGAGTCGCCGGGGGTTGATACGCGCCGAATACCCCCGGTCATTGACCGGGGGCTAAAAGACGAAGCAGGAGCTTCGAAGACTTGCGTTCCCAAGCAGAACATGGGAACGAGAAAAAATAACATCTCACCAAAGGAGACTCCTCATGGCCAAAATCAAAATCGGACAAATCGGCATCGGGCATGCGCATGCCGGCAAACTCGGCGTGTATCGCAAACTTCCCGATGATTACGAAGTCGTGGGGATCGTCGAGCCCAATGAACAATTGCGCGAACAGGCTACGTCCAAAGAACCGTATCGCGATCTCACCTGGATGACGCAGGAACAACTGCTCAACGTCCCCGACTTGCAGGTCGTGCTGGTCGAGACCGAAGTCAAGCACCTGCTCGACGCCGCCGAGGTCTGCGTCGCCGCGGGGAAACACGTGCACCTCGACAAACCCGCCGGAGAAAATCTTCCGCAGTACAAAAACATTCTCAACGACGCCGCGAGCAAACACCTGATGGTGCAGATGGGTTACATGTATCGCTACAGTCCGGCGATCATCATGCTGCGGGAATTTCTGAAACGCGGCTGGCTCGGCAACGTGTTCGAAGTTCATACCGTCATGAGCAAAGTCGTCGACGCCGGCACGCGAAAACAACTCGCGACATATGCCGGCGGAATTTATTTCGAACTCGCCTGTCACATCACCGATCTGGTGATCGGCATTCTCGGCAAGCCCGACGCCGTGCATGCCTATCCGCGGCATTCGGGGACGTTCGACGACACGCTGCTCGATAACATGCTCGCCGTTTGCGAGTATCCCCAGGCGACCGCCACGATCAAATCGGCGGCGCTCGAGGTCGAGGGTTTTTCGCGCCGGCATCTCGTCGTCTGCGGCACCGAAGGGACGTTCCACATCCAGCCGCTCGACGCCCCCGCCGTCCGCATGGCCTTGTCGCAGCCGAGGGGCAAGTACAAGCAGGGTTATCAGGACGTCACCTTCCCCACCTTCGAACGCTACACCGCCGATGCCGTCGACATGGCGAAAGTCATCCGCGGCGAGAAGGATTCCGACTTCAGCTACGACCACGATCTCGCCGTGCAGGAGACTGTTTTGCGGGCGTGTAACTTGCCATTGGATTGAGCGCGTTTGCCTTCGATGCAACAGATAGGGAGATCGGGGGATGGGGTGTAAAGGCAGGCAGTTACGATGTCCTACTCCCATCTCCCCATCTCCCATCTCCCTATCTCCCCATCTCCCCATCATCGGCTCCCCGCTTCCCACGCAAAACCCCGGCTGGATTTGCGTTAGGATACCCGTCTCGGCTATCCTGAAGAGTCGAAATGTCGACGTTCATACCCCGATTGCCCGCTCCAGTCATCCCACCGGAGATTTTGTCCATGCGATTGACGATGAAGTCCATACATCCCGTCCATTCCCACGTTTCCCATTCGCTTGCGCCGTCATTGATTCTGGCGTGCCTGTCGATCTGCGGATTCGCTGTATCGGTCACCGCCGAGGATTTTCAGTTGCATGTCCGCAAGCGGGTTGAGACGAAACCCGATTCGGGACGGTATCACGCGGTGCTCGAATCTCAATCGTGGGATCCCAAGAAAACTTGTCTCATCGTTTGCGATATGTGGGATTTGCACCACTGCCTCAACGCGACGCGCCGCGGTGCGGAAATGGCCCCGCGAATGAATGCGTTGCTTAAGGACGCCCGCACGCGGGGCGTGCAGATCATTCACGCCCCGAGCGGTTGCATGGACGCCTACAAAGATCACCCCGGCCGCAAGCAGGCCATGCTGATCCCTAAGTCGAAAAATCTTCCCCCCGACATCGGGAGCTGGTGTTACAGCATCCCCGCGGAAGAAAAGGGAGTCTATCCCATCGATCAATCCGACGGCGGCGAAGACGACGATCTCGCCGAGCACAAAGCGTGGGCCGAGAAACTCACCGCGATGGGACGCGACCCCCGCCGGCCGTGGAAATCGCAGACCGACCTGCTCGACATCGAAGCGGGGGATCTCATCAGCGACGACGGTGAAGAAATCTGGAGCGCCCTCGAACTCAAAGAGATCGACAATGTCCTCTTGCTCGGCGTGCATGCCAACATGTGCGTGCTCGGCAGGCCGTTCGGATTGCGGCAGATGTCACGCAATGGGAAGAACGTGCTGCTCGTCCGCGACATGACCGACACGATGTATAACCCCGAAAAATCGCCGTTCGTCAGCCATTTCACCGGGACCGACCTCATCGTCGAGCACATCGAAAAGTTCGTCTGCCCGACGATCACCAGCGATCAGATTCTCGGCGGCGACGAGTTCGTCTTCGCGAACGACAAACGCCCGCATCTCGTGATGGTCATCGGCGAAGACGAATACAAAACCGAAGTCAGTTTGCCGAAATTCGCGCTGCGGCATCTCGGCAAAGACTTCCGCATCAGCACCGTCTTTTCGAGCGAAGAAAACCCCTACGATTTCCCCGGCATGGAGGTCGTCGACGACGCCGACGTGCTGCTGATCAGCACCCGCCGCCGGGTGATCCCCGTCGCCCATATGGCTCGCATCAAGAAATTCCTCGCCGCCGGCAAGCCACTGGTCGCGATTCGCACGGCGAGTCATGCCTTCGCTCTGCGCGATAAAGGTCCGCCTGAGGGATACGCCGACTGGCCGAGGTTCGATCTCGAAGTGCTTGGCTGCAATTACAACTTGCACTACAAGAGCAAGCCGGCAGGCGAACCGTCGTCGTTCATCAAGCTGATTCCCGAGGCGAAGGATCATCCGATTCTAAAGAACTTCCCGCCGGAGGAATTCGGCGTCCGTTCGACGTTGTATCTCTCGAAGCCGCTCGTCGACTCGGCGACGCCGCTGCTGATGGGAAACTCGGACGATGCCGCGTCTCCCGAACCTGTCGCATGGACGAACAAGCGCGACGACGGCGGCATGGTCTTCTACACCTCGATGGGGCACATCGAAGACTTCAACGTGCCGCAGTTCCGCCGGCTGCTGCGCAACGGCATCCATTATGTCGCCGGGCTCGACATCCCGGCCGATCTCCCCGCCGCGAACGACGCCGCCGACTATTCGGCGAACTGGCAACCGCTCAAAGTCCCCGGCACGTGGGATGAGAATTCCAGTGGTGCGCTCAACGACTATGACGGCATCGCCTGGTATCGCTGCTGGGTCAAACTCCCCGAAACCTGGTCGAAGCGCGACATGGAACTCGCCGTCGAACATCTCGACAACGCGCACGAAGCCTACATCGACGGCAAGAAGCTCGGCGGTGCCGGGTCGTTTCCGCCGAATTATACCAGCGGACTGGAAGCTCCGCAGCGGTACAAGATTCCCCGCGAAATGCTGGGAAATTACGAATATCATCTGATCGCGCTTCGGGTGTACGATCACGACGGCCGCGGCGGATTCAAAGGCCTGCCGCCGAAACTCCTCGGCGGCCCCGAGGCGATCGAACTCAAAGGCGAATGGATGTTCCACCTCGGCGACGACGTCAACTGGGCCACGCCCGGACAAGCCACGCCCACCGAAGTCGCCGTCTTCTCTAAACCGGTCGCGTTGTCGGAACTCTCGCAGGCCGGTCCCGCGCGGGGCGAGGGTGATCTGGGCGTGCAGCCTCCGGAAGTCACCGTCGCAAAATTCGAACTCGCCGAAGGACTGTTCGCAGAGCCCGTGCTCGCCGAGCCCGACGTCAAGCAGCCGCTGTTCATGCAATTCGACGAGCGCGGCCGGTTGTGGGTGATGAATTATCTGCAATACCCCTACCCCGAGGGACTAACGATGCTCAGCCGCGACCGCTACTGGCGCGCGGTTTACGACAAGGTGCCTCTGCCGCCGCCGCACGGCGACAAGGGGCACGATATCATCTCGATTCACGAAGACACCGACGGCGACGGGCAGTACGACACGCACAAACATTTCGTCGAAGGGCTTAATATCGCCAGTTCGTTCGCCGTCGGCCGCGGCGGCGTGTGGGTCGTCAACCCGCCGTATCTTCTCTTCTATCCCGATCGCGATCATGACGACGTTCCCGACGGCGATCCCGTCGTCCATCTCGAAGGCTTCGGCATGGAAGACACGCACTCGGTCGCCAACTCGCTGCGTTTCGGTCCCGACGGCTGGCTGTACGGAGCGCAAGGGAGCACCGTCAGCGGCGCGGTGAAAAAGCCCGGCGACAAGACCGCCGTCCATTCGATGGGACAGGCGATCTGGCGTTATCATCCCGAAACCCGGCGGTACGAAATCTTCGCCGAGGGAGGGGGCAACAGCTTCAGTTGTGAATTCGACGACAAAGGCCGCGTCTTCTCCGGCACCAACGGCGGCGACACCCGCGGCTATCATTACATTCAAGGCGCGTATTATCAAAAGGGTTTCGGCAAACACGGGCCGCTCTCCAATCCGTATGCTCTCGGCTATTTCATGGCGATGAAGCATCACCCGGTTCCCCGCTTCACGCATAACTTCATCATCTATCAGGAGACGTCGCTCCCCGGGGAGTACACGAATAAAATCTTCGGCATCGAACCGCTGCAAGGCCGCGTCGTGTACAGCGATTTCCAGCCCGCGGCCTCGTCGTTCGAGACGAAAGATCTCGGCTACGCGATCGTCAGCGGCGACCCGTGGTTCCGCCCGGTCGATATCAAAGCCGGACCCGACGGCGCGATCTATGTCGCCGATTTTTACGAAGCGAAGATTCAACACCTGCAACATTTCGGCGGCGAAATCGACAAAAGCAACGGCAGGATTTATCGACTCAAAGGGGCCGATACACAACCGGTGCAGCCGTTCGATCTCACGAAACTCTCAACCCCCGAACTGGTGGAATACCTCAAGCATCCCAACAAATGGTATCGGCAGACCGTGCAGCGGCTGCTCGGCGACCGCGTCGATCGTTCGATCGTGCCGCTGCTCGAACAGTGGCTCGATGAGGGCGACCCACAACTGGCTCTCGAATCGTTGTGGGGTATTCATGCGAGCGGGGGATTCAACGACCGCATCGTCCTCAAAGGCCTCAACCATGCCGATGCCGACGTCCGCTCGTGGGCCGTCCGTCTCGTTTGCGACAATCGCACCGTCTCGCCGGTCGTCACCGCACGTCTCGCCGAGTTGGCGACAACCGAACCCGACGTGCATGTCCGCGTGCAGCTCTCCGCCTCGGCGAAACGGTTGCCTGCGAGTTCGTCGCTGCCGATCGTGGCGAATCTCACCCTGCATGATGAAGACAACGCCGATCCGCATGTGCCGCTATTATTATGGTGGGCGATTGAAGCGAAAGCCGAGTCGGATCGCGCGGCGGTGGTCGATCTATTCCGCGATGCGACGTTCTGGAATCGGGCCATCGTCAAATCGACATTGATCGAACGGGTCATGCGACGGTACGCACTCGCCGGGACGCGAACCGATTTGCTCACGTGCGCCGAATTGCTCAAACTCTCGCCGTCTCCCGAAGCGACCGATCTCCTCATCGCCGGGTTCGAGACGGCGTTTAAGGGGCGCTCGCTCGCCGAGCTTCCCCCCGAACTCGCGCAGGCTCTCTCGGCGACGGGGCGGTCGTCACCCATTCTCGACCTGCGGCAAGGGAAACCCGAAGCGGTCGAGAAGGCGATCGCTCTCATCGGCAATTCACAGGAAGATTCTCAAAAACGGCTCGATTACATTCAGGTCTTCGGCGAAATCCATCAACCGTCGAGCGTCGCCGTGCTCTTGGACGTGATGGAGACCTCCCCCGACGACCGCCTCCGCACGGCCGCCATCATGGCGCTGCAGCAGTACGGCGACGAACAAATTGCTCAGCGGATCATCGCTCTTTATCCGCAACTTTCGGAAGACGTCCGCAGCGTCGCGCAGTCGCTGTTCACCAGCCGCAAGGCGTGGACGAAGATTTTCCTCGCCGCGATCGAAGCCGGTGCGATCGATCCGACGGGCATTTCGATCGACGTAGCCCGCGCGATGACGATCCACAACGACGACGACATCGCCGCCGCCGTCGCGAAGCATTGGGGAGAAATCGAAGGAGCGACCACCGCCCAGATGCAGGAGCAGATCGCCAAGTTGATCGACCTCGTGCAGACCGGCGACGCCAACCGCCGCAGCGGCAAGGAACTGTTCAACAAGACGTGCGGCAAGTGCCACAAGCTGTTCGACGAAGGAGGCCAGATCGGCCCAGACCTCACGCCGTTCAAACGCAACGACGTGCAGAACATGGTCGCCAACATCGTGAACCCCAGCGCCGAAGTCCGCGAAGGCTTCGAAACCTACCTCGCCGTCACCGTCGACGGCCGCGTCGTGCAAGGTTTCTTGGTAGACCGCGATCCGCAAGTGGTGACGCTCCGCGGAGCCGACGGCCAGAACGTCTCGCTCCCGCAGGATGAGATCGACGAAATGCTCCCGCAGAAAAAATCGCTGATGCCCGAAAACGTGCTCAAGGATTTGACCGAACAGCAGATCCGCGATCTGTTCTCGTACCTAAGAAGTTCGCAGCCGCTGGCGGAGTGATCTCGTCAAACGTTCCTCGTTCCCAAGCTCCGCTTGGGAACGCCAGATCTTCGAAGCTCTGCTTCGCAATGTCAGATGATGCGCCGATACCGCATCACCTCCAACGGCACGCCGATCGTCACTTCTTTCGTCATGCCGTCAAACTCAAAGCCGAGCTGTTCGTAAAATCGTTGCGCTCGTTGGTTATCATCGAGCACCCATAGCGTGACTTCCTCGAAACCTTCTTCCGCCAGGTCTTCGATCGCCGAGATCCCGAGCGCCCAGCCGGCACCTTGTCCCCACATGTGAGGGGCGACATACATCGCCCGGATTTCCCCCACCTTCGCCGCGTCGTCGTCCTCATCGCGCGTCGCGCCAAAAGAGACGAAGCCGACGACGTCGCTCTCCTTCTCCGCGACCAGCGTGTGCGACGAACCCTCCGCGAGATGGGATGCCCAATGTTCGGCCCGGCTATGAATGTCGAGCCGATCGAGCACGTCGTCCGGAATGATATCGCGATACGCCGCCCGCCAGGCGGCGACATGCACCCGCGCGACGGCTTCGGCGTCGGACTCATCGGCGGGGCGGACCAGCACAGGCGACGTCGCGTTCACAAGGCCACCTCACAACGCCGCGCGCTGGCTCACCGTCGTCACCACGTCGGCGATCTTGCACGAATCGTCCAGTGCGATGTGAAACCGGCGGTCTCCTTCCAGACGATGCATCGAAATATGATAGCGCTGGCCGACTTTCGCCAGATAGGGGCGTTGTTCGGGCGACACGGGAGGCCGGAGTTTGCCCCACGAGCCGTCGCCCAGATACAGCACGCCGTTTTTTTCGTCGACCATGCCGTCGGTCAGCGGGTGCGACCGCTTGAACGTGTGGTCGTGGTGTTCGAGCACGACGTTCACTTTATGGCGTTCGAACAACGGCGACCACAACTGCCGCTGCTCGGCGCCGGTGCCGCCGATTCCGATCGCACCCCAGGCGGGGCGGTGCGACGGATAACACGGCACATGCTGGATCGCGAATACGTGCGGATGATCCTCCCGCTCCGACAGCATCTTCTGCAGCCAGTCGGTCTGCTCGCCGGCGATCGGCGAAAGGTGCCCCGTATCGAGCAGCACCAGGCTCAAGTAATCGCCGAAATCGAGCACGCCGTAACTCGTCTCGGCGAAGAAGACGTCGAATACCGAGAGATAACTGCCGGCGGCTTTGCGGTCGTGGTTGTAGCCGCCGTTGACCTCGTGGTTCCCGAGACACGTGACGAGCGGAATCAGCCGGCCTTCCGAGTCGATCATCGTGGCACGGTAGTTCTGCATAAACTTGAGAAACGTCTCGGGCGAGCGGCCGTTGTCGTACGCCAGATCGCCGGCGATGACGACGAAATACGGATCCTGCTTTGCGGCGATGCGATTCGAGTTGACCGCCGCCTCGCCGGTCCCCGCGTCGCCGCCGGTGATAAAAGTGAATTCATCGGTCGCCTTCGCCGGCATGGTGCGGAAGCGAAACTCGGGCGATGCGCCGATCTGGAATTTGTACTCGGTCCCCGCCTCCAACCCCGCGATCTCGCAGCGGTACACGACGAGATCGGTCCCGGGAAAGGGCCTGCCGACCACATGAGCCGACTGCCGGATCATCCCCTCCTGCGGGGCATACTCGACCGTCATCGTCGCGTCGGCCGCATCGCCCACCCACTGGATGACGATCGTCGTCGTCGGGTCGTGCCGCCACGTGAGAAAGAGCGTATCGAACGACGGTGCGTTCTCGCCGGCCAATACCATCAACTCCCCTGCCCCGCTCGGCCAAAGCGGCCCCAGTGCCGCAGCCCCAAGCCCGGCGAGCGAAGTCCCCAAGAAATGACGGCGAGAAAGCGACGGCATAGTGAAATTCTCCCGGACGTACTTAAAAGTGCGGATCACCCGCCACAGGGTAACACGAGGGTGGGGAGCCGATCAATCGCCGCACCGAACGTTTCACCTCAAATGGCCCACCCATTCCAACAACCAAGTCCCGTTTCACGTGAAACAAGCCGTTTGAGAACTTTTGCGCAAATATGCCTCGATTTACGCCTCCCAGCGCAATTCGCGTGCAAAAAGCGCACACTGCACGTGTCGCAACTCCTTCCCCCATAATGAATACGGAAGCAACTGTGCGCACAGTCGCGCACGAGGCCCAAAAAGGCGAAAGTTGCGCGCAAAACCAGGAAAAATCGATGAAAATCGACGCTTTTTGCGTCATCGAGCAAAAAAGGCTCCGCCGTGAACGACATCGTGTTCAGATTCGAACCCCTTGTGTCATCGATACTTGCGGCCACCTCGCCGGTACGCACAAAAGTGCGGTTGCGCGCACGGCCCCCGCGCACTCCAAAAGCGGCAATTTTTGTTGGTTAAGTGCCACTTTCGCCATCAACGCAGGTAACCGAGGCAATCCAGGAAACTCAAAATCACCCGCCCTCATCAAACAGAATTATTCCCGAACAAACTACATGGAATATTGGATAAACCAGGGCCTTTGGAAAATTAAACAACTGCGAAAAAACCTGTTTAAAAGGCAAAAAGCGCGCGCGAAATGCATGTAAAAGCGCGACTCGCGCGCTCAAAAGCATCACTCACGAGCGCAAAAGCGACACTCGCGCCTACTTTGCGCCCAACTCCGCACAATTCTAAACAACACTTTGAGGCAAATGCGTAAGTGGCGACATTTGATGGGTCGGGGCAGTGGTCACTCGCCAGTGGTCACTCGCCAGTGGTCAGTAGCTCGGCGCTGAGAGGCGCTTGTCGCCGATCCGCTCCACGCATCGACATGACCATAGAGGCGTGATGCTTCGGATCATTATCCGATCGGTGTTTGGGAATGGATCGAAACTCCGCCGAGTGAGGAACCCTTTCGTCTTCTCTGACTCGCCGGCTGCCTCAACTCCACACCCCCGATTGCGTAAAGATATAATCGAGCGACGTCAGGTTGGTGATTGGGCCGGGGGCGGCCAGCGATTCGGCGATGACTTCGGCAAGACTGGCGCCCGCGGCTTGCACCACCCGGCCGTTGTTACGGGTCACTTCGACGAGATCGTCGAGGCCGAAGATTTCATCGAGCGTGTCGAGATCCCAGTATTCGACGGTGTCGTTGCCGCCGAGGAGCGATTCAAAATCGACCTCGTTAAAGTTGAACAACGAAATGCGGTTGTTGTTCCCCCACACGACGTAACTCGACGCCGGGATGTCGAGAAACCAGTCGTCGCCCGCCGAATCGGCGAGATCGGCGACGTCGGTCCCGCCGGCGCCGGCGGTGGCATTTACGGTCTCGAAGCCTGTCACTTCGTAGAAGTAGTTGCTGGCCGACATCGTCGTGGTATCGACGCCCGAGACCAGCGTGTCGCTGTTGGCGTTGCCGTGAAGGTCGGCGCGGTCGTTGCCGCCGTTGACGGCGTAGGCATAAACTTCCTCGAACCGCGACGCCGAGCCGTAGTAGGTGATGTCGGTATTTTGAATCGTGCTGCGGATGTCCTTGCCGATGAACCGATCGTCGCCGCTGGAATCGTAGAAATGGGCTTCGTCCACACCGCCGACGTACGAATAAGCATAAACGCGATTGAAATCGTGGGCGCGGTTATTGAATCCGCCGCCTGAGAGCGATCCCAACGAGGGCTCAACCTCAAACGCATCATCATCCGCCGAGTCCCACATCATGGCGACGTCGTAGCCCGTGCTGGCATAGGCACTGACCCGATCGAACCGCGAGGCGGAGTTGTAATAGGTCGCCACACCGGCGTTGGTCAGCCAACTGCGGGCTTCTTCGCCGACGAAATTGTCGTTGCCGGCGGAATCGAAGAATTCCACCGTGTCGAAACCTCCCGCGTACGAATAGGCGTACGCGCGGCGGTAGTCGTCGACGCGGTTGATGAACCCCGGCCCTTGCAATGTCGCCGAGGTGGGTGTCGCCACGTATTCGTCGTCGCTGACGGAATCCCAGAGATTGGCGCGGTCTTGCCCGCCGCCCGAGGCGACGTCGATCGCTTCGAAACTGTCGCCAACCAGGGTGATTCCCGTCCCGACGAGTTCGACCGTCCCGGGATGCAGCGTCGTGTTGTCGACGCCCGGGGTGCCGATGATGTGCAGCGTGTCGTTGCCGGCCAGGCCGCGGACTTCGATGTGGTCGATGTCGGCGGGATCGACTTCGTGATCGACGCCGTTGACGGTCACCACGAACATAGCCCCGGCGAGCGAGACGGTGATCTCGTCGTCGCCGTTGGTGCCGTCGAAGACAACGCCCGGTTGCAATTCAAAGGCGCCGATGTCGACCGTGCCGCTTGTCCGCGTGAACGGGACGCCGCGCTGATCGACGGGCAAAGCCTCGACGACATTCCCATCGCCATCGAGATCCAGCGTGTCAGCCGGCAAGTTCGCGTTGTTTCCTGCATTGATGGCGGGACTGCCGACGACCAGAGCGTGTGTTCGCGTGGATCCGCCGTTGAAAGCCAGTGTAGGATTTAATATCCCCGCGAGTGCCGTGGGGTCGGTCCCGTCGCTGGTGGCGGTGATGTCGCTGGCGTGCGGGGCAACGCCGTCCAGTGCATCGGCGTTGGCAAGGCCGCTGTGGCCGAAGAGGTTCGAGTTGCTGTTGAACGTGACCGCAGCATCGTTGTAGACCTCGGTCCCGTCTCCCACCGTCGAGTTGCCCGAAATGATGTTGTTCGAGAGATTTGCGGTCGTTGCCGTAAACCCGTCGTCAAGCAGGGCGACTCCGCCGCCGAAGTAGCCCGCCGTGTTGTTGGTGATCGTATTGTTGATCGACGTCAGTATTCCGCCGTTGTGGTAAATTCCCCCTCCCGCGGCGCCCGTCGAATTTCCGGTGATCGTGCTGTTCAAGATCGTCGTCGTATGGCTGGGATCGTGGTTGAAGTTAAAAATGCCGCCGCCGCCGTAACTGACTCCAAGATTGTCGGCGATGGTGCTGTTGGCGATCGTCATCTTGCCGCTGAAATTCACGATGCCTCCGCCGAGTTCGTCAGCCGTATTGCCGGAAATCGTCGTGTTCACCACCGTGAGTTCTGCGTACGACCCGTATTGAGAAATCCCGCCCCCTTGTAACGCCTCGTTGCCGGAGATCACGCTGTCGACGATCGCCAATATCCCATAATTATAGATGCCTCCGCCGAGATAGGCGGCGTTGCCGGAGATCACGCTCTCGGCGATCGCCAACGATTCTTGGTTTAAGATCGCGCCTCCATCGTTCGACCCTCCCGGGTCGCCGCCGGTGAGCGTCAATCCGACGATCTCGACGTCGATGGCGGTTCCCGTGCCGTCGTCGATGTTGAAGATCCGCGACAGACCGTCGGCGTCGATCGTTAACTGATCGGCCCCGAGGCCGGTGATCGTCAAATCGTCGCTGATCGTGATCTGCGTTCCGCCGAGCGTGATCGTACCGCCGGCCAAGTCCGCGTCGAATGTAATCGTATCGGCGCCGGCGTTGGCGTTGGCCCATTCGATCGCTTCGCGGAGAGAAAGATCGCCTGCCGAAAAATCGCCGTCGCTCTCGTCGACCAGCGTGTCGACGACGAGCGTTCGCGGCTGCATTTCGTAGGCGCCGATGTCGACCGTGCCGAACGCACGGACGAACGGCGTGCCGCGTTGATCGCTTGTCAATCCGAAGGCATGTGTGTTGTCCCCGGCATTGATGGCGGGACTGCCGACGACCAGGGCATGTGTTCGCGTGGGTCCGCCGTTGAAGGCCAGAGAGGTATTTAAAATGCCCGCGAGCGCGGTAGGGTCGGTTCCGTCGCTGGTCGCGGTGATGTCGCTGGCGCCGGGCGTAAAGCCGGTGAAGGCATCGGCATTGGTCAGGCCGCTGTGTCCGAAGAGGTTGTTGGCGTCGGCGTTGAACGTGCCGAAGTTACGGAATTCGGCTCCTGTACCGGCGGAATTGCCGGAGGTGATCGTGTTGGCGACGGTGACTGTGCCGCTGTTGTAGATACCGCCGCCATTGGTTGCAGCATTTCCCGAGATCGTGCTGTTCGTGATGGTCGTCGTGCCGTAGTTTGAAAGCCCGCCGCCGGTGTTCGTCGTGCTGTTACCGGTGATGGTGCTGTTCGTGACGGTCAGCGTGCCGTACCAGTTGAAAATTCCGCCGCCGTAGTCGGCCGAGTTTCCGGAGATGGTGCTGTTGGCGACGTTCAGCGTGCCGTAGCTGTAGATTCCACCGCCGGCGTTGCCCGACGAATTTCCTGAGATCGTGCTGTTCGTGACGGTCAGCGTGCCGTAGTTGCCGATTCCGCCGCCGGTGAAGTCGGTCGAATTTCCGGAGATCGTGCTGTTCGCGACTGTGAGGTTCTCGCGATTGAAGATCGCGCCGCCCACGTCTTCGGCCCCGGCGTTCCCGCCGGTGAGCGTCAGCGCGACGATCTCGACGTCGATTTCGGATCCCGTGCCATCGTCGACGGTGAAGATTCGCGAGGCGCCGTCGGCGTCGATCGTGAGTTGATCGGCGCCGAGGCCGACGATCGTGACGGAGTCGGTAATTGTGAGTTCTGTTCCCCCCAGCGTAATCGTGCCGCCCGAGAGACTGTCATCGAACGTAATCGCATCGGCGCCGGCGTTGGCGTTGGCCCATTCGATCGCTTCGCGCAGCGAAAGATCGCCTGCTGAAAAATCGCCGTCGCTTTCGTCGACCAGCGTGTCGACGACAAGCGTACGCGGCTGGACTTCGTACGCCCCGATGTCGACCGTGCCGCCGAACGTGCGCACAAACGGCGCCCCTCGCTGATCGACGGGAAGAGCCTCGGCGACGTTGAGATCGCCGTCGAGATCGAGGACGTCGGCCGGGAGGTTCGCGTTGTCCCCGGCATTGATGGCGGGGCTGCCGACGACCAGGGCATGTGTTAATGTGGGTCCGCCGTTGAAGGCCAGCGTCGTAGTTAAAATGCCCGCGAGTGCGGTGGGGTCGGTGCCGTCGCTGGTGGCGGTGATGTCGCTGGCGTGCGGGGCAACGCCGTCCAGCGCGTCGGCATTGGCAAGGCCGCTGTGGCCGAAGAGGTTCGAGTTGCTGTTGAACGTGACCGCAGCTTCTATGTCGACCTCGGCCCCGTCTCCCACCGCCGAGTTGCCCGAAATGATGCTGTTCGAGAAATAGGCGGTCGTTGCGGAACTGGATCGCAGGAACACTCCGCCGCCTTCGGCGCCCGCCGTGTTGTTGGTGATCGTATTGTTGATCGACGTCAGTATTCCGCCGAGGTGGGAAATTCCCCCTCCATTGCCGCTGCTGCCGGTCGAATTGCCGGAGATGGTGCTGTTCAAGATCGTGGAAGCGATCGAACGGGATGAGAGAATACCGCCTGCCTGATTGATTCCAGTATTGCCGGTGATCGTATTGCCGGTGATCGTGCTGTTGGCGATCATCATGTTGCCGGCGAAATTCACGATGCCTCCTCCACGTTCGTCAGCCGTATTGCCGGAAATCGTTGTGTTCACCACTGTTAGTTCTGCTGGTTCTGTGAACCAATCTTGTATAACAATCCCGCCCCCTAGTATCGCGTCGTTACCGGAGATCACGCTGTCGACGATCGCCAATATCCCACCATAACTAAAGATGCCGCCGCCTCCGTAAGAGGCGTCGTTACCGGAGATCACGCTCTCGACGATCGCCAATATCCCATGGTTATGGTTAAAGATGCCTCCTCCGAGATCAAAGGCGTCGTTGCCGGAGATGGTGCTGTTCGCGACCGTCAGATTCTCTGTATTGGCGATCGCGCCGCCGTGACCTCCACTGCCATTGCCTCCGGTGAGCGTCAACCCGACGATCTCGACGTCGATGTCGGCTAGCGTGCCGTCGTCGACGTTGAAGATTCTCGAGGCGTTGTTGCCATCGATCGTCAGTTGATCGGCCCCCAGGCCGGTGATCGTCAAATCGTCGGTGATTGTGAGCTGCGTTCCGCCGAGCGTGATCGTGCCGCCGGCGAGACTCGCGTCGAAATCGATCGTGTCGGCGCCGCCGTCGTTGTTGGCGGCGATAATCGCCTCCCGCAGCGAAATCCCGTCGCCGCCGTCGCTGGCGATGAGCGCGGCGATGCTCGTCGTGGTGCCGTTGACGACGTCGAGGTCGTTGTCGACCGTGACCGCCGCGAGCATGGTGCGGTCTTCGAGCGATTCGAACGAGACGAAGGCCCCGAGACGTTTGGGGCGAAACATACCATTTTTACGAGCAACGTATCGGCGTGTGCGGTTGCGTGACATGGGACGGGCGTCCTTTATGAGATGTCATCACTGTTGTCCCAAGATGCGTCGAAAATCAGCCACTGGTTAGGTGAAACCACCGCCGGGCGATTCAACCAGCAACTCGAATTCTCGGGACATGATTTGCCGAGTTGTGTGAAATTGCGAACAGCATCATGATATATTTCGCGGCGGAATTCAACCCAAGCTCTCCGCTTGGGGACACTGCTTCTTCGAAGCTCCGCGTCGCACTGACATCGTTCGACTCACGAATTCCCGGCAACGAACGGCACGCGTGGCCCCGCTTTCGATCTCGTAACCAATGCCTGGAATTTCGGATGGGACGCCAAAAGTTCGTCCATCAGTGCATCATCCTCGCCGGGATCGAGCAATTGGATCGCGAAGAGTTTCCGGTCGGGCATTTCCACGACGAGCGTATCGCCCGATGCCGCGCAGTCATTCAGCGTCTGTCGCAGGTTGATCTCCAGTTGGCTCATCAGGATGGTCTTGATGGGCATGGATTCCTCTCTTTCTACGATCAATTTATTTCCCTGCTTGCGTCCGATAGCGTGCAGACTGCATCGGTGGCTGAACAGTTCTTGATTCAAGAGGGATGAATCGAAGACCAAATGTTTGAGGCTCAAGTTCGGCTTTGAAGATAGGCATCACCGCGTCATATTTACGACAAGCCAGTACTACGCGAAGTTGTGCCGTCGAATCGACGTTGCATCCGAGTATAACGGCACCAATGATTCCTTCTGGTATCGTTTTCAGCCCCGAACCTTCATTATAACGAACGATACGATATTCGTTCTCGTGACTAAATGCGGTAGACTTTGTCAGGAAGGCCTTGCGCGTTATCTCAAGGATGTCGTCACGAATGAAGTTGATTTGAGGACATCGGTCTGAATACTCGACGGGAAATGCGTTAGAGATGAAGTCGATATGTGCATCAGTCTTTTCATCTTGGATTCGAAATTGAATACAAACGCCCGAATGATTCCTCGCGTAATGCGTCCACATGTTAAAATTGTTATGCATTGACGTGAGACAGAAGATTCCGCTGTTTTCCGCCCGCTTATTATGACCCGCGATTTGAGCTCGCTGCCACTGGTCGATGCCTTCGGAAGACTTCGGGATTTTTGCATCGGCGGCTGCGAAAGCATCCGATAGCGTGAATCCCTTCCGTTTCGACAAAAATGACGCTTTTCGGCGTAGAATTTCTTCACGAGACATTCCGATCTCATACACACAACGGCAATCAAATGGATCATTGAAGTCGAGTGGTGACGAAAACCAGACTTTGTTCTCGCATAGCATGGCCTCGACGTGGTCAATGCCGTCACCAAACAAGTCTTTGTATTTGTAGAGAACTGTTGCGCTCATTTAACCCGCTCCCAGCAACGTAACACGTCAAAAGATCATCCCCCTCACCCCAAAATCCCCCGCGCCACCTCCCCATGAATATCCGTCAGCCGAAAATCCTCCCCCTGATACCAGTACGTCAACCGCTCGTGGTCGATCCCCAGTTGCACCGGGTTTTCTGTAATATTGTAACCACAATCGTCGGCCTCGCCATCCGTCAGACTCGCCGGGCTGATCTCCGCCGTTTTCTGCATCTCGCCGGAATTTTTACCCTCCCTCCTTTTTTTCGCGAGAAAATTGCGTTTGGACGCTCGAACGAATATCTTGTAGGGACGAATTCCCGTCCGTTCGTTTGGAACAAGAGAGACTCTTCATGAATCGATCGCACTTCACCGTCACCGTTGTTATGTGTTTCGTCTACGCCGTGCTGCTCGCGGACTTTTCCGCCGAAGGGGCACGACGGCGTCGGCGTTGCTGCTGTGGGATTCCCTCCGTCGGGTGCGAAGCAACGGTCGACGCCTCCAGCGACGCAACAACCGAAGCGACAACGCAAGCGGAAGAGAGCACGCCGGCTCCCGAACCCCAGGCTGAAGCACAAGTCGAGGAAGCCGCGGACGAGTCCGATGTGGTGATGCCGTTCGACTGTGAATCGCTCGAAGGCTGGGACGGGAATCCCAAGTTCTGGTCGGTCGAAGACGGCACGATCACCGGTCGCACCACCGAAGAAAACCCGACCGATGGGAACACCTTCCTCATCTGGCGTGGCGGCGAAGTCGACAACTTCGAACTCGAACTCGAATACAAAATCGTCGGCGGGAACTCGGGCATTCAATACCGCAGTTTTGAAGTTGAGGACATGCCGTGGGTCATCGGCGGTTATCAAGGGGACTTCGAAGCGGGAGACACCTACTCGGGCATTCTGTATGGCGAACGCTTCCGCGGCATTCTCGCCAATCGCGGGCAGAAGACCGTCATCAACGCCGAGCACACACCCGAAGTCGTCGGCATCGTCGGCGACTCGGCGGAGATTCAAACGCACATTAAGAAGGAAGACTGGAATCATTACCACATCACCGCCGAGACGTACCATTTCGTGCATCGCATCAACGGAGTCGTGACCGCCGAGTGCACCGACGAAGATAAGGAAATGCGGCGGGCCTCGGGCTTGCTCGCCTTGCAACTTCACGCCGGGCCGCCGATGACGGTGCAGTTCCGGAACATCAAGCTCAAACGACTTCCCGCCAACGCCAATGCCAACGTGTACCAGCCTCTCAAACGCAAGGCGAAAGTCGTCTTCGTCGCCGGCGTGGCGAGTCACGCCTACGGCGACCACGAGCACCGTGCCGGTTGCCTGCTGCTGCAAAAGGGACTGAATGAAGGGATGCCGAATGTCGAGACCACCGTCGTCACCGACGGTTGGCCGGAGGATATCACCGTGTTCGACGGTGCCGATGCGATTGTCGTCTACAGCGATGGCGGGAGGAATCACCCGCTGAATGCCCATCTCGAAGATGTCGATGCACTGATGAAAAAAGGGGTCGGTCTCGTCTGCATTCACTACGCCGTCGAGGTGCCGAAGGGGGAACCGGGCGATGCGTTTCTCGATTGGACGGGGGGTTATTTTGAGACCGACTGGTCGGTGAACCCGCACTGGACCGCCGATTACGCCGAGTTGCCGTATCATCCGATTACTCGGGGAGTCGAGCCGTTTGTCGTGAATGATGAATGGTATTATCACATGCGATTTCGTCCCGAGATGCAGGGGGTCGAACCGATTCTGACGGCGGTTCCGCCGGAAGAGACGCTCAGCCGGGCCGATGGACCGCACAGCGGTAACCCGCACGTGCGAGCGAAAGTCGGCCAGCCGCAACATATGGCGTGGGCCTACGACCGTCCCGACGGCGGACGCGGTTTTGGTTTCACCGGCGGGCATTTTCACTGGAACTGGGGGAACGACGATTTCCGCAAACTGGTGCTGAACGCCATCGTCTGGTCGGCGCAGTTGGAAGTCCCTGCTTCGGGCGTGTATTCGAAATCGTTGTCGCTGGAAGAACTCGAAGCCAATCAAGACGACCCGGTGCCGGAGGATTTCAATCGCGAGCGGATTCGCGCATTGTTAGACGAATGGCAAGCCTCGACTAATTGATTCTGCGTTTAGCCGCGACGCGAAGGGTTTCCGTAGCGGAGCGCTTACAGCTAAAAGACGAAGCAGAGCTTCGAAGACTTGCGTTCCCAAGCGGAGCATGGGAACGCGATTTATAAACCTAGGGGAGCTTCAAATGAATCGTATCAGCCGTGGTTCGCTCGGGATCTTCTGCTTGGCCCTGCTGATTTCCAACGTCTCCGCCGAAGAAAGCCGCGAAGCGGCGGACGCCGTTGCGGGACTTGATGTCGCACCCGGACTTGAAGCGACGCTGTTCACGTCCGAGCCGACGATTTTCAGCCCGACGAACATTGACGTCGATGCCCGCGGACGGGTCTGGGTCTGCGAAGTCGTGAATTATCGCCGCTTCGCCAATGCACAAAACGAGCCGCGCGAAGAAGGCGATCGTATTCTCATCCTCGAAGACGTCGACGGCGACGGAGTCTCCGACACCACGAAAGTCTTCTATCAGGGGACCGACGTCGATTCCGCGATGGGCATCTGCGTGCTCGGCAACAAAGTCATCGTCTCGTGCTCGCCGAACGTTCTCATCCTGACCGATACCGACGGCGACGACGTCGCCGATAAGAAAGAGTTTCTCTTCACCAAAACGGGTCAGCCGCAGCACGATCACTCGGCGCATTCGTTTGTTTTCGGTCCCGACGGCCGGTTGTACTGGAACTTCGGCAACACCGGCAAACAGGTCTTCGACGCCGACGGCAAACCGGTCGTCGATCCCGCAGGCCGCATGGTCATCGACAACGGCAACCCGTATTACGGCGGGATGGCCTTCCGCTGCAATATGGACGGCTCTCGCTTCGAAGTGCTCGCGCACAACTTCCGCAATAATTACGAAGTCGCCGTCGATTCGTTCGGCTCGCTGTGGCAGTCGGACAACGACGACGACGGCAACATGGGGGTCCGCATCAACTACGTGATGGAATACGGCAACTACGGCTATCTCGATCAGATGACCGGCGCCGGCTGGCGCACGCCGCGCACGAATCTTGAAGAGAGCGTGCCGCTGCAACACTGGCATTTGAACGACCCCGGGGTTGTGCCGAACATGTTGCAGACCGGCGCCGGTTCGCCGACGGGGATCTGCGTGTACGAAGGGCGATTGCTCCCCGAAGTGTTCTGGGATCAGGTCATTCATTGCGACGCCGGGCCGAATGTCGTGCGAGCTTATCCCGCGAAAAAACAGGGAGCCGGCTACACCGCGGAGATGCTTAACATTCTCGTCGGCACGCGGGATCAATGGTTTCGCCCGTCGGATGTCTGCGTCGCTCCCGATGGTTCGCTGTTCGTCGCCGACTGGTACGATCCCGGCGTCGGCGGCCACCGGCAGGGCGACGTCGAACGGGGCCGCATCTTCCGCGTCGCCCCGCCGAAGACGCCGTACAAGGTCGAGCCGATCGACGTGACGACGGCGAAAGGGGCGGTTGCCGCTCTGCAAAGTCCCAATCATGCCACGCGGTATCTCGCATGGACGGCATTGCACGAAATGGAGGCCGCAGCCGAACGGGAACTCCGCCAGTTGTACTCTTCGCAAAACCCGCGACATCGCGCGCGGGCGCTATGGCTATTGGCGAAGATCGACGGACGCACCGATCAATATATTCAACAGGGAATCAAGGACCGCAATCCCGACATCCGCATCACCGCGCTGCGCATCGCCCGCGCACTCGACGCCGACGTCGCTCTGTATGTGAGACAGTTGCTCCGCGATTCGGCGCTGGAAGTCCGCCGCGAATGTGCGATCGCGTTGAGGAACATCAAATCGGCCGAGACCGCCGCATTATGGGCCGAACTGGCGACGACCTACAAAGGAAACGATCGCTGGTTCCTCGAAGCGCTCGGCATCGCCGCCGACGGCCGCTGGACGCCGTTTCTCGAAGCGTGGCTGAAGAAAGTGGGACATCACTGGGAAGACCCGGCGAACCGCGACGTTGTCTGGCGTTCGCGCGGCGAACAGACACCGAAGCTCATCGCCGAGATTCTCGCCAAACCCGAGTGGACGGCGAACGACTTGTCGCGTTATCTGCGGGCGTTCGATTTCCTCAGCGGACCGGAAAAAGAAGCGGTGCTCACCGATCTGGCATTTAAGAAGTCCGCCGGTGACGCCGAGCGGCAGATTTTTATCGCCGCCGAAGCACTCGCCCGCGTGCCGGGATTTGACATCGCCGCCAAGCCCGACTTCTCACCCTCGCTCGACCGCGTACTCGATCAGCTTATCGGCACGCCGCAGTTCGTCTCGCTCGTCGAGAAATTCAAAGTCCGCGACCGTTACGAGCAACTGCTCGGCCTGGCGCAGGCTCATCCCGACGAAACCTTCGGCGTCGAGGCGATCCGCGCGCTGCTTAACCTCGATCAAACCGACCTCATCAATCGCGGTTTGACCACCGAAAGCGACAAAGAACCCGAACGCCCGATCTACACCGCCCGCGTGCTCGGCAACGCGACCGACAATCGCGCCAACAAACTGCTGCTGCCGGTCATCGCCGATGCCAATCACTCGGCGGAATTACGCCGCGAGGCGGTGCGCAGTCTGGGCAAGACAAAGTCCGGTGCCGAGCAGTTGCTGAAGCTGGTTCGCGCGGACGAATGGGACGATCAACTCGCCGGTGCCGCGGCCGCCGCGCTGCACGCCGCCAGTTGGCCGGAAGTCAAAACCGAAGGGGTCAAACTCTTCCCGTTGCCGCCGACTCGCAACAACGAGCCGCTGCCCTCAATGGATGAACTCGTCAAACGCGGTGGCGATGCTCAAGAAGGCAAAGTCGCGTTCAACACCGTGGCCACTTGCAGCAAATGTCACGTCGTCAACAACATCGGCAAGGAGGTCGGCCCGAATCTCACCGAAATCGGTTCGAAACTCAGCAAACAGGCGATGTGGGAATCAATCCTCTTTCCCAGCGCCGGCATCAGCCACAACTACGAAACGTACTCGGTCGTTCTCAAAGACGGCAACGTCATCAACGGCATCATGATCAGCCAGACCCCCGAAGCGGTTGCGATCAAGACGATCGAGGCCATCACGCATAACATCAAGGTGAGTGACATCGACGAGGTCATCAAGCAGAAAATCTCGCTGATGCCGGCGGACATTCAAAAGGTGCTCACCGTCGACGAACTGGTGAACGTCGTGGAATACATGATGACGCTGACCAAGAAAACAACCGCGGCGGAGTGAGGGCATTGTCAACGCAGAGAATTCAGAGTGAAAACATTTGAAGCGCAGAGAGCGCAGAGTTAAGTCATGAGATTCTGATCACAGCTATTCGATATAAATTCACCTCGGTATTCTCCGCGATCTCAGCGTCCTCTGCGTTTCAAAATTCGTAACAATTTAGCCGCCTGCCGTACAACAAATGAAATCCTGAAAAGAACAGCTACAAGACGACGCAAAAAAGACCGAAAACATCTCTTCCCTTGCGCCTCTGCGCCTTCGCGACTCTGCGTTAAAATCCCGGTCTTGGTTTGAAGAGAATTATAACGCAGAGTCGCAGAGACGCGGAGACGCGGAGAAAAAAAGATCCGTAGATGGTCATGGCTTTCGTCGGGAATTTATTTGACGATTTTTGTTCTGAAGTTCCTCAGCGGTTCTGTGCAATCTCTGCGTTTCAAACTTCACAAACCGGGATTCGACGGGTGTTCCGCCAAATGGCTAAAGTGTTACCAAAATCCTTCATCCATCCGGCGACAGATCTATGAACAACCCACGCACGGGCATTCTCATTGGTGCAATCGTATTGCTCGTGATTATCGTTGTCGTCGGGTTGTTCACGATGCAGGAACCGGCCCCTCCCCCGCCGAATGCGGTTGATCCCGGTCCGCCGGTGGTCGGAGACAACAACGTTCCACCGCCGGTTGAACTCTCTCCCGAACAAACCGCCGAATTGCTTTCGAAACATCATCGCGGCATCGCTTATCTCGAAAACGGCGAGTATGACAAAAGCGAACCGTTGCTCGCCGAGCTGGCGGATTCACTTCCGAAGCCGGCCACGCTACGAAACCTCGCCATCAATCAGGTGCTCGCGCTCGGCGGCGTCGAAATTTCTTCCGACGACGGCGAAAAACAGGAACAGATGAAAAAAGCGGCGGAAACAATCTTCCAATGGAAAAAGATTGAAAAGGATGCTTCGCTCGCTGGCTTCCTCCTCGGCAAGATCGCAGTTCTTTCCGGCGACATCACCTCATCACTGTTTTTGTTCGATTGGGAGTTGAGTTCAAATCCTATTCACGCATACGCAGTCTACGATACGGCTAAAAACAGCCCAACAGATTATCTCAAAATGATCGGTGCAAAGGCTATTAAGAAAGCCCACTCGCACGCACCGGACAACTTATGGATTATATGCGAATTATTGATCAGCCAGCTCGAAAATGAAGATACCACAATTAGAGAAACGATCTCACGCGCCGACGAGTCGTTCGATTTTCTGAAACCCGGCATCCTTAAACGGACCCGGCTCGACCTCGACGAAAGTTTCGACGCGGCACGCGATGCGCTGACTCAAT
Organism: Planctomycetaceae bacterium; assembly: GCA_040881995.1. Lineage (GTDB taxonomy): Bacteria > Planctomycetota > Planctomycetia > Planctomycetales > Planctomycetaceae > JAQCEJ01. The sequence goes on from JBBECD010000237.1 coordinate 44,196, forward strand.
CCGACTGGAATGCCGTCGCGGGGCAGATCCGACGCGTCGTCAACGTGGCCCGTCCCGAAGTCGCCGTGCAACTCGACCGAGGCAAAGTCGCACCGCATCTGCTGGAATTCGTGGCCTTTGACATCGGCCTGCCCAGGCAAACGCTGGCCGTGCCGGGCGAATCGATCGAAGTGAAGCTGGTCGCCGAGGCGACGGAGGAGGAATCGCTCAACATCGAGGGATTGAAAACGCTCACACTGATCGACTTCGATCTCGACGGCAAACTCGACATCGTTGCCGCAACGGATCGCGTGTTGTATGTCCTCTCGCGAACCGGCGACTCCGAAACGTGGACGTCACTTTTCGCCTACGAAAGCCCGAAACCGATCACCGGCATCGTACTCGTCGATCTCGACCGCGATACGAACGCCAATACCGTCACCGATAACGTCGGCTGTGCGACCGCCGATGTCGACGTCATCACGTTCGGCGCTGAGGGAGTGCAAATTCTGCTCAACGAACTCAGCGAAGGTTCGCGCGAACTTCAACCCGTCGAGCAGAACGAAGCGTTTCAACAACTTCAAGGGGTGCTCACGGTCGCCACTGTTGATTTCGATCATGAAGGAGATCTCGATCTCGTCGTTTCGTCGGAGACCGGCCTATCGTTCTGGACGAACCTCGGCAACATGCAGTTCGAAAAACTTGAAGGCCGTGCCGAACTCCCGCCGGACGATTTTCACGCGACGCAGATTTTGCCGTTCGATCAGCACGGCAACATTCCGCTCGATTTACTGTTGTGGGATGACGCCTCGAGTCGGGCGGGCTGCATGAACAACCTCCGCCACGCGGAATTCCGCTGGGAAGAGTGGATCGTGAGCGATATCAACAATGAAGTTTCATCTCAACCGAACGTCGCCAGGAACTCCGCCTCGCGCTCTCGCATGATGATCACGAATTTCGTAAGCAATCCTCGTGTTAAATATCGACGCGACCTCGTGCGGGCCGACGAGGAGGGGCTTTTGATCTGGTTTTCGTTCTTCCGTTACCCCGACATCGCCGGCTTGAGTGCGCGAACCGTCATCGACAATACAGAGACCCGCGACGTACAGGCGTTGGACTACGACAACGATGGGAAGTTCGATATCGTTTCCGCCGGCATTGATGGCCTGAAGTTGTGGCATGCCGATCAACCCAATAAGTTCAGCGGAACCACCGATGTGTTATCAACGGCGGGGATCGACGACGTCTCGCTCAAGCACATCCAACTCCTCGCCGTCGGCGACCTCGATGCCGATGGCGATATCGACGTCGCCGCGGCGACAGACGAACGGATTTTCATACTCCGCAACGACGGCGGCAATAATAACAACTGGCTCGATGTCGCACTCCGGGCTCAGGCAACGCCCGACCGGCCGCAGGAACGGGTCAACATTCACGGGCTGGGGAGCACACTGGAAGTCAAAATCGGCGACGAATACATGACCCGCGTCGTCTCCGAACCGGTCACGCATTTCGGGCTCGGCCAGCACAAGACAGCCGACGTGGTGCGGCTCGTCTGGCCCAACGGGCTGCCGTTCAGCGTGATCGACCCTCCCGCCAACGTGGCGATCTGCGAAGAACAACGCCTGCTCTCGTCGTGCGCGTTCTTATACGCCTGGAACGGCGAACGATTCGACTTCATCACCGATTTATTGTGGAACGCCCCCATCGGACTGCCGATCGCCGAGGGGGTATATATCCCGCCGCGCGAGTGGGAGTATCTCCACATCCCCGGCGAGCGGCTGCAACCGCAAGACGGCTTCTATACGCTGCAAGTGACGGAAGAATTATGGGAGGCGGCGTATTTCGACGAGATCGAACTCATCGCCGTCGATCATCCTGCCGACGTCGAGATCGTCTCGAACGAAAAGGTCGGCCCGCCGTCCGTCGCCGAATACAAACTGCACACGGTGAGCGAGCGCCGCGTGCCGATCAAAGCCGTGAATCACCAGGGACGAGATTTGATGCCCGAGATTCTCAACGAAGACGACGTTTACGCACAGCCGTTCGATCGCCGGATCAAACAGGGATTGGTCGATGAGCATTTTGTGGAACTCGATCTCGGCGATCTCAAATCGCCACAACAGATTATCCTGTTTCTGCGCGGGTGGATGTATCCGACCGGGCCGTCGGTGAATATTGCGATTTCGCAGAACCCCAACGTCACACCGCCGCGCCCCCCCGCCATCAGCGTGCCCGATGCGAACGGCGAGTGGCAGGAAGTCATCCCCTTCACCGGTTTCCCCGGAGGGAAAGCCAAGACGATCGCCATCGATCTGTCGAAGGCGTTTTTGACGGACGATTATCGTCTGCGGCTCTCAACGAATATGGAATTCTATTGGGACGCCGCTTATTTCACCGTTGATGAGCCGAACGTCGAATTGAAAGAAACCGTGCTGCCGATCGCCTCGGCCGATCTGCATTTTCGCGGTCTGTCGCGGATGACGCTCGACGAGCACAACGGGCCTGAGCATTTTGATTACGACGGCGTGATCACCGAACCGTTCTGGTCGCCGATGCAGGGGAAATTCACCCGCTTCGGCGACGTGCGCGAGTTGATCACCGCCACCGACGACCTGCTGCTCGTCATGGGAGCCGGCGATGAAGTAACGATTCGCTGGCAGGTTCCCGAGCCGCCGCTCCCTTCGGGCTGGAAACGGGACTTCATTTTGCATAATGTGGGTTGGAACAAGGACGACGACCTCAACACGGCGTACGGGCATCAGGTCGAACCGCTGCCATTTGTGGGAATGCCGCATTACCCGTATGATGTAATTCCCGAGCGGTTGCAAACCGACGCCTATTTGCATTACTTGAAGACGTATCAAACGCGAACACAAACCGGCCGGTTCATCGGCCATCGCCCCTGAAACGAGAACTCGGGGAGAAATGGCACCGCAGTTTTGCCGCCGAGGCCTTCTAATCTGAGTTCAGAAAAAACACACTGGCGGACAAGCCGCCAATGCCACCCGAAGTAATCATCTCTCTAGGATCTTCATGCGTCGCTATTACGGTTTACCCGCCATTTTATTTGCACTCTTTGCGATTTCGTCGACACCGTGCACGGCACAGGAGATGGACTATCCGCTCGCCGTCGCGGCGGCTGAAGCGCGACCGATCTACATCGCCGATCGTCATCTGCCGGGAATCTGGAAATTCGAAGGCGATGAGTTGTCGATGTTCTTTCAGGGGTCGAAGAAATTCCGGACGCCGCTCAATGCGGTGCGGTGCGTGGCGCTCGATCACAAGGGACGATTGCTCGCCGGTGACACCTCGACCCGGCAGGTGTACCGCTTCGATGATTCCGGCCAGCCGGTCCCCTTGTTGACGACGAAGACCGGCATCGGCATGCCGATGGCGCTGGTCGCCGACGCGGAGGGAAATATTTTCATCTGCGATTTGGAACTGCGCTGGATCTGGAAACTCGCCCCCGACAGCACCGAACCGGTGAAATACGCCGAGGTCGCCGCCCCGCGCGGCATCGCGCTCGACGCCGACGGCAGGTTGTGGTGCGTTTCGGGCGGAACGAAAAATCAACTCGTCCGCGTGGAGACCGACGGCACCGTCAATGTGGTCGTCAAGGAACCGACGTTCGAATTCCCGCATCAGGTCGTGCTCGACGACGAGAAGACCGCGTACGTCACCGACAGCTACGCGAAAGCGGTCTGGCGCATTCCGCTCGACGGTACTGCCGAAAAATGGATCAGCGGTGCGCCGCTCGCAAACCCCGTCGGCATCGCGCGGCAAGGAAAAGATTTATTAATCGCCGACCCGCGCGCAAAAGCGATTTTCCGTATTGATGCCGAGGGGGAAATATCGCGAGTTGTACCCCCGGGGTGACGCTCATCCTCCCATCTCCCAATCCCCCCATCTCCCAATCTCATAAAAGCCCGGTCGTTTCCTCAAACCCCGCCATCAGATTGAAATTCTGCACGGCCACGCCGGCGGCTCCTTTGATGAGATTGTCGAGGCAGCCGATGACGATCAACTGGTCGCGCGAGAATCGCACCGTGACGTCGAAGAAATTCGTGTTGGCCGAATCTTTCGTCGCCGGCAGATGATCGACGACGCGGACGAACGGTTTGCCGTCGTAAAATTTGCGATACAATTCGAGCAACTCGGCCTGTGTCGTTTGCTGCTTCAGGCGCGGGTAAATCGTACAGAGGATGCCGCGGTCCATCGGGACGAGATGCGGCGTGAACGTGACGGTCACATCCAGTCCGCTGACGTCCGAAAGGACTTGTTCGATTTCGGGAGTGTGCCGATGCTTGCCGACCGAGTACGCCGAGAGGCTTTCGTTGCATTCCGAGAAGAGCGTGCTGAGTTTCGGCGCCCGCCCTGCCCCGCTGACGCCGCTTTTGGCGTCGATGATAATCCCCGTCGGCTCGATGAACCCTTCGCACAACAGCGGAGCGAGACTCAAGATCGACGTGCTCGTGTAGCAGCCGGGGTTGGCGATCAATTGCTGATCCGGAATGCGGTCGGCCCATAACTCGGGCAGGCCGTAAACCGCTTGATCGAGATTCTGCAAATCGGTGTGCTGGTGTCCATACCACTCGGCATAAACAGCCGGATCCTTCAACCGGTAATCGGCGCTCAGGTCGACGACGCGAACACCCCGCTCGATCAGTTTGGGGACGATCTCCATACTCGCGACGTGCGGCAGCGCACAGAAAACGAACTCTGCCCGCTCGGCGATCTGATCGGCCGACAAATCTTCGCACCGCAACGACAACCGCCCCGCGAGACTTTGATGAATCGTATGAATCGGCGGCGACCCCTCCTGCCGGGTCGTGAGCGCCGTGATTTCGACCTGCGGATTGCGCAGCAGAATTTTGATCAGTTCGAGGGCAGTGTACCCGGTCGCCCCCAGAATGGCCACCTTGGTCATGATAACGTATTCCTTTCGGCGGTCATTCTATGAGAGTTGAGGGTCCAGGGTCCAGAGAGGGAAGAAGACAAGGAGACCGGGAGAGTTGGAGACAAGGAGAAAAAATTCTTCGTTTAGCCGCGACGCGCAGGCTTTGCGCAGCGGAGCGCTTTCTATTGTCATGAACCACAAACAACAAAATTCACGCCGAACTCGATCCGCTCTGGTTGCGAACCGGACGGGTTCGCGTCAAAATGAGGCACTTATCCGGGTCATATCACCGCGATTATCGAACAAACAGATTCGACGAGACGACAATTAAAAAACCGTGAAGGTTCGTCGCCGGTCTTCGTCGATCTTTCCGTAACTGCAGCTTCAACACCGATTCACAACCGAGGAGGTTACATGATGGCGAACGTCGCAAAATTGGCAGCCAATGCACTCACCGAAGGTGGCGGAATTTTCCGCCTGGCCCCCACGTGGGTCCCCCGCTCATTCTTGCAGCCGGGTAAACGGATCAAACTGCATCCCGCCGATTATTACGCCCTCGGCACGCATCGCGGCGGGATCGACGAACGCTGGTTTGGCTCGACGACGCATGCCGCCAACGAAGGAGCCCCGCCCGACGAAGGGCTCAGCTACTGCGTCTTCGGCAAGGAGAAATTCACGCTCCGCGACGCCATCTCCGAGTTAGGTGCCGAGATTGTCGGCGGGAAAATCTGGAAGAAATATAGCCGCTGGCCGGTGTATTCGAAGTTTTTCGATAACATGGGGCCGATTCCGCATCACATGCATCAAAACGACAAGCAGGCGAAGCTCGTCGGTCAGGAAGGAAAGCCCGAATCGTACTACTTCCCGCCGCAGCTCAACGCCATCGGCAACAATTTTCCGTACACGTTTTTCGGGCTCGAACCGGGAACGACCAAACAGGATGTCGTCCGCTGCCTCGACCGCTGGAACGACGGGGACAACGGGATTCTCAATCTCTCGAAGGCTTATCGTCTGCAGCCGGGAACGGGCTGGCTCGTCCCGCCGTGCGTGCTGCATGCTCCGGGAAGCCTCGTCACGTACGAACCGCAATGGGGAAGCGACGTATTCGGGATGTATCAGTCGATGGTCGAAGGCCGCGCGGTGCCGCGTTCGCTGCTGACGAAGGATTTTCCGAAAGAGAAGCACGACAATAACAAGTACCTCGTCGACGCGCTCGACTGGGATGCGAATGTGAATCCCAACTTCAAGGACAGCCATTATCTCGAACCGATCATCGCGTCCGGCTCTGAGAAAGAAGGCTGGGTCGACCGCTGGATCGTCTACGGCCGCATCGCCGGCAAGCAGCTCTTCACCGCGAAGGAACTGACGGTAATGCCGGGCAAGAAATGCACCGTCAAGGATGGCGGAGCCTACGGCTGGATCACCGTGCAAGGTGAAGGCCGCATCGGTAATATGCGGCTGCAGACTCCCGCGATGATTCGTTACGGCCAGATGACGGACGACGAAGTCTTCGTGACTGCGGCCGCCGCCGAAGGAGTGACGATCGAGAACACCGGATCGGAGCCGCTGGTCAGCCTGCGTTACTTCGGCCCGGATGCGCAGCCGAATGCGCCGGAAGTGGGGGATTATCGGAAGACGAAGTGACCGCGCCGATTTCGCGATCGAATGTATACCCTGGCCTGAAGAAATCAGATATGATGTTCGGTAGTTGGTTGCATTCTCGGGTTTGACGGTCGAATCAAAGGAGGTTTTGCCATGGAAAACGGCAACGGCATTCGTGAATCGTGGTTGAAATGTAAAGTCTTCAAGGGAATGTTCTCGGATGAATATGCTGTGGAGCTACAAAACTCAAGGGGTGAATCTTTTTCGGTTTTTGTTCCGCGAGAGGATGTTTTAGGAGATCCTGAGCACCGAGACGATGGACGCCTCAAAGTCAAAGTGTTTCGCGACGGTGGTGCGACGTGGGCGGTGTTGCCGACGAACTATCGCGATACGATTCCTGTCCTGGAAACGGAGTTGTGCCCAGCATGATCTTGTCCAACCAATCGCTGCAGGATGCGTTGGATAGGAAATGGATTGTTATCGATCCCGAACCTACGCCACGGAAGCCGTCGCAGGGCGCGGCTTGTCCGTATGAGACTACGTCAGTCGACTTTCATCTCGCCGACGAAATTGCCTACATCAAACCGGGACTGCCCTTTAATGTTGATCTGTCTCAGGGAAAGTTCGGCACATTATTCGGTCCGAACTCCGAATCGGTGACCATAACCCACGAGCAGCCGTTCGTACTACAGCCGATGCGTCTCGTGCTGGCAAGAACTCGCGAACGGATCGAACTGCCCATTCAGCCTGACGGGATTTCTTTCGCTGCACGCATCGAAGGCAAGAGTTCGTATGCTCGATTCGGACTCATCGTGCATCTGACCGCACCGACCATTCATGCTGGTTTTTTCGGAACTATTACGCTGGAACTGATTAACCTGGGGGCGTATCCCATTACCCTACGACCAGACATTGCAATTTGCCAAGTCATCTTTGAAACGGTTGACGGCGTTCCCTTTCGAAACGATAGTCAGTTTCATGGGCAAACTCGGCCCGGGGGACATGCTTGACGGCGGGTTGTCCCTCATTTTCCCCCTGTTGCACACAATCAAGGACTCACTCCCATGGCACACACCAACAATTTCCCAAAATTGCATAACGCCGCGTGGCCGGGCGTCGTCGGTAAGGGGGCTCCGGACTCCGAGTCCTTCATCGATCTCGATACGATGCTCAATTACACCGCGTCGGCGTCGGTCGACGGCGTGAAGTTCGACGGGATCGATCTGTTTCTGTTCGATCCGCACGTCAGCATCGATTCGACGAAAGACGATCTCAGCAAGCTCGCCGATAAAGTGAAAGGACACGGCCTTGTCATCGGTTCGGTCGTCGCGCCGGTCTGGCCGCCGACGGGCGGGGGCTCGGCGATGGATGAAGGCGAAGGCCGCAAGAACTTTCTCACCCAGGTCCGCAAAGGCTGCGGCATCGCGAAAACGCTGCGGGAGATCGGCATTCGTCCCTACGGCGCCGTCCGCATCGACTCGGCGTGCGGCACGGGGGACTGGCTCGCCGATCCCGAGGGAAATCAACGGAAAGTCGCCGAGACATTTCGTCAGGCATGCGATATCGCCTCCGATCACGGCGAACGCCTCGCCGCTGAAGGAGAAATCTGCTGGGGCGGCATGCACAGTTGGCGGCGAATGCTGCAACTCCTGGAAATGGTCGACCGCCCGCAGACGCTCGGCTTTCAGGCCGATATGGCTCACACCCTGCTCTACATGATGGGCTACAATGCCCCCGAAGACCGCATCACGCCCGAAGGTTTCGACTGGAAGGACGAAAAAGCGTACGACACCGCGTATCGTACATTAACCGACGCTCTGCGGCCTTGGACGATCGACTTCCACATCGCCCAGAACGACGCAACGGTGAAGGGTTCGGGATCGCACGACAAGACCGGCCGGCATTGCCTGCCGAACGATCCCAACGGCAAGCTCGAAATCACGAAGCGAGCCGGTTACTGGCTCCGCGACAGCTACGGCAATGTGACGAAAAAGATCAAGCACGTCTGCTGGGACGGCTGCATGTTCCCCAACGAAGTGATGTCGCAGCCGGAGACGTGGAACAGCATTCTCGCGGCGATGCTCGCCGTCCGCGATGCGCATGGCTGGCGCGAGTAAATTAATGTCGAATGTCGAAATCCGAATGACGAATCAATGTCGAATGTCGAAGCACCAATGACGAATGACAAACCAAATTCCATCGACAAATATCGGCGACGGTAAGCAACCGCGGTTCGATCTCGAAGAGAGGACCGCACGGTTCGGCGAGGATATTATCAGATTCGTTCGGAGAATTGCCGGAGACGCGGTGACTGAACCGCTCATTCGTCAACTCGTAAGGGCCGGCACAAGCGTTGGTGCCAACTATTGCGAGGCCGACGACGCCGGATCAAAAAAGGAATTTCGATACCGCATCAGCATGTGCAAAAGAGAGTCGCGAGAGTCAAAATACTGGCTGAGAATGATGGCGGCCGCAGCACCAGAGTTAAAAGAAGAGGCCAGAACCTATTGGAAAGAAGCAAAGGAGCTAAACCTGATCTTCGCCGCAATCTATCGAAGCAAGAAAAACGGATGAATCGCAGTTTAACTGACAGTTCCCAGACGCTTCGACATTCGGACTTCGTCATTCGGATTTGATTCGACATTCGGATTTCGACATTCGACATTCTTTTTTAAGAGGATTCATCAATGAGCAGCAAGCCCCTCAACATCGGCATGATCGGTTACGGCTTTATGGGCCGGGCGCATTCGAATGCGTATAACCGGGTCTGCAATTTTTTTGATCTCGAGGTCCATCCCGTGCTCAAGGCGGTGTGTGCGCGGAGTGCCGATCAAGTCAAAGCGTTCGCCGAGAAGTGGGGATACGAATCGACCGAGACCGATTGGCGAAAACTGATCGAGCGTAAGGATATCGACGCCGTCGATATCTGCGTGCCGAACAATTTGCACAAAGAGATCGCGATCGCCGCGGCTGCCGCGGGGAAAGTGATTCTCTGCGAAAAACCTCTGGCGATGAACGCCGCCGAAGGGGAAGAGATGTGCCAGGCGGTGGAAAAGGCGAAGGTCGCCAACATCGTGTGGTACAACTATCGCCGGGTGCCGGCGGTGTCGCTCGCCAAGAAGCTGATCGACGACGGTAAACTGGGACGTATTTTCCATTACCGCGCCAACTTCCTGCAGGACTGGACGATCTCGACCGATCTGCCGCAGGGGGGGACGGCGTTGTGGCGTCTGGACGCCGCCGCCGCCGGGTCGGGGGTTACGGGCGATTTGCTCGCCCACTGCATCGACACGGCGGTCTGGCTCAACGGCGGAATGAAAGACGTCAACGCCATGACCGAGACGTTCATCAAGGAACGCAAGCATCAATTGACGGGGAAGGTCGAAAAAGTCAGCATCGACGACGCCTGCACGTTCATGTGTCATTTCGATAACGGTGCGCTGGGGCTGTTCGAATCGACCCGCTACGCCCGCGGGCACAAGGCGCTGTACACGTTCGAGATCAACGGCGAACATGCCTCGATCAAATGGGACCTGCACGACTTGCATCGGCTGGAATATTTCGATCACCGCGACGAAGGCCGGCTGCGCGGCTGGCGGTCGATCCACGTCACCGACGCCGGCGGCGACCATCCGTATATGGACCACTGGTGGGTTCCCGGTTTACAGATCGGTTACGAGCACAGTTTCGTGCATCAGGTGGCCGATTTTCTGACGGGCATCGCCACGGGAGAACCAGCCGGCCCGACCTTCCGCGATGCGCTGGAAACGCAGAAAATCTGCGACGCCGTGCTGGCCTCCGCCGCGAAGGGTTCGTGGGTGAAGCTGGGATAAACGGGCCAAAATGGACTGGCGTTTCCCATTGAATCGTTTATAATCGGCCTTACCGAAACATGACCGAAGACGGGCGACCCCGGAAAATGTCGCCCGTTTTCATTTTTTTTGCCTGGCAAGAATCGAAGGGCAGCGAAAGTATGGATCATCAACCAATCTCTCGCGAGGGCTATCTGAAACTCAAGGAAGAAATCCGCCGGCTCGAACATGAGGAAATGCCCGTCATCGCGGAAAAAATAGCCGAGGCCCGCTCCGAGGGGGATCTCAGCGAAAACGCCGAATATCACGGCCAGCGCGAGGCCCAGGGCTTGCTGCAGGCGAAAATCAATCAGCTCAAGAGCAAGCTGGCGAATACCTTTATCGTCGACAAGGCCGACATGCCCAAAGGGGTGGTCACGTTCGGCTCGCGCGTCACCGTCAAAAATCTGGATGACGGCGACTCCGAGCAGTACGAATTCGTCGGTCCCGGCGAGGAAGATTACGCCGGCGACGTGATGAAGATTCTCACCAGCAGCCCGATCGCCAAATGCCTGCTCGGCAAAAAAGTCGGCGACACCGCCGAATTCACCGCCCCGAAAGGGGTCGTGCGAATGGAAATCACCGAGATCATCGATTGACATTCGTCTCACAGATCCAGACGCCGCGTCCACAAGCCCCACGTTCCAGCGACGGGGGCTTTTTTTTGCGTCTGGTGGACTGTACGAACACCTTCCACTCTGCTTCAATATCGGAAACATCGAAATTCACCGATTCGATGCCCTTAATTTCTGCCTCGTACGACTCCCGCGATTGTCTTCGTTTTGAACCACAAGGAACTTTGCCGATGAAACGTTTCCGCATGAATTCAATACGCCGTGTTGTCTGTCTCACCGTCATCGGTTTCGCTTGTATGGCTCCAGGAAGCGGCCGCGCCGTTCGGGGGGACGATTGGGCCGAATTTCGCGGCGGAGAGGCTCAGGGGATCGCCGCGGACTGCAAACCCCCCATGACGTGGACCGTCGACAAGAACGTCGCCTGGAAGGCGGCTATTCCCGGGCAGGGCTGGTCGTCGCCGATTGTTCATCAAGGCCGCATCTATCTGACGACCGCCGTCCCGCGCGAAGGAGGCAAGCCGAAAGATCAATCGCTGCGGACGATGTGCCTCGATCCCGAAACCGGCACTCCCATCTGGGATGTGGAAGTCTTCGTGCAATCGGACGACTCGACCGAGAATATCCACGGCAAGAACAGTCACGCCAGTCCGACGCCGGTTGCTCGCGACGAACGAATCTACGTGCATTTCGGCACGCAAGGCTCGGCCTGCCTGTCGCTGGACGGGAACATTTTGTGGAGCACCAAAGCTCTTGAATACTCGCCGGTGCACGGCAACGGCAGTTCTCCCGTCGTCACCGACAACGCCATGATCGTCAGTTGCGACGGGTCGAACATGCAATTCGTCGCGGCTCTGGATATTCAGGACGGCACGGTGAAATGGAAAAAGGAACGCCTGCCGACCCCTTCGGGCGTGCCGCAGAAGTTCGCCTTTTGTACGCCGCGGCTGATCGAAATCGACGGTAAACGGCAGGTCGTCAGTCCCGGTGCGAACACCGTGACCTCATACGATCCCGATTCCGGCGACGAAATCTGGAACGTCGATTACAAAGGGTTTTCCGTCGTTCCCCAACCGGTTTATGGCCATGGCTTGGTTTATATTTGCACCGGTTTCGGCACGCCGTCGCTGCTCGCGATCCGTCCGACCGGGATCGGCAACGTCACGTCGACGAATATCGAATGGCAGACCGACCGTGCGGTCCCGCACACGCCGTCGCTGATTCTCGTGGGGGACGAAATGTATTTCATGGCCGACAAAGGAATCATGACCTGCGTCAATGCCAAGACCGGTGAACAGCACTGGCAACAGCGGATCGGCGGGAATTATTCAGCCTCGCCGATTTGCGCCGACGGCAAGTTGTATTTCCCCAGCGAAACGGGTGAAACGGTCGTCGTGCGGGCCTCCACCACCTTTGAAGAACTGTCACGGAATCCCCTGGAAGAGCGCATCATGGCGTCATTCGCAGTCGACGGCGACGCCCTGCTCATCCGCACCGAAACTCAGCTCTACAAGATCGCCGCATCGAACGAGTGACATGACCCGCGCGGCAATCTCGATTCCGCCGAACCGCCCGTCGAAAAAACAAAAAAACTCCGGAGGCCAAAGGGGCGTCCGGAGTTTTTTTTTTGAATAATATCGATCTGAATTGATGAGCGATGAAGGTTTTAAACCGGCGATGTCACGGCATCAGGATTTCGACCGCGACTTGTTCAATTTTTCGCGTTCGCCCGGTCCGTGGTCGTAACAATCTTCGCCGTTCCACAGCGGCAGGCCGTGGGCATAGCGGGCGGCGAGGGTCATGACTTTGGCTTCGGAACCTGGCTTGGCACCGGTGGGGAGATTGGGGTCGAGCCCCATAGCCTGAAAGTCTTCGTCGTCGTAACCTTCAACATCGGTTTCATCATCAGAGAGGACGTCTTCCGAACCCAAGTCGTCAAGGTAGTCGAGATCCGGATCGTCTTCGAACGAGAATGCCATAGTCGAACTCCATTCTTTTCTGAGTCTGAGATATATATAAAAAGCCCGTAAATCCTAAACTGATGCGTCTCACCCGCAGGTTGATTTGATTCGCCGGCCCCCGCTGACGCGGCGGTAAGGCGAGACACTTCTCCCATCTATCGTATGAAAGAGACTGTTAAACCAAACGAAATGGGTGCCTTCTTCGAGGGAAACCGAGGGTTAACTTAATAATTCGAACACAACCTCTGTGCGTAGCGCGTTCCGCTAAATTTGAGGCATTTTTTAACAGTCGCAATCGGTTGTGTTAGATTCTCTCAAGCGTTGTCGCAGTTGTCGTAAAAGACAAATTCAACTTCGTTGCGATGAAAGAGTGACGCGGTCGTAAAACGAGAACAGTTCAAACTGAAGACGGTTCAACCGACGACAGCTTCGCCCTTACCTCCAGAGAGGGTGGGCATCTGTTTTTTCATCTTTTACTGCATCCATGACAGTTGATGAAACGGCAGGACAATGAGGCGGGTGCAAATCGAGTATCTTGTTAAGATTGTTGAGCGATTCGGGCGAAATGTCAACAAAAAAATCAAAAAAATTTGACGAGACCCTCAGGGAGTTTACCCTTGCGAATTCGGGTTAACTCGTTCGATGATGCTGCTCGTACCGCTTCAGCTTGCGGTCGAGCGTCGAACGCTCGATGCCCAGAATCTGTGCCGCCCGCGTTTTGTTCCCGTTCGTCAGTTGCAGCGTCGTCAGGATATGCTCCTGCTCGATTACATCCAGCGGAGCTTCGCGATAGCCCCCCGGTGAAGCAACCCCTGGCACCGACGCCGGATCGCTCGATCCCAGCGTCGAAAGGTGAATATCGCTCACCTGAATGATGTCGCTGGAACAGAGCACCACCGCCCGCTCGACGGCATTTTGCAATTCGCGGATATTGCCCGGCCAATCGTACGCCGAGAGCATTTCCATCGCCTTATCCGAAATCCCGCGGATGACCTGACCCGACTTTTTCGCGAACCGTTCCACGAAATAACGGACCAGACGCGGAATATCGGTCTTATGCTCGCGCAGCGGGGGAACGGCGATTTCGACGACGTGTAGCCGAAAATACAGATCCTTGCGGAATTTTCCTTCTTCGACCGCCTGTTCCAGATCCCGGTTCGTGGCGGCGACCACGCGGACGTCGACCTTAATCGGCGTGCTTCCGCCGACCCGTTCAAACGGATGCCCTTCGAGGACGCGCAGAAACTTCGCCTGAATCGCCAGACTCATCTCGCCGACTTCATCGAGGAACAGCGTTCCCTTGTCGGCTTGTTCGAACTTGCCGATCTTCCTCCCCGTGGCGCCGGTGAAGGAACCTTTTTCGTGTCCGAAGAGTTCGCTTTCCAGCAGACTTTCGCTAAGCGCTGCGCAGTTCATGCAGACGAACAGCCCTTTTTGACGGTTGCTGGCGAAGTGCATGGCGCGGGCGACGAGTTCCTTGCCGACGCCGCTTTCCCCTCGAATCAGCACCATGGCGTCGGTCGGGGCCACGCGGAAGATGTTCTGCTTCAATTGGTTGATCTCGGGACTGTCGCCCACCAGTTCGGTTTCCTGCTCCAAC
>JBBECD010000238.1:0-11300 GCA_040881995.1 Planctomycetaceae bacterium
CGCGTTGACTGGATGGGGTGATGGCACAAACACTCTTACCCCCTATCTCCCTATCTCCCACTCTTTCTCCCCGTCAGTTCCACTCCGGATTCGTGGGCGTCTCGGGGTGCAGGCGGTGGGTGAGGCTGATTTGCGTTAACGATAAATCCCAGACCTGATACGGGTCGGCGTGGAAGAGATACTCTTCCTTGCCGGGAAGCGTGTACCAGTCGCCTCGGTTAATTTCCCCCTCGAGCTGCTCGGCACCCCAGCCCGCGCAGCCGGCGAAAATCCGATAACGGATTTGATCGCTGCTGTTCTGCAGACTGAGAACCACCTGCTCAAACGCCGCGGGCGATCCGCCGACGTACAAATTCGGCAGCACCGACGATTGACTCTCGTCGAGGTCGGCCTGATTGTGCAGAATGAAAAGGGCGCCCGGTTCGACCGGTCCGCCGACGTATACCAAATCGCCCGTTTCGGGGAGATCGATATGTCCCGAAAGCGCCTGCGAAACGGTAATCGACGAAGGGCGATTGACGATCAGTCCCATGGCTCCGTTGGCTCCATGCTCGATCATCAGCACCACGGTTCGATAAAAATTCGAATCCCGCATGTGCTTGGCGGCGACCAGAAATTGTCCTTTCAGCGAATTCATCATGATCGGCGGCAGAAGCGCCCGTCTTTCGTTATCGAGTCGGCTCGAGCATCAGGGAGGCGAAATTTGCTCCATGGATTTCGGTCATACTCTGATTGTGATACCGTAATACTGCCTTGTCTATGTTAATCCGCAGAAAAACCGCGGTCCGGGCGCCAGCTTTCCGTCGTGTCAGGAGTGATTTGTGATGTCCATCAAATCCAATGCCGTCACTCGTCGGCAGAGCATTCAACTGTTGGCCGGTCTGGCCGGCGGGGTCTGGGCGGGTCTGCGAAGCCATACGTTGCTGGCCGACGACGTTTCGTGGTTGAAGGAGATCCAGCCGCGGCCCCCCGATGAACCGCTCAAACAGTTTTCTCCGTTGCTCAAAACATCGTCGGGACAGACGATCTCAACCGTTGACGAATGGGAAAAGCATCGCGGGACCCTTCGGCGGCGCTGGCTCGATTTTTTGGGGCCGATGCCCGAGCGAAACCGCGAGCTCAACGTGGAGATCCTCAAATCCGAGCGCGTCGGCAACGTGATTCGACAACACATCCGTTACGACGTGGAAGAGGGAATCCGAGCGCCGGCGTATCTGCTGAAACCGGTCGGGCCGGTTCCCGAAAAGAAATGGCCGGCGATCGTCGGGCTGCATCAGACGACGAATGCTTCGATCGACGAAATCGCCGGAGTCTCCGGTCCCGAGGACATGAGCATCGGACTGAAGATGGCGCGGCAGGGATTCGTCGTCTTCTGCCCGAAGAATTATTTGTGGCACGACGTCGAGAATTATCAGCAGGCGGTCGCCGGTCACGCCGAGCGGCATCCGAAAACTCTCGGCATGATGAAGATGTTATACGATGCCCAGCGGGGCGTTGACTTCTTGAGCCAGCTCGACGACGTCGACACCGAGCGCATCGGCGCCATGGGACATTCGCTCGGCGCGAAGGAGACGTTTTATCTGATGGCGTTCGATGAGCGCGTCAAGGCGGGAGTCGCCAGCGACGGCGGGACGGCGTTCACGTCGACCAACTGGAATGCCCCGTGGTATCTCGGCAAGCAGATCGAACAGCCCGATTTCCCGCTCGATCATCACGAGTTAATCGCGCTGATCGCGCCGCGTCCTTTTCTGATTCTCGCGGGCGAAATCGGCGCCGCGGCGGACGGCGACCGCACCTGGCCTTATCTGCAAGCGGCCTTGCCGGTGTGGGAGTTGTACGGCGCGCCGGTGCGGATGGGAATGTACAATCACCGCATGGGACACGTCCTCCCGCCGGAGATTTTCGCGCGATTGGAAGCATGGCTGACGGCGTATCTGGTATGATGAGAGTTCAAAAAATCGAGGAGAAAAAACATGACGTCGCTGAATCGACGCGATTTTATCAATTCGACGGCGGCGCTCGCCGCGGCGACTTTTGTGTCGGGTGCATCCGAAGCCCGGGCGAATGCGCGCCAGCGGGTGCGCGTCGCGGTGATGGGGGTGCGGAGCCGCGGCCGGCAGTTGATCGAGAATTATTCGCATTTCGACTGGGTCGACTTTGCTTATCTATGCGACGCCGATACGCAATACATGCCCGAGGCGGCGAAGGCGATCACCGCTAAGGGTCGCAAAGAGCCGAAAATGGTACAGGACTTTCGAGCGGCGCTCGACGACCCCGAAGTCGACGTGCTGATTTGCGCGGCTCCGAATCACTGGCATGGGCTTGCGACGATTCTCGCCTGTCAGGCGGGGAAAGACGTGTACGTCGAGAAGCCGGTCTCGCACAATATCGGCGAAGGGCGACGGATGGTCGAGGCGGCCCGCAAGTACAAACGGATCGTGCAATCGGGAACGCAGCGGCGCAGCGGCGCCGATTTTCAAGAGGCGATCGACCTGCTGAAGCAGGGACGCATCGGCGAAGTCCGTCTGGCGAAAACGTGGATCAACGGCGGACGGCCGAACATCGGATATGAAGAGGTCGTCGATCCCCCCGAGAGTCTCGATTTCAACCTGTGGTGCGGTCCCGCGCCGAACAACGGGTACAAGAAAAATCTGGTGCCCTACAACTGGCATTGGCGCTGGGATTACGGCGGCGGCGAATGCGCGAACAACGGGATTCACGGCCTCGACCTCGCCCGCTGGGGGATGGGGATGGAATACCCCGAGACGATCGTCAGCGGCGGAAACAAATACGTGTTCGACGACGATCAGCAAACTCCCGACACGCAAATGGCGACCTTCGATTTCCCCGGAGGCGCCATTCACTGGGAGCATTACACGTGGTCGAAGATGACGCAGGAAGGAGAAGGCTTCGGTGTGATGTTTTATGGCACCGAAGGAACGCTCTTCTGCCGGTCAGGCGGCTGGTCGATCTATAATAAGGACAACAAAGAAGTCGAGAAACGCGAATCCGCCGAGCGGGATCGCGCTCACATCTTAAACTTCCTCGAATGCCTGGAGACGCGGTCGCTTCCCAACGCGGATATCGAAATCGGCCACCGCAGCGCGGCGTTGTGCCATCTGGCGAACATCGCGATTCGGACGCGGTCGACGATCACATACGACGGCGAGAAAGAAACGATTCTCGACAACGAGCCGGCACAAGCGCTGCTCAACCGCGAACCCCGCAGCGGATTCGAATATCCGACGCTGGCGTGACGTTCGGATACCGCCGTTCCAACTCTGCCGATTTTTCCCGTTGCAGCAGCGGGAAAATCGGCTTTTTTCGTGGGCCGGGTGCTTTTCGACGAACGCATTTGGCGCGGGCGACCGGCGCAGCCGATGAATCTGGGGATTCCTCAATCTTGGGGGGAGAGCCGGCACGTCGCACCGCGGAGCTGCTTATGTCAACGACCCGATCGGGCCAGGTCGATTTATTGAAAGAACTCCGTCTCCGGCGTTGGGCGCGGGAGAACTATGTTTCCGCGAACGAACGGAAGCCGAGTTGGCATCCGCTCGTGCTCGATGAAATGCGGCTGAAGGACGCCGAGATCGCGCAGCGGGAAGTGTTTCATCCCGGCAAGCGGTTCGTGCCGCTCGAACCGATGCCGATTCAGGCGATCCATCCCGCCCATCCCGCACCGGGAAATCCCAACGTCCGCTTCGATGGCGCGATGAACGCGCGGCATGCGTATGCCAAATTTCCGCATAACGATCTGATCGAAGACGACGAACGACTTTTCGGACTCGGATAACGTTGACGACAGCCTTTTGGCTCTCCGGCAGGCTAAAGCCTGCGCTCTTACGAAATCACTGCGGTTTATCGCCCGCTTTAATCCACTCGACGCTGAACTCGGCGTGTTTCATCGTTTTGCCTTCGTCGACGAAGTAGCTGTAGACGGCGTGCACTTTGCCGTCGGCACCCTGAATAATGGCAGGGTAGTGGTATTGCCCCGTCTCGTGCCGTTCGAGGTGACGCATCCACTTCCACGTTTTTCCTTCGTCGTCCGAAAGCGATAGCGCCAGGCTGCTGCGTCCTTTGGTGGTGTCGTTGTAAATCAGCAGCCATTCGCCCGATGCCAGCCGCAGGCCGTCGAGTCCCGAACCGGGATTGGGGAAATCGGTCACGCCGACGGCGCCCCAGGTCATGCCGTCATCGGTCGATTCGCTGATGCGGATGCGGTCGCGCCAGCCGTTTTCGCGCATGTAAGCGACGAGCGTGCCGTCGTCGCGCCGCAACACGGCCGGCTGGATGTTGCCGAAACCGATGAGCGGTTGACTGGTGAACCACGTTTCGCCTTTATCATCGCTGATCGCCATCATTGAGATCGAGTAAGTGTCGGAATAAAGCGGCAACAAAATGCGTCCGCTGGGAAGCACCGTCGGCTTGCACCGCGGCTGCCAGCCGAGCCGCTGATACAGTTTATCGGAGAGGCGTTCTCTCAGTTTTTCGACGGCGGAGGTCTCGTCGATCGTCAGTTCTTTGCGTTCGGCGATGATCTTGTCGAGCGCTGCGACCGCCGGGGCGGTGAAGTCGTCGGGTTTGAGGAAAATCGTGCCGCGTGCAGTCCATTGGGGTGAGCCGTCGGCGCGATACTCGTCGGCGACAAGGTATTGCGTCAAGCACGATTCCCAGGTGTTGGCGATGATCACCGGCCAGAACAGCCACAAGCGGTTATCGGCATCGATCATCATCGTGGTGTTGCCGTCGGGGAAGCCCGGCGTGTCGACCATCAGGAAGGCGTCGTTCCATACGGTGGAACCTTTGCGCCGCCGCGAGCCGTACACCGCGACGTCATCGGCCTTGCGTTCGCCCGACCCGCGATACCAGGAGACGAGCAGATCGCCGTTGGGACATTCGACGATTCCCGGCGCGTGGTTGTGCTGGTCGTGATAAGAGAAGACGAACTCGGCGGCGAGTTCATCGGCGATTGCGGAGATCGGGAACAATGCGAGTGCAAAGAGCGGAAGAAGTAATTTCATGGAGAGTCGCTTTCGGATGTTTATGGCGTTGTGCATCAAAAACGGGGGTGGAAGCGTTCGCTGATGAAACGGCGTAGGCTGGCGCTCCGCGTTGCGGCAAACCGCCTGCGTTAGGCACTGTCTTTTTCTGGCTCTTGACTCTTGTCTCTTGTCTCTCGACTCTTGACTACGTCGCCGACAGCACGCGGAGTTCTTTCGGAAGCGGAAAATTGACGTGCTCTTCGCGGATCACGATTTCTTCCACCTCGGCGTTGAATTGTTCGCGGAAGACGTTGACGCATTCCTGCACGACGACTTCCGGAGCGCTGGCGCCGGCGCTGACGAGCACCGTCCTGGCATTCGCGAACCATTCGGGCTTGAGTTCGTGGGCGCCATCGACGAGATATGCCGGCCGGCCGATGGCGCTGCCGAGTTCCATCAGCCGTTTGCTGTTCGAACTGTTCTGGCTTCCGAGAATGACGACGACGTCGGCATCGACGGCGAGTTTCGATACCGCCTCCTGACGGTTAGTGGTGGCGTAACAGATGTCGTCCTTCGGCGGCGATTCGACGTGCGGGTAGCGTTGCTTGAGCCGATCGATCACGCGGCCGGCTTCTTCGATGCTGAGCGTCGTTTGCGTCAGATAAGCGATTTTGTCGTTCGCCGAGAAGGGAAGGGTGTCGACGTCTTCGGGAGTTTCCACCAGCGTGATGCTGTTGGGGGCTTCTCCCATCGTACCGATGACTTCGTCGTGCCCTTCGTGGCCGATGAGGATGATGTTGTATTCCTGCTGCGCGTAGCGGATAGCCTCCATGTGCACTTTGGTGACGAGCGGGCAGGTGGCGTCGATCGATTTCAGTTTTCGCGACCGGGCATGCGCACGAATTTCGGGTGAGACGCCGTGCGCGCTATACAGCAGAATCGACCCTTCGGGAACCTCGTCGAGCGAATTGACGAACGTGACCCCCTGACTCTGAAAGCGGTTGACGACGTGTTGGTTGTGCACGATTTCGTGGTAGACGTAAATGTTCGAACCGAACCGGCGAATCGCTTCGTCGAGACATTCGATCGCCATATTCACGCCCGCGCAGAAGCCGCGAGGATTTGCGAGGAGGACTTTCATGTCATCATTCTAAGCAATGAGAGAGGTGTAATCGAGTCACACACGAATTTTGAACGAAGGCAGAGATCGCGGAGGAACGCGGAGCAGGAGAAGAATGGCCACAAAAACCCAAAAGACACAAAGAGGGAAGAAAAGAGAATTCTTATGTTCTTACGTAGTTCGTGTGGTTCGTGCCGTTCGTGGTCCAAAAAACCGAAAAACCAAGCAACCACAAACGGCACGAAATGCACGAACGATAATTATTTCGCTTTTATTTGTGGCACTATGATATTTGCCAATGGAACGTCAATTGAATCCTGCTGAATGCGAGACAACGCCTCCTCCGTCGGTATCGCCGGGCGGGCCCATTCTCTCGGGCCGAAGCAGACGAGGCGGTTGAGTTCGGCGATCAGCAGGCAGCCCTTCATCGCCAATAAATTTCCCCCCGAGACGCCGAAACGGGCGCGGAGAGGGTAGCGCCGCGTCATTTTTCCCAGACGGTGATCGACGAGAATCAACTCGTCGCGCGTCGGCCAGAGCACCTCGCGCGGCGTGAGCAGGCCGCGGCCGAAACCGAAACCCGCCGGGTCTTGGAAGCCGACGTGCCAGGTGACGCGGCCGCTATTGACGTCGAGGGCCCACAGCGAACGGCCGCTCGCGACCAGCGTCTCACCCACTGCGCCGAGCAGATGGACGATGCGGTCGGGGAGTTGCCGGCTCCAGAGCAATTTTCCGGTGCGGCCGTCCCAGACGGTAATCGCATCGCCGTCGTGCGGGGCGGCGATGATTTTTCCATGATACGCCAGCGGAGGCGTCAATCCCTGTAACAGACGCGGTCGGCGTTGCGAACGTGGCTCGCGGCGAAGCGGATACATGCTGACCCAGCGAATCACTCCGGTCTCGGCTTCGACCGAGGCGACCGCACCGACGTCGGTGCAGAGGAACAGGCTGCCGTTGTCGTACGTCAATAATAACGAGGTGATTTGATTGAGATCCGATTCGGAATTGCGGATCGCGGCACAAATCGGCGTCGTCCAGAGCACGGCGCCCGTTTCGCCGGACAGGCAGGCGACGCCGAGCTGATACTCCGGAGCGCTCCGTCTGACGGCGACGAAAACGCGGCTGGCGTGCGCGAGGGGCGAGCCTTCGAACATCCAGCCGGTTTGTTGCGGGGCGAGATCCTGCGAGGAAATCTTCCACAGGAGTTTTCCTTCACCTTCCGCCAGATCGAGACAGACGATTTCGTTTTGCAGCGTGCGGGCTTCGTGCGGACTGCGGCTGGTGATGGGGGTTCCGAGCCTGGCGAAGAGTTTTCCCTCGTGCATGGTCAGCGTGAAGCGGGGCGTCCCTTCGGTCGGGAAATCGGGCAGCCAGGGGATGTCGGTCGAGGTCTCGGGAAAGATAACGTCGCTGTCGTCGATCGCCGTCGGCCACGCCGGTGCGCCGGTGGTGAGCTGCACCGCGCGAATCTGTTCGGCGTCGTTCAGCAAGACGAGTACGTTTTGAGGAGAGAGTTCGTTGCCCTCCCTCGACGACGTCGCCACGCCGACGGGAAATGTCGCGAGCGGCTGGTTCGAAAGCGCCGAAGGCGACCGGCTGAGCAACCGTTCGGGAAGCGGCGGCAGATCGATTTTCCAGAGAGGCACGCCGAGGTCGTTCCAGTCGTGTACGGCGTATTGCCGTTGCGGCGTCCCCGCGAACGTCGCGATCGGCTCGGCAGGGGACGGTGCTTCCCAGCGGGTGAATTCGTCGGCGATGTCGTCGAGACGATCGGCGAGCTTGCCGGCGATGCCGGCGAGCGTCCCCTCGGCGGCGGGAAACAATCTGCGGAATTCGCCACGCTCGAAGGCGGATTGCGACGCTTCTCCCTCAAACACGCGGCATAACACGATGCGGGCCAATACCTCGGCGGGAGGATACCGCGGACGGGGATAGCGGTAGTCGATGGGCTCCGCGACGAAAGGGGGCGTCGCTTCCGGCGGAAGCAACTGCGACCACCACGAACGGGCGGCGTGATAATCCCCCTGTTCCCACGCCCGTTCTCCGAGCATCCACAACGCCTGGTCGCCGAATTGACTGGCGTAGGCCTGCTTGACGATCTTCTGCAGATGTTCGGGGTCGTGACTTTGTTCCCAGTCGCGAAACCAGAGTTGAGCCTGCGGATCGAGCCGTTTTTGCAAAACGAGGCGTCCTTCGGGGGGGAATTCCGAGAGCATCCCCTGACAGAGGTAACGAGCATTGACGAAGCGGCCGGAAGAAATCGGCACGAGAGAATCGCGATGATTCTCCATAATATTCTGCACCAGTTCGATCGCCTGGTTCCACTGCCGGTCGGCGAGATAGTCCTTGACCACCGCCAGTTTGCGCACCGCTTCCTGATCGATGTCGAGCGAGACGTGCTGCTCGAACCGCAACGGCGTCGCTGGAAGGTCTTGTGCGCGAGCGGAAGGGGAGGCGAAAAAGAATGTCGCCCCTGCCATGAAGCCGATGGTAAATAACGCACAAACCGAACGGAGGCGGCATGATTTCACGAATGAGATGCAGGGCTGACAATTCGTCTTCATGTTGTCATTATTCCCGATTGGGGAAAGGGTGTCTATTGTGGAGTCGGGAAGCGACACGCGATATGATGGAAAGCTGATGTGATTCACAGTACAGTCTGGAAATCGAAGGATGAGGGATGAGTCAGAAGGGATGAATACTGTCAGCCGAAACGTAAGCAAGCGCATTCACCGTTCGAGAAAGAGGATCCTCACATACGCCATTTGGTATTATTCTGACTCATCCCTCATCCTTCATCCCTCAACTAAACAGGTCGTCCATGCCGCCCAAAAAATCGTCCAAAAACCACCAGCCCTCCCCTCTTGTCGGCATCATCATGGGATCTCGTTCCGACTGGGAGACGATGCGGCACGCGGCTGAATTGCTCGATGAGCTCGAGGTTCCGTACGAGAAACGCATCGTCTCGGCTCACCGCACGCCCGAATGGATGGCCGAATATGCCCGCACCGCCGAGGAACGCGGCCTGGCGGTGATTATCGCCGGAGCGGGAGGGGCGGCTCATTTGCCGGGAATGGTGGCGTCGCTGACGGTGCTGCCAGTGCTCGGCGTGCCGGTGCAAACCCGAACTCTTCAGGGCCTCGATTCGCTCCTCTCGATCGTGCAGATGCCCGGCGGAGTTCCGGTCGGCACCCTGGCGATCGGCGAAGCCGGCGCGAAGAACGGGGCCTTGCTCGCGGCTCGCATTCTGGGGATTTCGCGAAGCGAGATCCGCGAGCGTTTGCACACATTTCATCGCGAACAGACCGACCGCGTACTGAAAGATTCCGAGTTATGAACGCGGTGATTCCTCCCGGAAAAACGCTGGGCGTGCTGGGGAGCGGGCAACTCGGACGGATGTTCGCCATCGCCGCGCGGCGGCTCGGATATCGCGTGCACGTCTTTTCTCCCGAGTGGGACACGCCGACGGGACAGGTCGCCGACGTCGAAGTTCAGGGGAGTTACCTCGATCTCGACGCGGTCGCGGTGTTCGCCCAGTCGGTCGACGTGCTGACGTTCGAATTCGAGAACGTGCCGTCGGCGACGACGGAAGCGGCGGCGAGATGGGGGCCGGTCCGTCCCGACGGATCGATTCTGCATTTCACGCAGGAGCGGCTGCGCGAAAAGAGTTCGCTCGCCCAGCTCGGGTTGCCGGTCACGCCGTTTTGTCCGGTGCACTCGCTCGACGAGTTGCATGCCGGATTCGCGAAACTCGGCACTCCTGCCGTGCTGAAAACGGCCAGTTGGGGCTACGACGGCAAAGGACAGGTCCGCATCGATTCCGTCGATGAGGCACACGCGGCGTGGACTTCGCTGCAAACCGACGAGGCGATTCTGGAGGCGTTCATCGATTTCACGCGCGAGATATCCGTCGTCGCCGCCCGCGGCGTGGACGGCGAGTTCGTCGCATATGGACCGATCGAAAATTCGCACAGCCGGCATATTCTCGATATTTCGCTCTGCCCGGCGGGTGTCGACGAACACCTCGCCAAAGACGCCGTCGAAATCGCCCGCACGATTTGCGAGACGTGGAGTGTGGTCGGCGTGCTCTGCGTCGAGTTTTTCGTTACAGCCGATCGGAAATTATTGATCAACGAA
Source organism: Planctomycetaceae bacterium (assembly GCA_040881995.1). Lineage (GTDB taxonomy): Bacteria > Planctomycetota > Planctomycetia > Planctomycetales > Planctomycetaceae > JAQCEJ01. The sequence goes on from JBBECD010000238.1 coordinate 10,240, forward strand.
CTCGCACCGCGGCCGCACAATTCGGGGCATTTGACAATCGACGCCCATGTCACGTGTCAGTTCGAGCAACAGGTGCGGGCGATCTGCGGCTTGCCGTTGGGATCGGCCCGGCAACTTCAACCGGCGGCGATGGTCAATCTGTTAGGCGATCTCTGGCAGCCCGCCGTTCCCGATTGGGGAGCGGTTTGCGGCCATCGCGAGGTGAAATTGCATTTGTACGGCAAACAGGAGGCCCGCCCGGGGAGGAAAATGGGGCATCTCACGGCGCTCGCGGCGACCACGAGTGAAGCTGAACGGCTGGTGAAGTCGGCCCGCCGGGGGTTACGGGGTTGACAGCGGGGTGAAGATGCCGCTCAACCCACTCTACGGCAACCGGCGTGGATGGGGGCGGAGGAGGATGGGGAGAGGGGGAGATCGGGAGTTTCTCATTTCACACGCTTCCTTGCACATTCGACATTTTCGTTCGCCCTACACCCTTCCGGACTTGGTTGCGCGCCGGCGTGAATGTGGGGGATTTGGCGGGTTTTCCACTCCAAACACGCACTGAAAAATGTGTTTGGTAATCACGAAACGCGCGCCAAATACGAGCATTTCGACGTCTTTGCGCGAGCTTTGCGTCACGAAATCACACTTTTGCGCGCGGTTTGCGCATTTACAAACACCGATGTCAGCGAAACCCGCTTTTTTCGACAGCGACCCGCGCAACCAGACACCTTATCGAGGAATTGATGCTTCGCGTTTTGTCGGATCGGTGTTTAAGAAGGGAAGCCGTCACCCCTCGCTTGCGTTTTTTGAAGTCGTGTTATCGACGATGTCGATCCAATTCTTCCGCCCCGGAAGGGGCACAACAATGTAGCCTCGGGCAACGCCCGAGTCGCGGAATCCCACCGGATTTCCAAGCCCCGGCAGGGGCGAAACAGGTTCTTCGTCTTCTTCCAAGTTCGTTGTGTCGCCCCTCCCGGGGCTCTGGCGACGTGGTCGCTTCGCTCCTACATTGTTATGGCCCTGCCGACCAACGCCGTTCATGATTTTTGAAATGCGTTGTTCCAAAGTCCTTTCGC
>JBBECD010000239.1:0-11182 GCA_040881995.1 Planctomycetaceae bacterium
GATGAGGGATGAGGGATGAGGGATGAGGGATGAGGGATGAGGGATGAGTCAGAATAGTCCAGGGTCCAGAGCCAGAGGGTTAGCCGCGACGCGGAGGGTTTCCGTAGCGGAGCGTTAGCTGCTTCCACAACGCAACCCACATGAAACATCATCGCTGCGTTGTCCATTGACGCAAGTGGCGACAGCGCGAAAATCGGCGTCAATGTTGTTTAGCCGCCCGTTGGGATTTATGGTAGTGCTGCGACACAGCTATAATTGTGGATTAGGCGTTGAACATTTTCGGCAGAATTTCGCCTTTTGGCGACTTTCAAGCCCGCCTGTGTCGCGACGGCAGGAAGGCGCGTCGGTGCATGACCGCAGAATCACGTAACGTGGAGTAAGTTAAAGCATCATGAAAGTCGGGATATTGACGGGGGGTGGCGATTGTCCCGGATTGAACCCGGTGATTCGCGCCGCCGTCCGCGTGATTGCGAATGCCCACGGTCAAGTCGTCGGATTGCTCGAAGGCTGGCGCGGGGCGATCGACGGCCTGACGATGGATCTGACCGTCGAGAATACGGACTCCATTATTTTTCAGGGAGGAACGATCCTCGGCTCCTCGCGGACCAACCCCTACAAAAAGCCCGGCGACATCGACAAGCTGCTGGCAACGTACAATCAACTGGGCCTCGACGCCCTGATCGCCATCGGCGGCGACGACACGCTCGGCGTGGCCAACCGGTTGTATCAGGATCATGGACTCGGTTTGATCGGTTGCCCAAAGACGATCGACAACGACTTGAGCGCGACCGATGTCACGTTCGGGTTCGACACGTCGATCAACATCGTGATGGAGGCGATCGACCGTTTGCGCACGACCGCCGAATCGCACCGCCGGATTATGGTCATCGAGACGATGGGCAGGCATGCCGGCTGGATTGCCTGTTATTCCGGCATGGCGACCGCCGCCGATTACATTCTCGTTCCCGAGTTGGAAGTCGATCTGTCGGAGATGTGCGAACTGCTGATCAAGCGACGGAAAGCCGGGAAAAAATACGGCATCGTCGTTGTCAGCGAAGGGGCGAAACTTTCCGAATCGGACGGCTTCGTCACCAAAGACGCCGTCGTCGACGATTTCGGTCACGTGAAACTCGGCGGCATCGGCGACGTGGTCGCGGAGATCATCGAGAAGAAAACCGGCATCGAAACCCGCGTTGTGACGCTGGGGCACCTGCAGCGCGGCGGACCTCCCAGCGCGTACGACCGCGTGCTCGGCACCCGCTGCGGCATCCACGCGGCGAGAATGGTCCTCAACCGCGACTTCGGCAAAATGGTCTCGCTCCGCGGCACCAAAATCGTCGCCGTCCCTCTCGCCGAAGCCGTCGGCACGATGCGCATGCTCGACATCGACTTCTTCAACGAAGCGGGTGAGTTTTTTACGTAACTTCAATCCCCGTGCTTCTGCCTTAACCGCGACGACGTCCGCAGCATCCATTGGACTCGCTCAAACTCATTTAGCCAGTCTTGCACCACGGCGGCGTTGAGGTGGTCGGGGTCGGGAATCAGACCCGTAGGGCAGGTGGTCCCTTCGAGGCCGGCGGCCATGTGGCGATACTTCGACAGCGTGCGGTCACCGGCCCGGCCGCAAAGCATATCGTCTTCGGTGAGAAACACGACCACCGGTACGCGGGCGCCGCCGCAGATCGACAGCTCTTTCGCGAACTCGGGATTCGCATCGCGGTCGAGATAGCGGATTTGAAGCCGCGGCGTCTGGGAGGCGAAATGCTCGAAGATGGGACATTGATTCACGCAGTCGCCGCACCAGACCCCCGCCAGCACGAGCACTTTCATATCCCGCGTGAAGCTTTTCAGCAATTGCTGCTGGGCTTCGGCCAGTTTGACCTGACCGTGAAAACTCTCCCAGCGGCGGCGATGCTCGTCGGTCCCATACTGTTGCAAAAACTGCTGATAAGGCAGCCCGGCGGCGAATAAGGCGGCGTAATTCATCGACTCGTCCCTGTTGAGATTTCATTCATCAAATGAAGACGCAGGCTGAAGCCTGTACTCCTCCTTTTTAATTGTAGGGGATTGCACCGTTCACAACCACCGATTCTGCTTTAACAATTGTCCTGATGCTCCCCGGCATCTACAATGGCAGCCGAAGTCACATCGCCATGTCACATCAGTGAAGGAATTCGCATGTTGCCTCGACGAGAGGTTTTTCCGCACGTCATCGAAATGAACCATCAGGCCCGGCGGCGGTTGGGCTGCAGCGTCTATTTGATCCACGACGGCCCGGAATGGATGTTGATCGATATCGGTTATGAAGACACCGTCGCCGAGATCGTCGATATGATTCGCCAGATGGATTTTCAGCTCACGCAGTGCAAATATCTGGTGGCCACGCACGCCGACGTCGATCACGTGCAGGGGATGAAACGGGCTCAGGAACTGCTTCCCAAAGCCGTCACCGTGGCGCATCCCGAGGCCGCCGAACTGATGAGAACCGCCGAGCGGATCATGACCTTCGCGGAAATCTCGGCTCAGGGCATTTCGATCGAACTGCCGGCGATCGAAACGGGGTTGACGATCAACGAAGGGGACACATTGACGGTGGGCGATTTGACGCTCGACGTCTGGAACACGCCGGGGCATACCACCAGTCAGCTCGCGTTTCGGATGGGGGATCTGTTGTTTTCGGGGGACAACATTTTCCGGGACGGCTGCGTGGGGAACATCGATGCGCATCACGGGTCGGACATCGCCGAGTTTATTACGTCGCTCGAACGGATTCGCGACAGCGATGTGAAATGGCTGCTTCCCAGCCACGGACCGGTCTTCGCGAAAGATCGCGCGTTCGTGCAGAAGGTGATCGATCGGCTGACGCAATATCAGCATATGGCCGACTTCGGTACGTGCGCCGTCGATTGGCCATTGCTGGAGGAATGGGAACATGAACTGGCGTCGGGTCAGGGGCCCGCCCATTGATCGGGAGCACCAAAATTCCCCCCATTTTATCTGTTTGACTGGATCCGGCATCGCTTTGCAGGCTTACGGAAGGGAATGACAAGTTGGAATTGACGAAATGTCGATGTTTTAACAAAACTCTTCTGTGGATATGATATTCCGTCCGTCCATCGCAAGCAGTTGCTGGCGAATTCTGCTCGCATGTTGCAAACCGTGCATCGCTTTCGGAAGAGATGCGGGACGTAACGTGTGATTTTCATAATCATTGGAGTTGGTTCGTTCCTTCAGAATCGTCCGTCGTGATGCCTCCCATGGGCTGAGGGAGTGCCGTATCCCGCGTTCGACTCGGAATCGATCTTTCCGCTCCCCGACGAGTCCGGGTATGACCAAATTCTTCGAGAAAAAAGATTATTGGGGAAACAGCCTGGCCTTGTGGGTTCTCGTCGGCATGGTGTTCGTGCTGCCGTTGGCTTGCTGGTCGCTGACGCACATCGATCTCGAAAACGACGTGCACAAATGGCTCCCTCAAAACGACCCCTCCTCTAAAACGCTCAAATGGTACAGCCAACTCTTCGGCGACGACGCCCAAATCCTGATGGCGTGGGAGGGAAGTTCGCTGCAGGATCCGCGCGTCCGTCAACTGGCGACCCGGCTGAAAGGAGTCGTCGGTGAAGACGGCGTCCGGCGCTTCGGATTGAAGGAAGTCAAAGACGTCATCATCCCGCAAGACGTCCTCAGCCGGATGATCGACTACAATGTCCCTCCCGAAGAAGCCATCCACCGATTGGAAGGGACGCTCATCGGCAGCGGCCTGATCAAAGTGCGGCTGACCGAAGAGGGACGCGCCCGCAAAGAAAAAGTCGTGCAACTGCTGCAAGAGCGGGCGCGCCATCATCTGCAGCTCGATATCGAGATCGTCCCGGCATTCGCCGAATGGGAAGACACCTCGTTCTCCGAAGACGAGCTGGCGACCCAGGAGGGCGGTGACGAGAGCGATTCGGCGGATGCACACGAGGACGTGAACGCAGACGCGGCGGTGCTGGCGCAAGGGCGTTCGACCCCGGGCGATGACGGCGCAGACGATTCGGCCTCGGATGACGCGGCCTCAGAAGGGCCGGACGCCGTTGCCGACGAAGAAGAGGCCGTCGTCCCGTCGCTGGCCATTCCCGATCACGACTTTCAAATTCGCTGGACCGGGATTCGCCCGGTCTCGCCCGAAGTCGACAGTTTCAAGAAACTGGCCGTCGATCTCAGACTGGACAGAAATCCGAATCAAAAAAGCGATCTTTCGTTGATCGATGACTGCTTCTTTGCGCCGGGAACTCCGGTCGCGGTCATCATTACGCTTTCGGAAGCGGGGAACGCCGAATCAGCGATCGCCATCAAGAAAATTCTCGCCGTCGCCGAGGAAGTCGGCATTCCGGCCGACGACATTCACATCGGCGGCCGGCCGGTGACGACCGCCACGCTCAACGGCGCCGTGAAGACGGTCTCGTGGAATCCTGCGGCGAAGTGGTGGAATCTTCCCGCCCGCTCGGGACTGCTGACGGCGATTCTGGTTTCGGCGCTGCTGGCGTTCGGAACCCTGAAAAACGCCCGTCTGGCCACATACGTGCTCGTCGTTTCGATTTACGCCACGGTGCTGGCGGTTTCGTTCGTCCCGGCGACCGGCGGCAGCATGAACATGGTGCTCGTCGTGATGCCGATTCTGCTGCTGGTAATTACGCTCTCAGGCTCCATCCATCTGGTCAATTATTGGCAGCACGCCGCACAAAACAACGCCGCATCCGCCGTGGGTGAAGCGGTTCGGGTCGCGCGGCTGCCGGTCGTTCTGGCGAGCGTCACGACGGCGATCGGTCTGATTTCATTGTCCACGAGTTCGCTGGTTCCCGTTCGCGATTTCGGCATCTATTCGGCGATCGGCTGTCTTATTTCGCTGGTGGTCATTTTGTATGGACTTCCCTCCATTCTGCTGTTCTGGCCCGCGAAGGTGCATGCGGAACAGGATCTCAGACGAAACGGCTGGCGTTCGATCGGCGGGATGATTCTGAAGTACCGCTGGGCGGCGTTCATTCTCTGCGGCGCCGGTTTCGTCACAGGGATCTACTCGTTGCAGTGGTTCCGCACCGAGACAAAAGTCATCCGCTATTTCGCCAACCACACGCGAATCGTGAAAGACTATTGGTTTTTGGAAGAGAATCTTTCGGGAATCACGCCGCTCGATATCGTGATTCGTTTCGACAAGGATTTTCAGAACAAGACGACGATTCTGGAGCGGATGGAAATCGTCCGCAAAGCGGAAGCGCAGGTGAATTCGCATCCCGAGATCAGCGGCACGCTTTCGCTGGCCGATTTCCGGCCGGTTGCGGAAATTCCTCCCGCGGACGCCTCCTTTATCAAGCAGGCGCAGTACCGCAAACGGGCGCAGATCACTGAGACCAAGATCAAAGAAGCGATGGCCAACGAAGGAACCACGTTTTACGCCGTCTCCGAAACCGCCGTCGACCTCGACCAGGACGGTTCGGCGGATCTCGTTTCCGCCGGCGATGAACTGTGGCGCATCACGGCTCAGTCGTCGGTCATGTCGGACGCCGTTTACAGCGATCTGACGGCTCAAGTCGACGAGAAAGTGCAATCGGTGCTGAAATACCATCCCGGTTCGCATCACCTCATCACGGGGACGATTCCGCTGTTTCTCCGTACGCAACAGGCGGTGCTCGAAAGTCTGATCGTCAGTTTCGGGCTCGCATTCGCCGTGATCGCCGTCATCATGATGGTCTTCCTGAAAAACCCGGTCTCGGGACTGATCGCGATGTTTCCCAACCTGCTCCCCGTGGCGACGGTGTTCGGCTTGATCTCGTTCCTCGGCATCGCCGTCGACACCGGCACGATGATTACGGCGTCGGTCGCGCTCGGCATCGCGGTGGACGGCACGCTGCACCTGTTGAGCTGGTTCCGCAACGGAATCATGAAAGGAATGACTCGCCGCGAGGCGATCGTCGAAGGGGTCGCCCACTGCGCGCCGGCGATGTGTCAAACCAGCTTGATCATCGCTTTGGGATTGTTGGTGCTGTTCCCGTCCGATCTGTTGCTCATCAGCCGCTTCGCGTGGGTTACGGCGGCATTGGTGGCCGGCGCGCTGATCGCCGACCTGATTCTGCTCCCCGCTTTGCTGGCGGGCCGTCTGGGCATGATGATCGAAAAGAACATCTGCGGCGTCCCGGATACTGTCCCGTTGTCGTCCGCGGTCGGCAAGCCCGCTACGACGGGAAAGACGATGCAACCGCACGTTATGAAATTGTCCGCCCGCTCGTCCAAGAGTAAAATGGGATAGGACTCGTCGGCGACGGCGAGCGTGACAATCTTACGACTCTCTCGCGCGCGGCGTCCCGGTGAATCAACGGCCGTTCGCGATGGTCCAATCATAGGAGAACCGTCTTGTGACCGAATACGTCGAACCGCTGGGAATGCGCGTGCTGATCCGCAAGGATGAAAGTCGTCAAAAGACGCGGGGAGGAATCGTCCTGCCCGATCAGGCGGAGATTCCGACGATTACCGGCCGCATCGTCGAAATCAGCGCTCAGGTTCGCCGCAACGAGGATTTTCCGATCCGCAAGTACGACAAAGTGCTGTTCCATCCGAAAAACACGATTCCCGTGGACTTCGAGGCGGACAATCTGTTGTACGTCGTCCCTGTCGAGGACATCGTCGCCGTCTTCCGCCGCCACGAAACCCCCCGCCCCGCCGGTCATCCTGCGGATGAGAGCGACGAGAGTTTGGCCGATGAAGAATGAATCTTTTTACTCGTTCGCCTTAGCACTCGATACGCATCGTCTCGCACCCCGATGAGGAATGATACGCAGAAACGGCCTATCACCCCGAAGAACCGGCGACAGGTCCGTAATCGTTTGGTACACTGGAACTTTCATACGAAAACGCTTGGCAGTATAGGCCGCAAAATGGCGTCCGACAGGCGTTATGCGAGATCTTCTTAACACCGAGTTAGCCGGCAGAGGCGTTGCGAGCGAGGACAAATGCCAGCATCCGACCACGAGTTGGTTCAACGGTTGCAGGAGCGCAACGCGGATCGCGAGCGGGCTACCGATGGCGGCATCCATCCCCGAAAGCCCATGCGACCCGTTGCCGCCAAGGCGCTGCAAACTGCCGAGCGCGCGATTGGCTTGAAGCTGCCCGAATTGCTCCGTGCCATGTATCTGAAAGTTGGGAATGGTGGTTTCGGTCCCGAATACGGCATCGTCGGAATCAAAGGGGGAGCGAAACTGGATGGGTACACGCTCGAAACGTGCTACCAAAATATGCTGAAGCTCGAAAAGGAGAACTCCGTTTGGCGCTGGCCACAGCAACTGCTTCCGGTGGCAAACTACGGATGCGGCATGTGGTTCTGTGTGGACCTCGCGTACCAGAAACTCCCAATGATCCTCTGGGACCCGAACAACCTCGACGCCGACCTCGATGGTGCCGATGTCCGGCTCAACTGGGGCAATTCGTTTTGGGATCAAGGGCTGTCGCTCAAAACGTGGTTGGAAGGTTGGCTGGCAGAGGATCAGCAGCCAGAACCGAAGTGGCCCAGCGATTCCTGGATGAGAAAACGGCTGGGATTCAGGTTGCCGAAGTGAGTGTGCCGGCTAACAAACGGATGAAGCTGACCGGGGCCGCCATCCTGGTTTCGCGCGGCATGAAGGTGTTGCAGGCGGCCCCGGCAGCTTATCCTTATCGTTAGCCCGTTATGACCGCAATCAAGACGGCTAGTGTTGGTAATTTGTAGGTTTCTAACGAGGGCTTCATGAAGCTGATCCATCGATTAACGATCATATCCCTCCTGGCTTGTCCCGCCGCCCTTTGCGGACAAGATCCGCCCAAGGATCCCGGGACAAACAGCCCGCGCCTCGTGGTCCGCAACCGGGTCTTGCACGAAGTCGATTCGCGGCTATTCGGCCAGTACCTGGAGCGGCCTAACGTGGGCGGCGAGATCGGCAGGGAGGCAGGGGTGCTTCCAGGTACAAACCGATTGCAGCCGAAGGTTCTGGAACTGCTCCGGGGTCTAAACGCCCCGATTATTCGCTTCCCACACGGCACTGCCTGCGACTGGCCTGACATGATCGACAACGTGCCTGGCCATGGGCCGGGCCGGCCCGCGACCGTCGCGCGGACGGGGGAAAGGGTGGCTACCCGCTTCGGTTACGACGAGTTCATCCGCCTGTGCGAGGAATTCGAGATTGAACCCCTGCTTCCGCTCAATTTTGGCGATGGACTTTTAGGCAAGAAGCCACTCGCCGAAGCGGCTCAGCACGCGGCTGGGCTGGTGGCTTACTGCAATGCTCGAGAGAACGCGAATTTGCCCGCTGACCTTGAAAAATGGCCCAAACTCCGTGCGCGCAACGGTCACAAAGAACCGTACAGGGTTCCGTACGTTCAAATCGGCGGCGAGATGTTTTCCCACGTGCGCGGGCTTAAAGAGAGACACCCGACGGACTATGTTCAACGATATGTGGTCAGCCTGAAGGCGTACGTGCTGGCGATCAAGGCGGTGGATCCTGCCGTCCAAATCATCACGGACAGCCACGGCCCCGAAGTGGATATGGCCGTTCGCCGCGAGTTGGGGAACCGAATCAGCTTTCTCGTGGAGCATTATTACACGCCAAGAGAGTTCACTCAGTTCACTCGATCGGGCAAGCCCGTGCCGACCTCGGAAATCTCAACTAGGCAATTGTGGAATGCCTACGTGGCCGTGGGCCCGGTCGATGCAAAGACGGGGCTGTCCATCCTCCCGCCTCGGCCGGTCGTGGGGGCGAAGAGCCACGGCTACCCGTTGGCGTTGACGGAGTGGAACTGGAACGGCTGGTGGGCTGGCGCACCGTCCGCAGCGCCAGTAGAACTCCCTCTGGCTCGGGCTGTCGGTGCCGCGGGGATGCTGCATGGGCTGATGCGGGCTGGGCACGTCGTGAAAATCGCCTGCCAGTCCAATGCGATCGGTAACGCATGGGGGATCTCGGCTATTAGGGCTGACCCAGCGGGAAAGGTCGATCCCTACTACCTGCCGACGGGCCAAGTGGTCGCGCTGTATGCCGGGCATCACGGCGACACCCTACTGGAAACAGTTTCGACGAACGTTCCCACCTTCGAGCAGCCGCTTGAATTTGGCGTGGACGGGGTCAGCATGATGCTTGGAGGCCACGCCAGCCCCAAGGTGGCCGCGCTCGACGCTCTCGCGACGGGAAGTCCCAAGGCCATCTATCTCCACTTGATCAACCGCGACTTCGACGGCTCCCTCGACCTAGAAGTGGATCTGGCAGAGTTCCGGAACCTGACCGGCGCCGGCACTCGCTTTAGCTTGACCGGCCGCCTGCGGAACGAGCCCGGCCCAGGCGAAACGCGCCAGGTGGCCCATCTCCACGAGTCGGCGGTGCGGCTCGAAGGGGCGGTCCTGCGTATCAAATTGGCCCCAAGAACCGTCTCCTGCGTGGAATTGGAAAAGCGAGGTGAGGCGACAACGAAGGAGCCGCCAAAAGCGAAGTCACGGCCTGCCGATGCATTTCGAGCAAAGTCCGTCTGGATCGGCGATTCGCCGAAACAGACTCTCACCGTCCTTGAGCGACATGGTGACACGTTTCGAGCGAGCTTTACCTCCGAAGTTTTCGACCGAGAAGTCACCGGCACGATCAAGAACGGCGAGCTTTCTTGGCTCGCGAAAGACGTGCGTGCCCTCAAGGGTCGCGCTGGCGGCGACAACTATGGAACTATCAATGGTGACACAATCGATTTCATGTGGCGTGATGGCAACGGGGGTTCTGGCAGCTTTTCTTTGCGCTTGAAGAAGACTCCATAGAACTCGTTGGGAACGGGTCGGGATCGTCCGGACGTAGCGAGAACGTCAGTCGCGCGCGGTGAGGAAAAACGGAGTATGATCGACGCTTGGTTTAGAGTCTTACTTTGTAACATGCGCACGCCGTGCGCGCATCTTGTACAGAGGTTTGTTCACAACCTTTTTGGTTGCGGCCGACAGACCGCGTTAGGGGCTAACCAACGGCTGAAGTTTGACGGGCCGCCATTCTGCTTTCCCGGGCTTCAACGTCGTTGCAGGCGGCCCCGGCAACTTAGCCTTATCGTTAGCTGTACAGAAGCGGAAACGCACCCATGCAGCAGCGACACGCAACTCTTTCATGGTTTACGCTGTTCTTCCCGCTCGGGCTCCCTGTCGGCTTTTTCGTGGGGCTGCTCATGGGCTCGATTGGCGTCGCATCTGCCCACACGGGAATCGCCGCCGGTCTCGTGTTTGTCCCGCTGATTTTCGGCCTGATCGGATTCGCGCTCGACAAGCGGGAGATGACGCGGCAGACCTGGTTGGTATCCTCAGCAATTCTGCTGGTGAGCCTGCTTCTCGCGGCGTATATCTTCTGGAAAGGTTCGGGGCCAGTCAAAGGAGACATGCGGCGGATCGAGACCGAAGACGCTGTGATCATCCAGAGAGCCGAGTCTCACTGGTTCTTCCCGAACACTTGGGAAGTGTACTCGGTCACGCCGCAAGCGCCGGATCAACAGATCGACGGCAACTAACGAGTCGCTCAACCTGATACCGGCCCAGCGGGCGGCTTTTCACAATTCCACAGTTTCCTATTCGGGCCGGTGCAGGTTAGCTTGTTCGTTAGACGCCAAGGAGACATCGTGACGGTCAAGCGTATGGACAACGTCGGCATCGTGGTAGAAGACATCGACGCCGCCATTGAGTTCTTCACCGAACTTGGCCTCGAGCTCGAGGGGCGCGCCCCAATCGAAGGAGACTGGGCAGATGGCGTCACTGGATTGCGCGACATGCGCGTCGAGATTGCCATGATGCGTACGCCGGACGGTCACAGCCGGCTCGAGATGTCCCGATTCCTCGCGCCGCCTGTGGTCGCCGATCACCGCAGCGCCCCGGTGAACGCTCTCGGTTACCTACGCGTCATGTTCACCGTGGAGAACATCGACGATACGCTCGCCCGGCTCGGGAAACGCGGCGCGGAGCTCGTCGGCGAAGTGGTCCAGTACGAAGATACGTATCGGCTCTGCTACATCCGGGGCCCCGAAGGAATTCTCATCGGGCTTGCCCAAGAGCTCGGGCAGCAGACTTCCCGATGAGCACATGGGACAGGTACAGACCTGATAGCGGTGCGTACTCGCGATGGCTAGTGCTCTGTCAGGCTTTAATCTTGGGGTAGAGTCGCTTCAGTTTTAGGCG
>JBBECD010000240.1:0-11129 GCA_040881995.1 Planctomycetaceae bacterium
GCTTTTCGTGCTAATAATAAGGTATAACCGGCAACTGCCCAGGGAAAGAACGCCACCTATTTTCCACAAAGTGGAAGAGACAGCCAACCGCGAACTCCAACCGCACTCGCGCCGCGCCCCTCGACGCAACTTAATAGCACGCGGAGGCGCTTTCGCTGAATTGCGGTGCGCTATGCCGATCAGAATGGAATCGGCAGTCGAGCAGAGGCATGGGCCAGAACATTTTTTTCCTATTATTTCTCGTTCGCTTCCGCCGCGTCACAGACAATGCGGGCGTTCGGCAAGGCTTGCCGCAAACGCACGAGTCCCTCAGGCGTGAGCTGCGTTCCGTTGAGCTCCACGGTTTGCAGCGTACGGATCTCCTGCAGATGTTCGATGACCTTGTCGTCAAGTTGCGCGTTGACGTTGAGGTACAAGCGACGCAGATTCGTCCATCCGCGCAGATGTGCGAGTCCCGTGGACGTGACTTGCGTGCCGTGCAATTCGAAGTCGACGACGTGTTGCAGCGGCGCGATCGCCTTCATCCATTCGTCGTCAGCGGTCGAACCCGTCAATTGCAGATGGGTCAGGCGGTTCAACGTCTGCAAGTGCGATAGGCCTTCGCCTTGAACATGAGGCGAGGCGAGCGAGAATTGCGCGACGTGCGGCACTCGGCTTAGATGCTTCAGCCCTTCGTCGCTCACTTGCGTGTTCTTGAGCCATAACATCTGCAACTCGGGGACATGGACTAGCGCCTTCATCCCTTCGTCGCCGATGGCGGTGTCTTGCAGATCCAGCTTGTGCAGCCAGTGAAATTTCTCGATCTGCTGCAACCCGGCGTCGGTGATCGAACTCCCGACAAGACGCAGCTCTTGCAATTTCGGCATCTTGGGGAGTTGCACAAGCCATTCGTCGGTGACGCGGGATCCGAACAGGTCCAGACGATAGAGCTTTTTGACCTTCTTCAACTCCGCCAAGCCGGGGCCCGAGACATTCACGTCGCAAAGCCGCAATGTGCTCAACCGCGGCATCGCCGCGAGCTGCGCCAAATCGGCGTCGGTGAACTTCTCGCCGACGAACGACAGTTCCCAACGGTCGGTGAGATAGGGGAGCAAATTCGGATTGTCGAATCTCGAACCGACGGCGTACTTTTCGAAGTGGTCGCGATACGTCGCGAGATCATCGGCGGCCTTCGAATCTCGTGTTTCCATCACGCTGGATAAAGAAACGATGTTCTCTTTGCCTGCGATAGCTTGACGAAAAACGTCAGCTTGATGTTCCAGCCGTTTTCGTTCTTGTTCTTCGTGCTCATAGTGCGACTGAAACGCCGCGAAATCCTCGGTCGTGATTTCTCCTTGGTCCCGTTTCGATTTGGCATTCTCCAGCGTCCGCTGTGCCGCGTCGAATTTCTCTTTATTCACGAATGTCTCCATCGCAATGAACGAGCGGACGTGGTCGAACCACCGTTGCGTCAGTCGAAGATTCTTCTCGGCTTCGACATACTGTTTTCGGGACGCGACAATCGTTTCGGTCGAAATAGAGTTGCGTTCGGCGAGATCTTCGTAGCGATCGAGTTCCTGCTTGGCTTCGGTCAGTTTGTCTCTGGCCGTGGTAAATGCTTCGACGGTTTGTTGAATGGCGGCGTCGGGAAGTTGTCGTCGAGACGTTTTTTGTGCGGGCGTGATTCCTTCTTCTACGGGGTTTTCAGTACTCTGCGCCGCTCTGTAAAGAACCCTGGCCTTTGGCAACGCCTCCTGCAGTTTGGCAGCGCCATCGCGAGTGACCGACGTTCCCGAGAGTTCGATGATCTGCAGCCGGTTCAAGCCTTTTAAGTGTTCGACGATGCGGTCGTCGAGCCGCGGGTTGTTGTTGAGGTACAACCGACTGAGCATCTTCCAATCCCGAATCGCCCGAACTCCCTCCGATGTCACCTGCGTGCTGTGCAGTTCGAAGAACGTGACGTTCTGAAGCCGCTCGACGGCGGCCATCCATTCGTCGGTCGCCCCTTCGCCGACAAACTGCAAATCGGTGAGCGCACCCATCTCTCTCAGCCGAGCTAATTCGTAACCCTGAACGTTCGGTGAACCGAGCGAAAAGTGCCTCAGCCGCGGCACGTGACTCAACTCCTTCAATCCCTCGTCGCTGACGAGCGTGTTTTTCAGCGACAGGTTTTTGAGGCCGGCGACATATTTTAAGCCGTTCATGCCCGCATCGCCGATCGACGTATCGGACAGGTTCAGGCTTTCCAGCCAGCGGAGTTTTTCGAGATGCTGCAGCCCGGCGTCGGTGACGGAACTGCCGGTCAAATGCAGATTGTTCAGTTTCGGATTCGTCGGCAGATTCTTCAGCCATTCGTTCGTGGCGTGCGGCCCGAGCAGATAGAGAGTCGTGATGTTGGTCTCAGGCGAAATGCCGGACAATCCCGGGCCGACGACATTGACGTCGCAAAGACTCAGCTCTTTGAGTTCCTTGAACTCAACCACCTTCGCGACGTCGGCGTCGGTAATCTTGTCGCCGAAGAGCGAAACTTGAAACCGGTCGTCGAGGTGCGGGATCAAGTTAGGATTATCGATCACCTGACCGCTGCTCGTGGCGTAGAACATCTCGAGATACGCCGGCCCTTTCATTGGACCGGTCGTCTGCGAGTCGTCCTCTGGGCCTCCGCCGATTTGTTTCAGGTATTCCAACCGATTCAGCAGGCGTTTGAATTCCAGTTCGGATTGTAAGATGTGGCGCGAAAGCTTTTTAAGCTGCGTCTCCGAAAAGTAACCTTTTTTCGCATTCTCTTGTGCAGACTCAAGCTCTGCCCGAGCGGTTTCAACAGCGAGCTTCGCCGCGTCAATGTGCAGTTCCACATCGCTGATTTGTGCGGCCAGTTCGTCTTCAATGGCTTGGAACTTACTAATGGCAAGCTCGTGCGTAAGACGCGACCGCGCCAGTGCTTCATTCGGTATAAAGTTGCGTGTGTGGAGTTTTTCGTTGCGGTCAAGTTCGAGCTTTGCGACTTTGACATCGTTGCGTGCAATGACGAGCCGTGAGCCGATGTCGTCGACGGCAGTTGTGCGAGCGTCGACAATGGGAGCCTTGCCGACGGCGGGCTGGCCGGCGGCTTCCGGTGCGCGGGCCGGCGGTGAAGGAGCCTCGATGGTAATCCCGTCCGATGCAGCTTTCTTCAGGTAATCCAACCGGTTCTGCAGGCGTTTGAGCGTCAACTCGATCTGGTCTCGTCTCAGCCGGACTTCGGCGACGTCTGCGGGACGAACGTCTGATGCGCCCACAGAGAAGCTGATTTCTGCAAATTTTACTGCCGCTTCGGCGGTTGCTAATTGTCGCTGGCCCGACTCGATCTGAAGTTCGACGTCGCGAACCAGCGCGGCGTGTTCCTCTTCGATCGCCCGCAGCTTGCCAACGGCGAGTTCATACTTGAGCCGCGACTGCTCGAATTCTTTGTCCGTCAGTGCGTTGCGCGCATGAAGTTTTTCGGCGCGATCGAGGTCGAGTGTGGCGACCTTTACGTCGTTTCTGGCCGTGACGAGCCGTGAGCCGATGTCGTCGATGGCGGTTGTGTGAGCATCGATGAGGGGAGCTTTGGCGACGGCGGGCTGGCCGGCGGCTTCCGGTGCGCGGGTCGACGGTGCCGGAGCCTCGATGGTAATCCCGTCCGATGCAGTTTTCTTATCAGTCGCTTTTGTCTCCGTCTTCGCGACCTCACCGTCCCATTTCGTCGCATCGGTGTCGAGCAGTTCGTGCATGCGGCGGTCGATGATTTGGTCGCGGAGCGATTTTCGCTGGTCCATCAAACCCTTCAGCCGCATCAGCCGCGATTCGAGGTGTTCGGCCTGTTGAGCTTCGAGCTTGAGTTTGAGGTCGAGGGCCTCGGTGAGGATTATTTTGAGATTTTCGCGGAGTTCGCCGAGTTTCGCCTCGTCGACGGGTTCGGCGGCGAGTTTCTTCTTGACGATGGCGCGGATCTCACCGGCCGTCTCGGCGGCGCGGTTTTCGAGCTTCGCGAGTTCGGAGGTGAGTCGTTGCATTGCCGGTGTCGACATTGCCGCAGCCCTTCGGAGATATTCTTGGTAAGCACGACGATATTGATCTTCTCCATTCTTTAGACGGTCCACTGGTTTCGAGGGAGTGCGGTCGAACAACTGCACCAACTCCGGCGAAACCGTCCGATGCCATTGGGGGTGCAGCAATTGTTGTTCGATCTCTTCGCGAGATTTGCCTTCGGCGGCGAGTTTTTCGGCGAGGGTATCGAATTCGTGTTGGGCTGCGTCGTCGAGTGAAATTCCCACGTTCAGTACCGATGCGGTGTCATTGGGTGTGACAACATATGTCGCGTGGCCGGTGGCCAGCGCGTGTAGTGGCCACTTACTACGACCTTCAAAGTGTCCTCGGACCGCAATCCATTTCAACTCGAGACTTGGATCACCTACGGGCTTGCCCCAGCCCCAGTGACGCTCGAGCAAAACCGAATACTTTTTGATTTTTGATTTTGAGATCTTTGTTTCACCGTTTCCATATTCTGGCAATTGCCACGTGCCGGAGATGTCGGGCATTGTTTCCGCGACCGTGGCTTCCTCGCGAAATTCGGATTCTAAGGACGCCACAAAAGGGGAGACATCGGGCATCTCTGTCGCGGCAGCTTCGCCGTTCTCCCCCGAGGGCGAAATCCATTTCGACGTCTGCGGCGAAAAGACGTATGTGGTGTCGCCGAGTTGGATGGACATCATGTTCAAACTGTGTGTCGGCCCGGTGACGTCGAGGTGTTCTTCGGGGATCGTCATCGCTCCCCACTTGCCCGATTCGCTGCTGAAGCCAAAGAGTTGATCGCCGACGATTACCGAGGCGAAGTTTAGGCTGACGATGGCGTGTTTCAGCCGTTCGTCTCCCTCGATTGTGACGCGGTCCCAGGTGCCGAGCGTCTTGCTGTAGCCGGCGATGCCGTCTTCGGTTTCGACAATGAGCAAGTTCTGGCTTTCGACCTGCTTCGGGGTCGGCGGCGGGGCGGTGATGTCGGTTTCGCCGAAGCGGAAATTCACCGGCTCGACGACCTTCTGCCACTGTGGCCGCAACAGCACGTCGAGGTGTGCGGGCGTGGCTCCGTCGGCTTTCAATTTTTCGACGATCGATTCGTAATGCTCGCGGGCTTCTTCGCCGGGTGTGATAATGACGTCGAGTCGTCGGTAGCCTCCCAAGCCGGGGTTCGGTTTGATGCGGTAGACGGCGTTGCCGCGTGCCCAGGTTTCGAGCGGCCAAGGGGCGGTGCCTTCGAATTCTTTGGCCTTCGCAATCCACATGAGCTTGAGCGACGGACGGCCTTTGCCGTCGCCGGGCCAGTGCAGTTCGAAGTCGAACTCATCATCGTCCAACTTGCGGATTTGTGCGTAGCCGTTTTGGTATTCGTGGAGGTTCCACTGGCCGGCGATGTCGGGCATTTTTACGGCGGCAGCGGGAGGCGCACGAGCCGGTTCCCCTGCGCCGGCGTCATCGGTTTCAAATTCCAATTTGACGAACGACATCTGCGGGAACCATATCGTATCCAAGATTGTGTTATTCGCCTTCTCTTCTTCTCTGAGCTTTTCGTAATATTTTTGTGCCTTTTCACCGAGATTGATTGTGACGTTTAACCTCGTATTCTTCCATTTGGCCTTGACGACATAGACTGCGTCTCCTTCAGAAAAGCCATTCGTGGGCCAGGGGGCGGTTGCTACAAATGTGTTCGATGTGGGATGCCATTTGAGCTTCAGCGCCGGTCGCCCATTTCCGCGTACGGGCCAGTGCAGTTCGTAGTCGAACTCATCCTCGTCCGATTTCCGGATTTTGGCGAAACTGTCTTTGTTTTCTTGAAGTTGCCATGTGCCGGTGATGTCGGGCATTTCGGCTGCGGGAGTTGCGGGTGCCGCGCGAGCCGGTTCCTCTTGGCCAGCCGGTGGGCGCGCGGGCACTGCCTTCGCCGGAGTTTCATCCTGTGCAAAGAACGCTCGGCTCCACATACTCGCGGCTGCCGCGTGTATGGCCGCGACGCCGATAGAGACCGACAGTGTGAGCATCACGAGAACTGGAATTGCGAATTTCCACGTTTTCATAACTCTTCCTTCGCACGAGAGGGAGGGGGCGAGGTGGTTTCGGGTTCGACGAGTTTCAGGTCGTCACTCACCGATTGTTCTAACTGTTCAAGCAACTCCACAGCCGGAGCGAGCTCGTTTTGCAGAGCATTCCATTCGGTGAGCGGTTGGACTGCAGATTCGGCGGTCGGAGTGGGTTGCCGCTCGGGGAAAACGGTTTCCAACACCGGGCGGGCCGGAACGTCGGGTCTCTGCATCAGCCACCAGACTCCAACCGTAATGGACATCGACGCCGCAACGAAAGCGAAATACCATTTGCGTTTCGACGTCTGCGGACGAACACTCGGCTCGCGGGAGACGAGCCACGGATATGTCACCGCCGGCAACGGCACCGCGGTCGGTTGTTGCATGTGGGCGAGACATTGCTCCAGCAGCGCGGCGACCTCTTGTGCCGTGCTCATCCGCTCGGATTGCTTCTTTTCCAGCAGCTTCATCACCACGCGGCATAACCAGTCGGGGATCTCGGCGTTGATCTCGCGAATCTCGCGCGGGGAGGTTTCGCGGATGCGGCGGAGTACGCCAAAAGTCGTCTCCGCACGAAACGGCGGGCGGCCGGTACACATCGCGTAGAGGACGGCACCGAGGCTGAATAAATCGGACCGGTGATCGACGGCGTCGCCGTTGGCTTGCTCGGGGGACATGTATTGCGGCGTGCCGGCGATGATGCCGGTGC
Source organism: Planctomycetaceae bacterium (assembly GCA_040881995.1). GTDB lineage: Bacteria > Planctomycetota > Planctomycetia > Planctomycetales > Planctomycetaceae > JAQCEJ01. Next base: position 6,781 of record JBBECD010000240.1, read on the forward strand.
GGGTGAGCGTGGCGTCGTCGACGGCTCGGGCGAGGCCGAAGTCGGTGAGCAGCACGCGGTCGACGTTGGTTTCGAGCAGAATGTTCGCCGGCTTGACGTCGCGGTGGACGAGACCCTGCGCATGAGCGGCGGCTAATCCCAGCGCGGCTTGCAGACCGATGCGGAGAATATCGATCACGTCGAGCGGGCCGTTTCGATCGAGCCGTTCTTGCAGCGACTGGCAGGCGACGAAGGGCATCACCAGATACGGCAGCTTGGCGGTCGCGTTGACGGAGTGGATCGCCATCACATGCGGATGCACCACGGCCGCCGTCGCCTGGGCTTCGCGGGCGAACCGTCGACGCGCGGCTCCGCTCGTCGCCAGATGCGGCGAGAGGACTTTGAGCGCGACGTGCCGATGCAACTCTTTCTGAAAGCCTTTGAGGACGATCCCCATTCCGCCGCGCCCGATGATGCCGACGATTTCGTATTCGCCCAGTCGGCCGAGATTTTCGGCGTCTTCGCTGGCTTCGAGAAAATCGACGGCGAAATCGGTCGCGAAGTGCGCGGCGTCGGCGTCGTGATCGGTTTCGTCATCGGAAAGAGGACGGCGGGTGCTGAGGCGCTGGCTGGCTTCGGTCCACCACTCGGCGCCTGCGGCGAGGGCTTCGAGTTCGCCGCGGCAGTCGGGACAGGCGGAGAGATGGTCCGAGAGTTCGTGTTCGAGTTGTTCCGGCAGCGCTTCGGCGAGAAGTTGTTCGAGGCTCGCGCGGCTGCAATGGATGTCAGGCGTCATCTTCGGCCTCACAGTCTTCGACCAGTCGCCGCAGCCGGGCGATAATGCGGCTGCGGGCGACGTACATGTTTCCCATGGTCATACCCAGTTCGGCGGCGACGTCGGCGATCGGTTCTTGCAGCACGCACGTCCGCCAGAACGCTTGCCAGGTGTGGTCTTGAAACTCGCCGCGCGCCCGTGCGGCGGCCCAATGAAAGATTTCGTTGCGGTATTCGTCGTCGAACGCGGCGATGGTGTGATGCTCTGGCTCGGGAAGACTCTGAAGCAACTTCAACATGTCGGTCCCACCGACGCCGCGACGTGCCAGCTTGCCGCGTTGCACGAATCGTAGCGACAAATTCCGCGCGATGGTGAAGAGCCAGCGGCGAAACGAGGCGGCTTCGCCGTCGGGTTCCCAACTGTCGACCGCCTGCGTGACGGCGACGATGACCTGCTGCGCGACGTCGCGGGCGTCGGCTTCTTGCAGTCCGCGTTGACGCAGCAGGCGCAGCACGAGCGGTTCGTAGATGGCGACGAACCGCGTCCACGCTTCTTGATCTTGCGGATCGCGCAAGCGAATCATCAGACTCGGACGTGTTTCGGGCTCCCCCATCGATGATGCTCCTAACGTTCTATTCCGGCGAACGTCAGGATCTTACACGGGAAATGGGGGAATGGGTACTGCGGTTGTTGTAAGCCGGCTCGCTCCAGCCAAGCGGCCCGACTCATTCCCTGGTTTGCAGATCGCCGACGAGTTTCTTGATTTGTTCCGTCGTCATGCGCTGCGCAGTCTGCTCGACCATCGTGCGGAAATGTTCGATTTCCGCCGGGGCGCTGGGGAAACCGATGTTATTTCCTTCGGGGGTGTTCGATGTGACCAGAATCTTGCCGTCGGCGTCGAGAATCGCCCACCACGGCACACCCGCCTCGGCTTCCTGTCGCAGTTCGGCCATCAGGTTTTGCGCACCGGTCCAGCGATGGTCCATCTTCACCCAGATGTAATCGGTTTCCCAGAGATCGCGATGCTGCTGGAGAAACCGCGACAACGACCAGCAGGGTCCGCACCACGTCGCCGTTTCCTGAACGATGACTCGTTTGTTCTCCGTCTTCGCCTGCGCCAATGCTTCGTCGAGCAATGTCTTGGCATCCAGCGGTTCGAGAGTGTTTTTCTGAAGGAACGCCAGCACTTTTTCGCGGTCGATCTTGCCGTCGGTCGACAGATCGGTCGCGACTGCGGTATCGATCGGCTTGCCGTCATCATCGGTGAGAATGATGAAGAAATTCGCCTTCTCTCCGGTGAGCTGTTCGTCGAATTTTTCCGCGAGCAATTTCACGGGCTCGTCGTGCGGCGGAGACGAGTTGATCGGAATGACGCGGAAGTCATAGAGCGCCTCTTGAACGCCGTCGTCTTCAAACCGCAGCGTCATGAATTGTTTCGCCGGTTCGCCGGCAGCGTCGGTGAGTAACATCAACACGCGCTGCCGCGAGAGTTTGACATCGGGGAACGACGCCTCAAACCGTTCAATCGGCGTTTTTGCGTGCGTGAATGCTGACGAGATGCGTTCTTCGATTGTGGGCGGTTTGTAGGGGACGTAAGGTTTGAGTTCGAGCTTGCCAAGATCGATCGTGCCAGGCTCGGTGGGTTTGACGCTGCCGACGTTTCGCCAACTTCGAGCGTTTTCGACTGTCACGCTGATCTGATAGTCGCCACCGAGCACCAGATCCTCCATCGTGAAACGCCCTGCGGAGTCGGTAATCTTGGTTCCTCCCCAAGCCGTCTGAAAGGGAGCGTCTTTCGTTGGTCCGATATAGACATTGACACCGTATTTGATCTCTCGATCGGCCAGAGGTTCGCCGGTTGCGGCATCGACCAGCGTTGCTTTCGCGTCGGCCATTTCGTGCAATGCTATTGTGACGTTCGATGTATCGGCATCGATCTCCGATAGCGCTCCTAATTTGGCGTCAGCAGAATGAGCATGAATCGCGGTGAGATGCAAACTCCGTTCGACCTCAAACCGCCCGTCGTCATCGGTAATCGCGATGAATCCGCGTCCGCGGGTTGATCGGCTAATCGCGTTAATTTTGGCACCGGAAACCGGCCGCGGTGGATCACCAGTCACGACCAGCCCCTTCAGAATTCCTCTTTCCGGTCGCGGCATGTGGAAGTCGAACGTCTTCTCGGTTTCATTCGTGATTTCAAATTTTGGAACCTCATTTTGATTTGGCCCGCGGATGTCGAATTTGCCTGGGCCGACGAAGAATTCGTAGCGGCCGTCAGCGTCGGTGAGAGCATAATGGGTCGTGGTCGGTTGAACCCATGAATTGCTGCCTTTTGGATTGGGAAGTTTTGCTCCTTTGAGATCATTGGCATCCGCACCATACTGATAACAATTAACTCGAAACTGGGGGACAGGTTTATGATCGGCACCGATGGTAATTCGACCGTGGATGCGCGTCGTCGGACGGAGTTGGAAGTTCAGGTTTTCGATCGGCTGATTCGGCCAGACTGCGAAACCGGTAATCGGTTCCGCCGACCACTTTTCATGCTTGACGACGAGCAGGTAGACCATGTTGGGCGCGGCCATCGTTTCAAACGTTCCATTATCACGCGTTGTGACGGTCTGCCGATAACCATCGAAAGTATGACCCTCACCGACGATGCCGATGTCAATTCCAGCCGCGGGACGTCCATCCGGCATAACAACCTTTCCCGTCAAGGGAACAAGTCGGTCCAAGCGCATTTCCAGGATTCCATCACCTGTCGTTGGATCGTACATACCGCGAGGCCTTGTGTAGCCTGTTAGATCGGGCCAAATTTGAATCAGGCTTTTATGCCAATGCGGTATCCACATGAACTTCGCGACTCCATCTTTATCCGTTCGTGTCTGCATAAACGGTTGATGGATAATATATGAAAGGTTAATGTCGCTCGATTCTCCTCGCTTTAATAACAGCCACGGATATAACCTGACGTTTGGTAGCGGTTGGCCGTCGGAACTGAGTACGTTCACACTCAATGTCTGAATGCCATCGAGCGTTAGCGTCACTCCCTCCGTAGGAAACTCGGGTTTTGGTACGTATTGATCGTTCTGCAAGGCGCGAGGTAGAGGAGGAACGACGAAAGATTTGAAGTCAAAGCCGATGTCGTTCTTTATCGCGTATGTTTGATGAATCTCCACCTGCATCGGAATCAACACTGTCGCCACGCCGTTCGCATCAGATTGGGCAGAGCCTACGTCACCATGATCGGAGATGACGCCGGCATGCGCGTCTCGGATCGGTTTTCCCTCACCATCGACGACGCGTATTATCACTTTGCGCGCGGGTTCGAGCGTGATTTTTAGATCAGCCAGTCCATTTTCAGGCTTCTCGTACGGAAACCCATGAACTCCCTGGAGCCGGCCTTCGTTCGCTATCGCAGACAGAGAGTGAGATCGCCACGATAATACCTCAACACTTAGGCAAAACTTTCCCTCGTCGTCTGTCGTCGTTGTGGGTTGCTCGTCCCCAAAACTGTGCAGCTTCACTTTCACCCCTGCCACCGGTTCACCCGTTTCATCGACGACCTGCCCGGAGAGTTCGTCCATCGGCTTGG
>JBBECD010000241.1:0-11127 GCA_040881995.1 Planctomycetaceae bacterium
AGTCAGAAAGGCACGAGCGGCCACGGTCTTATTCATCCTTCATAATTCATCCTTCATAATTCGATTCCTCCCCTCACCCGGCCGCGATGCGGCCACCCTGGTCATCAATAAGTCCGGGTTAGTACCGATAGTAGTCGGGCTTGAACGGCCCTTCCGCCGGAATATTCAAATACTCGGCCTGCTTGGCGTTGAGTTTCGTCAGTTTCACGCCGAGTTTCCCCAGATGCAGCCGGGCGACTTCCTCGTCGAGCAGTTTGGGCAGCACGTGCACGCCCACCTCGAATTTCTGATTGTCGTCCCACAAGGCGATTTGACCTAACACCTGATTGGTGAAGCTGTTCGACATCACAAACGAGGGATGTCCCGTCGCGCAGCCGAGATTCACCAGCCGCCCTTCCGCCAGCACGATGACGCCGTGACCGTCCGGGAAGACAAACTTGTCGACCTGCGGCTTGATGTTGATTTTCCTGACGTCCTTGCGGTTCTTCAGATAAGCGATATCGATCTCGCAATCGAAGTGTCCGATGTTGCAGACGATCGCATCGTTTTTCATCACGTCAAGATGTTCGCCGCGGATCACGTCGACGCATCCGGTCGTCGTCACGAAGATATCACCGTACGAGGCGACGTCTTCGAGCGTGGCGACCTGATGCCCCTCCATCGCCGCTTGCAGGGCGCAGATCGGGTCGATTTCGGTAATAATCACGCGGGCGCCGAATTCCTTGAGAGCCTGAGCGCACCCCTTGCCGACGTCGCCGTATCCGCAGACGATCGCGACTTTGCCGGCGATCATGACGTCGGTCGCCCGCTTGATGCCGTCGACCAGCGACTCGCGACAGCCGTAAAGGTTGTCGAACTTGCTCTTGGTGACCGAATCGTTGACGTTGATCGCCGGGACGCCGAGTTTGCCCTGGGCGTGCAGGTGATACAGCCGGTGGACGCCGGTCGTCGTTTCTTCGGTGATTCCCTTAATTCCTTTGAGCAATTCGGGGAACCGGTTGTGAACCATCAGCGTCAGGTCGCCCCCGTCGTCGAGAATCATGTTCAATGGCTGGCCGTCGGGCCAGAACAGCGTCTGCTCGATGCACCAGTCGAATTCCTCTTCGTTCATTCCCTTCCAGGCGAACACGGGAACTCCGGTGACCGCAATCGCCGCGGCGGCGTGATCTTGCGTCGAAAAAATATTGCAGCTCGACCAGCGGACTTCGGCCCCCAGCGCGGTCAGCGTTTCGATGAGCACGGCGGTCTGAATCGTCATGTGCAGGCAACCGGCAATGCGCGTCCCCTGCAGCGGTTTGCTGACGCCGTATTTTTCGCGGAGCGCCATCAAGCCGGGCATTTCGTTCTCGGCGAGCTCAATTTCTTTGCGGCCCCATTCCGCCAATTTAATATCTGCGACTTTGTACGGTAACGCTTCGACTTTCGTGGACATAAACTATCCTTCTTCAAATGGAGCTGGAACGGGTTTTCAACCTGCCGGTGTCGAGTGAACTCGCACGCTGTGACAGGAAATTCGCAAGAGGAGATTCGGAAAGCCCATAGGCCGCTCGTAGGATAGGTGATTTGACGGACGGTGACAACCGCGCGGACTGAATTCCTGGACGATTCACGCTGCCCGGCCACCCCTATCACAAAGCCTCGTCGGGCAAAATCGAGACATTTTTTCGACGAAGGTGCAATAATAATTCTGTCGGCGAAAGGAAAGGAAGCGGTTGTTGATGACGGCGGTTTCATTTAAGATGACGGCCCAGTCGTCACGGTTGCCACCGTGAATGACGAATGTCGAAGCACAAATGTCGAATGAAGTCCGAATGACGAATGCCCGAATGTCAAAAGGTGTGGCAAGGTGAGGGTTTCGGTCATTTGAGCTTCGTCATTGATTCGTCATTCGGATTTCGACATTCGACATTCAATTCTGTTCCCGAACGTTTCGGCCCTCTTTGAGTGTCGGGGAACGAATTAATGCCAAAGACCCAAGAGAGGCTGTGTATGCCCCGGCGAATTCGAGATATCTACAACGGCTCAACGTGGGGACTATCGATTGAGATTTTTCCTCCCAAAACTCCTGAGGGGGATCCCAGTCTGTTCGAAACCCTCGACCGTCTCGCCGTCTACGAGCCGGCGTTTATTTCGTGTACCTACGGAGCCGGCGGGACGACGAGCAAACGAACCGTCGAACTCTGCGTCGAAATTCAGCGCCGCTATGAGATCGCCTCGACGGCCCATTTCACCTGCATGGGGGGGACGCGCGAGGAACTCCTCAACTGGCTCAATTTCGCCCACGCTGCGGGCATCGGCAACATCATGGCGCTGCGCGGCGATCCGCCGAAGGGACAGGCGTCGTTCGAACCTGTGGCGGGGGGGTTTCGTTATGCTCACGAACTGGTCGCCTTGATTCGCGAAGCGTTTGCGGACGAAGGGATCGGCGTCGCCGGTTATCCCGAAAAACATCCCGAAGCGGAGAATCTGGAACTCGACATCACGCGGCTCCGCGAAAAGGTGGATAAAGGGGCCGACGCCGTTTTTACGCAGTTGTTTTTCGCCAACGAAAGTTTTTACGGGTTTCGCGACGCCTGCCGAAAAGCGGGCATCGAAGTGCCGATCGTCCCGGGCATTATGCCGATCACCGAATTCGCCCGCATCAAACGAATCACGGCGATGTGCGGTGCGGTGATCCCCGCCGATCTGGCCGGCCGCCTCGAAGCCGTGCAGGACGATCCCGAGGCCCAATTCGAAATCGGCGTCGAGCACGCGATCGAGCAATGCCGACAGCTTCTTAAGGCCGACGTTCCCGGCATTCACTTTTACGCGCTGAACCGCTCACAGGCGTGCGAACGGATTTTGCAGGCACTGGGGCGAACGTCTGTGGTGTGATGTCGAGGGATGAGGAAACGCTCCAAAGTTTAGCCGCGACGCGAAGGCTTTGCGCAGCGGAGCGTTTTTCCTCACCTCTCCCCCCGGGAGAGGTCGGCCGCAGGCCGGGTGAGGGTGCCTTTCGGTTTCCCGCCTGTGTTCCTTTAGTCGTCACTCAGTCGCTCTGAGCGCAGCCGCAACAAAGTCAGAAGTTCTGCCACGTTGACGAGTGCCTCAGCCTCGTCGCGTTCAGATTGGGTGAGCGATTGACCGGAATCTTGTCGGTCAAGGAGCGTCTGTAGGCGAGCGAAGTCGGCTGGGAGTTCGACTCGACGACATCGAAACTTCTCGGCAATCTTCGTCTTATCCGCGCGAAGTTCGGCGGCGAATTCTTCGAATCCCTCGGCCATCAATTGACCGAGACTCTTTCCCTCGAAATTGCGGTTTTGGCTGTCGTTCATAACGAATTTCCGAGTGGGAGCATCTCGTTCGCGTAAACTCCTGCGCCGCACGTTCTTTCTTCGACCTGACGAACACATCAACCGGAATAGTATACCATCGACTGGCATAGCGAAAATCGTGACCGTTATCGATCCTTACCCTGTCTCCAACAGCGTATGCCACTTGGGGAAACGGCCGGCCTCTGCTACAATTTGAAGCTCCGGAAGAATAACACGCTGCAATTACCCCCCCCCAATAACTGACGTCCTGTCATCCAACTCCACGTACCCGAATTAATATGACTCCGCACAGCCCCGACCGCACAACCTCCCGCCTGCAAGAACTCCTCTCCGAACGGATCTTGCTCCTCGACGGGTCGATGGGTGCTTTGATTCTCTCCGGGGAACCGGACGAAGCCTTCTTTCGCGGCCGGCGGTTCGCCGATCATTCGAAAAACCTCAAGAACTGCTGCGACGTGCTGGTGCTGTCGCAGCCGCAGAAGATCGAGGAGATTCACCGCGCGTATCTCGACGCCGGGGCCGATATTATCGAGACCGATACGTTCAACGCCAACGGCGTGTCGCTGCGCGGGTTCGAACTGGCCCACCTCACGACCGAAATCAACATCGCCGCCGCCCGGCTGGCGCAAACCGCCGCCGATGAATTCACCCGCAACAATCCGATGAGACCGCGCTTCGTCGCCGGAAGTATCGGCCCCATGGACCGCTCGCTCGGCATGTCACCCGACGTCAACGATCCCGGCTTCCGTGCGGTGACGTTTGATGAAGTCGTCGCCGCTTACACCGCCCAGATTAAAGGTCTCGTCGAAGGGGGCGTCGACATCCTGCTCCCCGAAACGTCGTTCGACACGCTCAACATGAAGGCGTGCCTGTACGCCATCGACCGCTTTTTCGAAGACAACGGCGTCCGCCTGCCGGTCATGGTCTCCGGAACGATCTTCGACGGCGGCCGCACGCTCACCGCCCAATCCATCGAAGCGTTCTGGTCGTCGGTCTCGCACTTTCCGATGCTCAGCGTCGGACTCAACTGCGGCGTCGGCCCGCAACAGATGCGGCCTTATGTCGAAAATATTTCGCAGATCGCCGACCGGTATATCAGTTGTTATCCGAATGCCGGCTTGCCGAATGAAATGGGAACATTCGACATGACTCCCGCCGAGATGGCGGACTACCTTCATGAATTCGCCAAGCAGGGTTGGCTCAATTTCGTCGGAGGGTGCTGCGGGTCGACCCCGGCTCATATCCGCGCGATCGGTCAGGCCATTGAGGGGTTGAAGCCCCATAAAATCGCCGACGTGCCGCATTACTCGAACTACAGCGGGACCGAGCGACTCGAAATCCGTCCCGAAACGACGTTTATTCTCGTCGGCGAACGGACGAACGTCACCGGTTCGAAGAAATTCGCCCGCCTCATTAAAACAGAAAACTACGACGAAGCCCTCTCCGTCGCCCGTCAGCAGATCGAAGGGGGGGCCAACATTCTCGACGTCAACATGGACGAAGGGCTGATCGACAGCGAAGCCGCGATGAGAAAGTTTCTCAACCTGCTCGCCGCCGAACCCGATCTCACCCCCGTGCCGCTGATGGTCGACAGTTCGAAGTTCGAGGTGATCGTCGCCGGGCTGAAGTGCGCCCAGGGGAAATGCATCGTCAACTCGATCAGCATGAAGGAAGGCCCCGAGAAATTCCTCGAACAGGCCAAAGAAGCCCGCCGGCTCGGTGCCGCCGTCGTCGTGATGGCGTTCGATGAAGAAGGCCAGGCGGTCGAAGCCGATCGCAAAGTCGCCATCTGCAAGCGGGCTTACGATCTGCTCACCAACGAAGCAAACATCCCCCCCGAAGATATCATCTTCGATACCAACATTCTCACCGTCGGCACCGGCATCGAAGAACACTCCGATTATGCGAATGCGTTTTTCGAATCCGTCCGACAGCTCAAAAAACTTTGTCCCGGCGCGAAAACGTCCGGCGGCGTGAGCAATGTCTCGTTCTCCTTCCGCGGCAACGACGTCGTCCGCGAAGCGATGAACGCGGCATTCTTGTATCACGCCATCAGTGCCGGTCTCGACATGGGGATCGTGAACGCCGGCCAGCTCGCCGTCTACGAGGAAATCGAACCGGTCCTTAAGGAACACGTCGAAGACGTGCTGCTCAATCGCCGGCCCGACGCGACCGAACGGCTGATCGAGCTCTCCGAACGGCTTAAGCAATCGGGCCAGACCCCGGAAGAAACCGAAAAAATCGCCGCATGGCGGAACGCTCCGGTCGAAGAACGCCTGAAACACGCGTTGCTCAAGGGAATCACCGATTTCATCGACGAAGACACCGAAGAGGCCCGCAAGAAATATCCCCGGCCGCTCGACGTCATTCAAGGCCCGCTGATGGACGGCATGGGAGTCGTCGGCGAACTCTTCGGCGCCGGCAAGATGTTCTTGCCCCAAGTCGTCAAAAGCGCCCGCGTGATGAAAAAAGCGGTCGCCTGGCTTACGCCGTACATGGAAGCCGAGGCGGACGGCAAAGCCGGCACGCGGGCCACCATTCTGATGGCGACCGTCAAAGGAGACGTACACGACATCGGCAAAAACATCGTCGGCATCGTGCTGCGCTGCAACAATTTCGAAGTCATCGATCTCGGCGTGATGGTCCCTTGCGAAAAGATTCTCCAGGTCGCCGCCGAGAAAAAGGCCGACATCATCGGCTTGAGCGGCCTGATCACGCCCTCGCTCGATGAGATGGTGCACGTCGCCCGCGAGATGCAGCGGAATCAGCTCAAAATCCCGCTGCTCATCGGCGGTGCGACGACAAGTTCGAAACATACGTCGGTGAAGATCGCTCCCTCGTATGACGAGCCGACGGTCCACGTGCTCGACGCCTCGGTCTCGGTGCCGGTGGTCGAACAGTTGCTCAATCCCGAACGCAAAGATCAGTTTGCCGTGCAGAATCGAGTCCTTCAGGAGAACGATCGCCGGAGTTTCGCCGATCGTCAGCAGAAAGCGCTCACGCCGTATGCCGAGGCATTGGCAAAGCGGTTTGCGACCGACTGGCAAACCGTCCGCATCGACCGTCCGGAGTTTCTCGGCCTCAAGGAAATCGAACCGCCGCTTGCAGAAATCGCACCGTACATCGACTGGTCGCCGTTCTTCGCGACGTGGGAACTCCGCGGCAAGTATCCGCGCATCTTCGAAGACCCGCACGTCGGTCCCGAAGCGAAAAAACTGTTCGACGACGCGCAACATCTGCTCACACAGATCATCGCCGAGAAACGACTGACGGCGAAAGGAGTCTACGGTTTCTGGCCCGCCGCCAGCGACGGCGACGACATCATTCTTTTCATCGACGAAACGCATTCAAAAGAAATCGCCCGATTCCCGATGCTGCGGCAGCAGTGGGAGCGCAAAGGACAAAAAGATTTCCGTTCGCTCGCCGATTACATCGCTCCCGTTGACAGCGGCCGGTCCGATTACCTCAGCGCCTTCGCCGTCACCACCGGTTTGGGTTGCGATGAATTCGTGAAGGAATTCGAAACGCATCACGACGATTACAACGCGATTATGGTGAAGGCCCTGGCCGACCGCCTGGCAGAAGCCTTCGCCGAGATGCTGCACACCCGCGTCCGCCAGCAGTGGGGTTACGGCAACGAAGAACACCTCTCGCACGACGAGCTGATCGAAGAAAAATACCGCGGCATCCGCCCCGCCTTCGGTTACCCCGCCTGCCCCGACCACACCCCCAAGAAAACGCTGTTCGAGATTTTGGATGCTGAGAAGAAAACGGGCATCCAGCTCACCGAGAGCTATGCGATGTACCCCGCCGCGTCGGTCAGCGGCCTGTACTTCGCCCACCCCGAGGCGAGATACTTTTCGGTCGACCGGATCACGCAAGATCAAGTCGAATCGTACGCGAATCGCACGGGCATGACGATCTCAGAAGTCGAGCGCTGGCTGGGGCCGAACCTGGGGTACGAACCGCCGGGACGGTGAAGTATAAGTATGTCCAAATGGCATATTGCAAGCTTATCCTTAGGAATCGATTATGGTACCGATTTCTGACGACGATTTCCGTCCATACACGGTCGAAACGCCGCCATCTTCTGCACCCGGAAGTGACGTTCCGACGTTCGACATTCCGTTGAACGAACCCATCCTCGAACGCATCGACGAATTGACAATGTCATCATGGATTCGAGCGTTCGCACGCGATCCTGTCAACGCGTGGGAGGAAAGAATCAAGCCGAGGTCGAATGCCGCTGCAAGCGAACGCATCATCGCCGCCAGTTTGGGTCAGTTCAAACCGGCGTCGATCTTGTTGCACGGCCCGCATGCGTGGTGCGGGTTTGTCCCTCGTGATTGCGGGCGAGGGCAGGCCAGTTTGTATTACATCGGCGAACGCCACGAGACGAACGTTTTTGTCGACACGTTTAAAGAACTTAACTTCAAGAACTCGGACGAGTTGGCGGGGCTGCTTCATTTTTTATCAGGATTCCACGAATCGAGCCGATTAATGTCGGGTGCTTTCTATAGTGCGATTACGGAGGCCGAGATCATCACGCAAGAGGTTGTCGATGAAGAGTTCTACGGATGCAACTTGAAACGAGACTGGAATCCGTGCGTTGCCATCTATGTTTCAGCCGGTGGAGATCCGCTGCTCGTCAACCGCTCGGGTAAAGTGGCATGGTGGGAGTACGGCGGGCCGGACATCATCCTCGACTTCTGCAGCAGCATCGAAGAGTTGGCGAAACGGCTCGCATTTTACTGGCAGGAAGCCGCTGTGAAGTATTCTGCTCATCAGGATACGCCGAGTTTCGACCCATATACAAGTGAAGAAAGTTGGCCATACCAGCGCTCGTGAACCCGATAAAGCAACCATTACGGTGGTCAATATTCATGCTCCATAGCCCGCACCATAACGTAACCAAAGTTGCTCCGCCGCCACGGCCATTTCCCTGGCGCTGCCCGACATGCGGCCAGAAGGCTGTCGAACCTGGCGTTAGCGCCTATCGGGCGAAAGTAACGCACGACGGCAAGATTCATGAGTTTCTGATCCCCGAACTGCGGCTTCCCATTTGTCGTTCATGTGGCGAGTTGATATTTACGGGGGCCGCCGCCGACCAAATCAATGCCGCATTGCGGTCCCACCTTCATCTGCTCACGCCGGATGAAATTCACGCGGCCATCGAACAACTCGGCGTGTCGCCCGGTGACGTCGGCATGCAACTTGGCATCGGCGAAGAACAACTGTTATTCTGGATCGACGGCATCCAAATCCAAAGTCTCGCGATGGACAAACTTCTGCGCATCTATTTTGGTTTCCCCGACGTGCGCAGTGCCTTGGTGAATGCCGAACAACCGCTAACGCCGGGCGATTCGGGCGTACTCGTCAGATAAGCATGGATACCCGGCGTTCCTCTTCCCGCCTCGCCCTCCGGGAGAGGTCGGCCGCAGGCCGGGTGAGGGTGCCTTTCCTCCCCGCACCAACTCACATAAGAATTCTCTTATTCACAATAGACGCCGCCCCGCTCGCGACGATACAATCGTATCGGCTTCTCCTCGGTCGGTTTCACGCTCATTCATCACGGAGACACCGGTCCCATGAACGCTCTTCAGCACGCGCAAATCTCTCGGCGGCGATTGTTACAGGCAGCAGGGGTCGGGGCGCTCCATATGGGAATTCCCGGCATCGTCGCGGCTCGGATACCAGTCAATAAAGAGCGTACGCAGGGAGCCGCACCGAAATCTTGCATCTTCGTGCTGATGTGCGGCGGGCCGAGCCATCTCGATACCTGGGATTTGAAGCCCGACGCTCCCGACGGAATTCGCGGCCCGTACAAGCCGATTTCGACGTCGGTGCCGGGGATGCAGATCAGCGAACTGCACACGAACCTCGCGCCGCTCGCCGACAAGTTTTGCCTCATCCGCTCGATGTCGCACGTCGGCAACATCAGCAATCACTACGACGCGATGCACAACTGCCTCAGCGGGCAAACTCTCGGCGTGCCCGACGATTCCCCCTACATGGGGTCGGTGATCGCCAAGGTGAGGCCGAGCGAAACGAACGTCGTCTCGTATGCCTGGCTCATCAAATGCGTCGGCGACCCGGTCTTCTGCGCTCCCAACATCGGCACCGGCGGACATCTCGGCCTCATGCACGCCCCGCTGTTCATCGGCTCGGCGGACAATCATCCCGCGATGCCCGATTTCAAGCCGCCGGAGATGTTTCAGCTCTCCGACCCCGATCGGTTGTACGGCCGGCAGCGGTTGCTCGATCTCATCGATCCCGCGGCGGTGGAGAGCGATCACGCCGGCAAGGACTGGCAGGACTTGCACAACAAGGCGTTCGAACTCGTGACCGAACCCGACGGCCGGCGGGCGTTCGAACTCGACCGCGAACCCGATAAACTTCGCGATCAATACGGGCGGCATCCGCTGGGACAGAACCTGTTGCTCGCACGGCGGCTGGTCGAGTCGGGCATCAGCTACGTCACCGTCAACGGCTGGACCGGTCCCTCACCGACCTCCGGCGGCGGGCCGCCGAGTTCGAGTTGGGACATGCACGGCGGACAGATGGGCATGGGCAACGCCTTCGGCGACGGCTCGTACGGCATGGGCTGGTGCCTGCCCCGGCTGGACGAAGCGGTCTCGGCGCTCATCAGCGATCTCGCCGACCGCGGCATGTTGGAGAACACGCTCGTCGTCGTGATGGGTGAATTCGGCCGCTCGCCGCAAATCAGCAGCAACGGCGGCATCCCCGGCCGATTCCACTGGCCCGAGTGTTTTTCGGCGATCATGGCCGGCGGCGGCATCCGCGGCGGCGCGGTGTACGGCGAGTCGGACAAAACCGGCGCGTACGTCAAGGACAACCCCGTCCATCCCAACGATCTCGGCGCGACGATTTATCAGGCGTTAGACATCCCGCTCGACATTCGCTTGGGCAAAGACGGCGTCTCGAAACCGATCACGACGGGGGAACCGATTATGAAGTTGTTCGGGTAGTTTGCGTTTAGCCGCGACGCGAAGGCGTCCGTAGCGGAGCGTTTTCTTCGAGATAATAAAATGCGAAGAACGGGGACGGGTTCCCGTGGCGCGGCACTTCTGGCCGCGATAGCGGCCGCAGCATGTAGCCGTGAGCGTCAAAGCTCCGCTTCCCTCGCGCTGAATGCGCGATCGGCTCCATCGCGTGAGCCGACGTTGATAGTTAATCGAAGCGGGAGCTTGGTAACGAGGCACTTCAAAAAAACCCTCTCCCCCGCAGGGAGAGGGTCGCCGCCCAGCGGCGGGGTGAGGGCACAAGAGCCGTGGGGTTCACCCCCACCGTCCCATTATTCGAAGCTCGAAGACCGAGGGGATAAACCCCACGGCTCAAGTTCCCTCTGCCGATTCCTCAACTCGTTCCTAAGCTCCCGCTTGGGAACGCCAGTCTTGGAAGCTCCGCTTCCCTCGCAACGAACGCGCGATCGGCTCCCTTACGTCGGTCAACATTGAAAGTTAATCGAACCGCTCGGCGAAGCGGGAGCTTCGTGGGAATGCGTTAAACTCCCTTTCGGTCGCAACTTGACGTCTATCGCTCTCAACCATCCATCATGCTATCTCGATTTACGGGTGCCACTGGCTTTGCCAGTGTGTCTTTGGTATTCTCGCATGTATAGGGAAGTATCAACAGGTTCTCGGGAAAATTAACGTGGTTCACCGAAAGCTCGTCAAGAACGTGCACGAACCGGGGGCGCGTCCACGAGTTCACGTTCTCGTGCGACCGACGTCGGCCTCAGGGCGATTGCGCGATACTGGGTAGTATGGTATAACTGGCGACTTACAATATC
>JBBECD010000242.1:0-10993 GCA_040881995.1 Planctomycetaceae bacterium
CGCCTAAAACTGAAGCGACTCTACCCCAAGATTAAAGCCTGACAGAGCACTAGGGGTTTCCCCCGTTTGCAGGAAGCGGACCAGCGACGTCTCGGTCCACCCGCCCGGAGGATGGCATCCTTCCTCAGGAGACTGCTGAATCGATTGCCGGTCATCGCCCGAGTCGCGTGGCAAGGGAGATCGGAATTGAGGCGTCTGCATTCAAGATTCGTGCTTGTCTCTCGGCTGCGTATGACGCCGCGACTCGGCACCGCCGCCGGCGCGACCCTTGCATGCCGGTTGATAAGACGAAATGCTCTCCCATCGCGCTGGGCGCTAACGCCTTTTTCGCTCGACGATTGACGGCGTCTTCGATAGACCCGCCGGTACATCATTTGCGGCGTAACGAACGGCAAATCCAGCGAACGGATTGTTGAAACATCGAAACGAGTGTATGTGTACATATGTCAGACTGCTCGTGTTACGGACAGTCGAAGACCTTTTCACTGAGAGCGATAGACATGGATTTCAACGGCGGATGGCCGGCGGAACTGGAACTGTTGAAAACGGTCGGCATAGCCGGCGGGCTGGGCGCACTCATCGGCCTGGAACGCGAGTTCTGGGACAAACCGGCGGGCCTGCGGACGCACATTATGGTGTGTGCCGGGGCGGCGTTGTTCGTGCTCTTGGGCAAAGGGGTGATGGACAGTTTCGAAGAGGGGGGCGCCGCCCTGATCCAGGCCGATCCGCTGCGCGTGATTCAGGCCGTCATCATCGGCATCAGTTTTTTAGGGACGGGGACGATCCTGCATCGCGACGACCGCGTCGAAGGATTAACGACCGCCGCGACGATCTTTCTCACCGCCGGCATCGGCATCGCGGTCGCCGTCGACCGCCTCGTGCTCGCCACCGGCACCGCGCTGTTGGCCGTCACCGTCCTGGTGGGCATCGGCTGGCTGGAGCGGATCGTGCAGCGCGGTCGGAAGGATGAAGGGTGAGTATTTCATTTGCAAGTCGGCGATCGATGCATTCATCGAGCAGGATTTTCACGATGCGGCAGCCACCACGCGGGCTCTTGCTTCCTCGAGAAACGCAATCACTTGTTCTCGCGTGACGGTCGGAAATCCCTCAAGGAAATCGTCAATCGATTCGCCCCCTTCAAGGTATTCGATCAGCGTTTGCACCGGCACGCGCGTCCCCGCGAATACGGGTGTTCCACTCATGACTTCAGGCGAGCAGGAAATTGTGGAGATGGGTTGGGACATATTTCATTCCGTTCGAGATCTCGTCCATGGTTTGTCAGGCATTAACATTAACCGTGCCGCGACGTCGCCTCCATCGGTTCCACCGATTCCAAGAGCATCAGTGAAACCTCCTGCCAGCGATCGACGGGATTCTCGTCCCCATCGGGGTAAGTGTGCACGGTAATCGACGACCGGCCGACTTTAATCATTTCAGGATGGCGAATGTCGAAGTGACGACCGTTCGCCATATGAATGCGAAATGGACGGAACGGTTCGGCGGCAAAAAAATCGATGCTCGTGAAGGCGTTTATCATGAAAAACTCCTACCCGTCCAACTCCGTCAACCGAGCCGTGCTGTCGCCGATCGACTCCGCCGGGGCGCCGGCCCGGTCGAGCATCGACAGGAACAGGTTGTTCATCGGCGTCTCTTTTTCGTAGACGATATGACGCCCCGTGGGGACGGTCATGCCGCCGCCGCCTGCGAGCACCAGCGGCAAATTGTCGTGGTTGTGGGCGTTGCCGTCCCCCAGGCCGCTGCCGTACAACACCAGGCTGTTGTCGAGCAGGGTCCGTTCTCCCTCGGTGACCGACTTGAGTTTATCGAGGAAGTAGCCGAACTGCGTCGCGAGGAATTTGTCGATCTGCTTGAGCTTGTCGATCTTGTCCTCTTGCGACTGGTGATGCGACAGCTCGTGATGTCCCTCCTGCACGTCGATGATCGAGTAACTGCGGTTGCTGCCTTCGTTGGCCAGCATAAACGTGGCGACGCGCGTGGTATCGGTCTGGAAGGCGAGCACCAGCAGGTCGAACATCAGCCGGATGTGATCTTGCAGGTTCTCGGGAATGCCGCGCGGTATGTCGAGATCGGGCCGAGGCTGCTCGGCGATCTTCTCGGCGCGGACGATGCGGTTTTCGATCTCGCGCACGCTCGTAAAATATTCGTCGATCTTCTGACGATCGGTCCGGCCGAGTTTGGTCTGCAATTTCGCCGCGTCGCTCGCGACGACGTCGAGAATGCTCTTGCGATTGCGCAAGCGGCGCGCCTGCGCTTCGGAGTTTTCGGCGGTGCCGAACAGCCGTTCGAATGCCAGCCGGGGATAGATTTCTTTAATCATCGGCGTGGTCGGGGTCTTCCACGAGATGGCGTTCGAGTAGGCGCAACTGTAACCCGAATCGCAGTTCCCGGCGTTGCGTCCCGCTTCGATGCCGAGTTCGAGCGATGGAAGCCGCGTGATGAGACCGAGCTTTTCGGCGGCGAGCTGGTCGACCGAGATACCGACGCGGATATCGGCACCCGCGGTTTTCACCGGATGCGCCCCGGTGAGGAACGTCGCGGCCGAACGCGCGTGATCGCCCGGGCCGTCACCCTTCGGACGGCCGTTGTCTTGCGCCAGGCCGGTGATGATGTTGATTTCCTGCCGATGCGGTTCGAGCACGCTCAGCGTTTCGGAAAATTGGTAGTCGGTTCCCGCACCGGTCGGCGTCCATGCAGGGACGATCACGCCGTTGGGGACGAAGACGAACGCCAGCCGCGTCGGCGCCGTCGCGGCGGCTTCATCGGCGGAATGAGCCTTGCGTGGCTGCATGGCATGCAGCCACGGGAGCGCTATCGCGGCACCCATGCCTTGCAGAAACAATCGGCGATCGAGCGGTTGAAACGTCATGGTTGCTCTCTTTCTCCACGTCGCATGATGAACGGGTCGCTGGTCACAATTTCGTCGAGCAGCGCCGAGAAACGATAATCGTGTTCTTCGAGTCCCCTCATTATTTTATCGACCGTGCAACGGTCGTAGAACTCCAAACCTCGGCCCAACGCGTAAGTTAACAGTTTTTCGGTGAACAGACGGCCAAAATCGTGCCGGCGCTGTTTTATCAATTGTACCAATTCGACCGGTCCTTGAAACTTTTGCTCGCCGGGAAGCGTGCCGCTGGAATCGATGGCCTGGTCGCCATCCTTGTCGCGCCAGCGTCCGATGGCGTCGAAGTTTTCGAAGCCGAAGCCGAGGGCGTCCATCGTGTGATGACAGACCGCACACGCCGGATCGGCACGATGCTGTTCGAGTTGCTGCCGGAGCGTCGCATCAGGCAAATCGGCCTGCGCTTTGTCGAGCGCGGGAACGTTCGGCGGCGGAGGGGGGGGCTCCTCGCCGAGGATATTTTCGAGAATCCATTTCCCGCGTTTGACCGGCGAGGTGCGGGTTGAGTTCGACGTCAATGTGAGAATGCTGGCCTGCGTCAACACGCCGGCGCGGTTCGTCCCTTGCAGACTGACTTCGCGAAACTCCGCTCCCGTCACATTCGGCATCCCGTAATGCGCGGCGAGCCGTTCATTGACGAACGTGTAATCGGCATCGAGCAGCGTGAGAATCGACTTGTCGTTGCGCACGACCGAGTCGAAGAACAGCTCGGTCTCGCGGCGCATGTCGGCCCGCAACTCTTCGGAGAAATCGGGAAACGTCTTCGTATCGGGTGTGACCTCGGCGAGATTGCGCAAGTTCAGCCATTGTCCCGCGAAGTTTTCCATGAGCGCTTGTGACTTCGGATCGGCGAGCATCCGCCGGGCTTGCTGCTTGAGGATCTCGGCATCGCGCAGCTTCCCTTCTTCGGCGAGCGCGAAGAGTTCTTCATCGGGCATGCTGGCCCAGAGGAAGTACGACAACCGCGACGCGAGTTCGTAATCGGCGAGTTTGTGCTGATCAGCAGGATCGTGGGGATCGCGGTCGTTCTCGACGCGGAACAAGAAGTTCGGCGAGACGAGCATCCCTTGAATCGCGATTTGAATCGAACCTTCAAACGTTTCGTTCTGCTCGCGAGCCAGTCTGGCGAGGTCCACATACCCGGCGACGTCGTCGTCGGTCACCGGCCGGCGAAACGCGCGGCGGCCGAATCGGCGGAGAATTTCCCGCGTGCAGTCGTCGGCCGATTTGTTCTCATCGGGCGTCACGAACAAAATCTCGCGATGTGATTGCGGCAACGTGGCGGGATCAAATGCCAGCGGACCGACGATTTCCACCGTGCCGATATACAAGTTCCGGTCGCCCCGCAGCTTCGGATCGTCTGACTTCGGCTGATAATAATCGTTGATGAACGACGCCGCGACGCGGACGTCGCCGGCTTTGAACGTCACCTGTTTCTCGTAGAGTTCAGGAGCGTTCGACGTCGCCGCCACGTCGAATGTCTCGACGCTGTCGTCGCCGACGTGCAGCGCCATTTTGGCGGCGTCGGGACCAGCTTGATCTCCCCATGCCTGAATTTTGACGATGTAATCGCCCCCGACCACGATCGGTATCGAGGCGAACGCCGTCCCGTTGGAGTACATGCTGACGGAGGAATCCCCCGCTTTGCCCCCCCCTTCGACTTTGAGTTCATTCGCCGCGAACTTGCGCCCCACGGCGACTTGCACGTCGGGATTGACGATCGCCCGCAAAGTAATCTGTTCGGCGGCGGCGAGATATTTTTCCATGAGCAGCGGCGGCAGCGACAGCACGTCGCCGATGTTGTCGAAGCCGTAACCGACGTCGTCGCGCGGGAAATCGGCGGCGGGCTTGAAATCGACGCCGAGCAAATCGCGGATCGTGTTGTTGTATTCGTTGCGGTTCAGCCGGCGGATCGTCACCCGGCCGGGATCGCGATATTCATCGCAGTCGAAATTGTAGAGCGCGTCGCGGAGCCAGGCGGTAATCATCGCGCGGTCTTCGTCGGTCAATGGAGCGTCGGCATCGGCGGGCGGCATCGCCCCGGCCTCGATCATCGTCAATACTTTTTCCCACTTGCGATGCTGCTTGAGCAATTCGGGAATCGTCACCGCCGCGCCGATTTCAAACCCCGCCTGTGCCGTTTCGCCGACGTGACAGTCGCTGCAATATGTGGCGAACAATGGCATGACCGTATCGCGAAACGCATGAAAGCGCGGATCGTCCTCGGGTTTGACCGGTTGTGGTTCCGGTTCGGACGCTTGAACGGTATTCGTCAGCGACATCATCGCGGCAGAGACCGACTCACTGTTTGCTGATGAGACAGACGACGTCGGGAAGAAGAATTTCACACCGGCGACGAACAATCCACCAACGAGTATCACGGTCGCGACAGCGATCGCTCGGTGTCGAGAGGGTGGCACGCCCTGAGGTTTTGGGAAGGGCGTGTTCTTCGCGCTCGCCACGCCCTTCGAAGACTCAGGACGTGCCACCCCCGTTTCCTCAGGCACCCGATACGCTTGCCGGCACGCCGGATTCGGACACGCCCCCCGCTTCCCCGCATGGCGGGCGTCAACTTTGAACGCAAAGCCGCAGTGATCGCAACGAATCGGAATTAAAGGTGTGCTCATCTCATAACCTGAATACGTCCGCGTCGGCGTGAAAAACGGTGATTGATCGGCAAGGCGTCGTTCGGGCGGGCATCTGCTTTTCGCGGAGACCGGCGGTTGTTACGCTGTAACAGCCGCGGTTGTGCAATGGTTCGCAGTCAAATCAACCTTCGATTATACCCAGAAATCGACCTCACTTCCATGCCTTCTCTCCGAATCTTATTCGCAATCGGGTCGTTGTCGGGCGGAGGGAGCGAGCGTCAACTGCTGGGGATCATGCAGCGTCTCGATCGCAGCCGGTTCACGCCGCTCCTCTACATGATCGAAGAGACCGGCGAACTGCTTCCGGAACTCCCGAGCGATGTGAAGCGTTACGCCTTCAACAAACGGCATGCCCCGCCGAAACTCAACTGGCCCGGTCGGCTGTACCGCCGGCAAACTCGCGACCTCGCCGCTGTGCTCGATGCTGAAAAAATCGACGTGATTTACGATCGCACGTTCCCGATGACGCTGGTCACCGCCGGGGCGACCAGACATCGACCGACCGCGCGGGTCTCGGTCGCCGTCTCGCATCCCCGCCACGATTTTGAGCGAACGGTGCATAAATTCAAGGCGATGAAAAAACGAATGCTCCGCCGGGCTTATCAGGAGGCCGATCTCGTGCTCGCAGTTTCGGAGGGAGTGCGGCAATCGCTGATCGCCGAATTTCATGTCGCTCCGGCATCGGTCCTGGCCTTACCGAATATGCTCGATTTGAATCGGTTAAATGCGGCGACGGATCAATCGGATGAATCGTTCTCGACCAATCGTTTCCACATCGTCACCGCCGGGCGCTTGGCACCGGAGAAAGGTTATGACGTGCTGCTCGACGCCGTCGCCGAGATGGTGAAGCAAGGAACAACCGACATCCGTCTGCATCTCTTCGGCCAGGGTCCGCTTGAAGCCGAATTGAAAAACCACGCCGCGCGATTACAGATCGAGCCGTACGTCGACTTCGCCGGTTTTCAGCCGAACATCTGCGGCTGGCTTCGGCGCGGCGATGTTTTCGTGTTGAGTTCGAACTACGAAGGAAGCCCCAACGCTCTCATCGAAGCCGCGGCGATGGGCGTGCCGGTGATCTCGACCGACTGCGAATTCGGCCCGCGTGAGATTCTGGAGGAGGGGCGGTGGGGAGAGTTGGTGCCGGTGGGTGATGCGAAGGCATTGGCGGCGGGGATTCTTCGAGTGAAGGAAAAGTATGATGCGATGATGGCACGAGCGCGCGAAGCGAAGCAGGCGATGCTCGCGAGATATTCTCCAGTGACAGGACAACACGCGGTCGAAGCCGCGCTGGTGCGAGCGCATGAGAATTGGCGAAACCATCTCGGATAAGAAGGCCGCGTGAGTGATGATTCATCAACCCCGGACGGGGTTGCAGCGATTAGCCCCGGGTCGCGTTTCGCGCACCCGGGGACAAGGTCCGATGAAAGCTTATTCGACCCCGGCGGGGTCGATGTCGAAGAGCGATGACGAATTAAACGGGCACTCACCGAAGCAGAGCTTCGAAGACGTGCGTTCCCAAGCAGAGCATGGGAACGAGAGAACGAAGAAAGCGCTCCGCTACGGAAACCCTTCGCGTCGCGGCTAAACTTTTTGCTCCCCCTCTCCCCATCATTTCCGTCATCAGTTCCCCACATACCGCGCATACAATCCCTTCGCCACCGCGGCGTCATCCGTCCCTTGCACGATCGCTCGGCCGTCGCGAAAAATCGTCAGCTCGGTTTCGCTGTTCGTCAGGCGGAGTCTGACGAGGAACGGGTTCGATTGAATCTCGCCGGCACTCGCCAATCGCTCGGCGAGCTGGGCCAGGTCGAGCGTCTTTCGCTCGGGCGGCGAA
Source organism: Planctomycetaceae bacterium (assembly GCA_040881995.1). Taxonomy (GTDB): domain Bacteria; phylum Planctomycetota; class Planctomycetia; order Planctomycetales; family Planctomycetaceae; genus JAQCEJ01. Next base: position 7,403 of record JBBECD010000242.1, read on the forward strand.
ACCTGCACAGCGTTGCGGCCGCAGAGCACCGTCGTCTGCGAGCCGGCCCGGCCGGAGAGCCATAAGCGTTCCCCGCGTTTACATGCGGGGCAGTCGGCGCGGTCCCGGAGGTCGGCGAGACTCATGCGGCGAAACGTCGTCTGCCAGATATCGATGATCGTCAGCATCGGCTCGATTTCATCGGCGTGCCCGGTGAGAATTTTGAGCGCCTCGACGCATTGAAACGAAGCGAGAATGCTGACCGTCGGCCCGAGAATGCCCGCGGTGTCGCAGGTTTGCGTCGTGCCGGGGTCGGGGACTTGATCCATCAGGCAGCGCAGACACGCCGACTTATGCGGGAAGATCGTCATGAACTGCCCGTGGCTGCCGAGGCACCCGGCATAGATCCACGGGATGCCCGTGTCGAGCGAGGCGTCGTTGATGAGAAAACGAATCTCAAAATTGTCGGTGCCGTCGAGTATCAAATCGACGCCGCGAGTGAATTCGAGAATGTTCGTGTGATCGATGTCGGCGACGATCGGTTCGAGCGTGACCTGATGATTGATCGCCTTCAATTTTTGCGACGCGGCGATGACTTTCGGCAATCGCTCGTCGACGTCTTGCTCGTCGAACAACACTTGCCGTTGCAGGTTGCTGAGGTCGACGAAGTCGCGGTCGACGATCCGCAGTTGGCCGACGCCGGCGCGAGTCAACGTCTCGGCGATGACGGTCCCGAGCGCACCGCAGCCGCAGAGTAAGACGCTGCTCGCGCGCAATCGCTCCTGGCCTTCTGCGCCGATCGGTGCGAACAAAATTTGCCGGCTGTATCGTTCGATGTCGCTGGTCATGTCGTGTCGTGTTCCCTGTTCGTTCGGTGTTCGCGTCGCGTTCATTGTAACGCCCGCCTTCTCAAACAACACGCTTCCTTAATAAACAGATCAATCGTCGAGTTTTGGCGGAATTTCGATTCCCCCGTCGCCGTACCAGAGTCAAGCTGCGCCGGTGTTGTTTGAGAGAGAACACGCCTCGGTGCGCAACTAGATCGGTTATAGACGAGGGGCATACTTTTTCACCAAAGGGACATTCGCCATGTCGACGATGAGACTCGATGAAACCAAAATCGTGCTGCCGCGCTGCGGGCAAGATGAATTCTGGAACCTGGTCCAAGAGCACTACGCCCGCGAAAAACCCGCACGCTGGAAGTACCTCGCCATGCTCGCCCTCCGCGAAAATGCGGGCTGGCCGCTCGAGCAAATCGGCCTGGTTTTCGGGCACTCCAAAGGCCACGTCACCCGCTGCCTGGCGGCGATCAAGCGCGAGCTCCGCACCCGCTTCGACGCCGCCCCCGAATGGCTGGAGATGGACGACGACGTCCCCGAAAATGCCTGATGCCCACGTGCAAATTCCGCAGAAAATCCCCCATCCCAATGACCAAATCGATGGCAACGCCCATCATTCGGACGTTGGGATTTTCGTCATTGATCCCGGAGGTTGACCGCTCGAAACCACCGGAAAGCCTCGCGGAAACCGGAAAAAGACAAGTCTCACGCAAAGGCGCGAAGGCGCAAAGTCAGGATAATTCAGAAGTCACAATGACATATTATGAATGCCTTCAACACATCCCTTCTTACTTTGCGCCTTCGCGCCTTCGCGTGACACCTCTTCTTGACTGCTTACCCTTCGAGTTACCAACGAAAGAAAAATCATGGAAATTCGCCGATTGAGTTTAACCGCCCTCAAGCCCGCCCCCTATAACCCGCGCGTGCCGCTCACGCCAAAAAGTTCGCGATATAAGAAGCTAAAGCGCTCGATCCGCGAGTTCGATCTGGTGCAGCCGATCGTCTGGAACGAACGCACCGGCCACGTCGTCGGCGGGAATCAACGCTTGCAAATCCTCCGCGACGAAGGCGTCGCCGAGGTCGACGTGGTCGTCGTCTCGCTGACCCTGGCACGCGAAAAAGCACTCAACATCGCCCTCAACAACGCGCAGATCGGCAGCGAGTGGGATACGCCGAAGCTGCTCGAACTGCTCGATGAATTGCACGGCCTCGACGATCTCGACGCCACGCTCACCGGTTTCGACGACGACGAACTCAAATCGCTGTCGCTCGCCCCCGTCGACGATTTCATTCCCGATGACGCCGACCCAACGCCGAATGATAACGTCGTCGTGCGGTTCGAAGTCGCCGTCGATGACTGGGAAGCGGTGCGAGCCGATCTCGACGAACTCGTCGCCGCACATCGGCTGCGGTTGCATGTGAAGCACTATTGAAGAGGAGAATATCGATCCCGCGTTTAGCCGCGACGCGAAGGGTTTCCGTAGCGGAGCGTTCGGTTTTCACCTCTCCCTCTGGGAGAGGTCGGCCGTAGGCCGGGTGAGGGTGCCTTTCGATGAGGCAAGAGACGAGTGACAAGAGTCAAGAGCCAGAAAAAGGCACCCTCACCCCGGCCCTCTCCCAGAGGGAGAGGGAGAAAAATCCAGGAAAACGTCAAATGCAACTCACCATCAAATACCCACTACACGCCAAGCATCCCACCGTCCACGCCTGCGAAATCATGGACCACTTCGGCATCGGCTTCGAACAGGGCGAACACGTCGTCGCCGACGACGTCGATGTGCCGATTCAAGAGCGTGATATCGTCTCCTTCACCGGCCCGTCAGGCTCGGGAAAATCGAGCCTGCTGCGGGCGGCGGCAGCACAACTTAACGGTGTCGTCGACATGCATTCGCTCGAACTTCCCGAAAAAATCCTCGTCGACGGCATCGGCTTGCCTCTTGCCGAGACGCTCGAATTGCTTTCCGCCTGCGGATTGAGCGAAGCCCAGTTGATGCTGCGCACGCCGCACGAATTGAGCGACGGGCAACGGTATCGCTACCGACTTGCACTCGCCATCGCTCGCGGAGCAAAGTGGATTCTCGCCGACGAATTCACCGCATCTCTCGATCGCGTGCTCGCGAAAACGATCGCGTATAACGTCGGCCGCATCGCGGCGAAACGGGGCTGCGGCTTCCTGATCGCGACCACTCACGACGATATTCTCGCCGATTTGCAGCCGACGTTGCATGTGCGCTGCCGATTGGACGCCGAACCGGCCGTCATCCGCCGCGAACGCGAGCCAAATCGCATCAGTTTCGCCGAAAACCTATCGATTTGCGCCGGAAAAAAGTCCGATTGGCCCATTTTTGCCCGCTGGCACTACCGTGGAAAGGGTCTCGGATACGTTCGCAAGGTCTTTTTGCTGCATTTTGGCAACGAAAACGTCGGAATTTGCTTATTCGCGACGCCTTGCGCGTCACTCAGAGCGCGAAATCGCTATTTCGGCATTCACTCGCGCCGTCAAAACCTTCACTTGCGCGCACTCAACGCACAAGTTGCGACACTCGCGCGCGTGGTTTTGCACCCCACGTACCGCGGCATCGGCGTGGCGGCGGCATTCGTCCGCCGATGCTGCGAACTCATGCCCTACCCCTGGATCGAAACGCTCACCGAGATGGGGCACATCAACCCGTTTTTTGAAAAGGCGGGCTTCACGCGCGTCGGCGTCTGTGAGCACGCCGACCGCACGCTCGCCGAACACTCAGCCATTTATGGAGGGAAAAGCAAGACTCAT
>JBBECD010000243.1:0-10966 GCA_040881995.1 Planctomycetaceae bacterium
TCGAACATAAGTGGACGTTGCGGGTGCTCGACGATCAACTCAACGGCATTCATGGCTTGCTTAAAGGAGACGTCGATCTCGACGGCAAGTTCGATCTCATCGCCAACAGCGGTCAGCCGAAGGGACCGTTTCACAATTCGGTCGGCTGGTTGCGTGTGCCAAACGATCCGCACGCGACATTGCAGTGGGATCGTTTCCTCCCCGCGCTGCACGATGCGCCGGGGCTGTCGCATTACATGGGCATCGGCGACGTCAACGGCGACGGCCGGCCCGACATCGCCTCCGCCGCCAAAGGAGGACCGCAGGCCGAACCGGGGACCGGCGAATGGTTCGCCTGTGGGAGGCCCCGGCCGATCCGCGAAAAAACGGCTGGAAAAAGCATCTCATCGCCGATAACCAGCCGGGTGCCACGAACATTCATCCCGCAGACGTCAACGGTGACGGCCAGGTCGATTTCATCGCCTCGCGCGGCCACGGGCGAGGCGTGATCTGGTTCGAAGCACCGGAGTGGACGCTGCATGTGATTCATCCCGCGCTGATGGAACCGCACTGCCTCGCCGTCGTCGACATGGATGGCGACGGCGACGTCGATGCCGCGACGTGTGCGTACGGCGACAAAGTCGCAGCGTGGTTCGAGAACGACGGGAAGGGAAAATTCACCACGCATGTTGTGGGGACCGATCAGGCCGCTTATGATCTGAGGGCGTTCGACATGGACACCGACGGCGATCTCGATTTGTTGATCGCCGGTCAGGCGAGTGAGAATGTGGTTTGGCTTGAGAATCCGCGAGTGCGGTGATTTGACTGTAGGTCTCTTCTGCTGCTCACCGAGAGTGGGAGATGGGGAGAGGGGGAGAGGGGGAGATAAGACATGCAGCGAAGAGGGTTTCTTACAACGAGTGCGGCGCTGGTGGCAGGGGGCGCGTGGGCTTCGCGGGTGGAGGCGACTGTGTCGTCTCGCCATCCATTAAAGTTCGCGGCGCGGGTGGGAATGTTTAAACATCTCGCCGGAGAATCGCTCTCCGAACAGATCGCTTTCGCGGCGGCGCAGGGATTCGCGGCGTTTGAGTATCGCCAACTGCTGCGACGGTCGCAGAATGACATTGAAAAATATTCGCTGGAATTGTCCGCACACAACATGACATGGGGCGCGGCGTGCGTGTGGGAAGAATATAGTGACTCGGTTCTGAACAATGACAGGAAGATTCCGAGTGGGAGTGATTTTAATCTTCAAGCGGTTCGCACTGTTGATTGTGCTTACAACGTACAGGAACTGAAATCGGGCGTCATCGTTCCCGGGCGTCTGGAGAGAGGGATATCGCGCAGCCGGCATTTTGATCGCATTGAACATGTGCTTTATACGCGGGAGGCCGAACGGCTCGGTTTCACGTACGTGTTACAGCCTCGGCAACATCTCCCCGGCGCGACGCCGATGCTGCTCGAAACGGTGGAAGACGCCGCTGAACTGTGCGAGCGGATGAACAGCCCGGCGGTCAAGATTTTGTACGACGTCTACGAGCAAACGATGAACGGCCGCGACGTCGCCGAGGACGTGCGGCGATATCAGCGGCACATCGGGTATCTGCACGTGGGCGACGCTCCCGGCAACAAGGAACCGGGGACCGGGAAGATTCGGTTTGATTCATTATTCGCACAGCTTCGCGAGCAGTGTTTCGAAGGGGGGATTGGGCTCGATCATGGTCACTCACGGCCTGGCATCGAGGGTGAACTTGCCGTGCTGGAAGCACATCGCCGTCTGTTGGCATAAGAAAATTTGTAACATTTTAGCCGAATGGTATGGGGTGGCTGGAACCCTTTGTCATTTGAACATTCGGCCTTCGTCATTGATTCGACATTCGGATTTCGACATTCGACATTCATAAGGACGGCAGGCTCAAGCCTGTACTCCTACGAAGACAAGCATCATCAACATCTTAACAACCGTTGGAGTTCGTTCGTGAAAGCATCAGTGGTCTTGTTGCCGGGGGATGGGATTGGTCCGGAAGTGGTCGCCGAGGGAGAACGCGTGCTGCGAGCGGTCGCCGAGACGTTCGGGCATCAGTTCGAATTTTCGACGCATCCCATCGGCGGGAACGCGATCGATGATTTCGGCACAGCGTTGCCTGACGCGTCATTGGAAGCCTGCAAAAAATCGGACGCCGTACTGCTCGGTGCCGTCGGCGGTCCGAAGTGGGACGACCCCAAAGCGAAAACCCGTCCCGAAGCGGGTCTTCTGGCATTGCGCAAAGAACTCGGACTGTTCGCCAATCTGCGGCCGATTAAAACGCATGCGCAATTGCTCGATGCTTCGCCTTTGAAAACCGAACTCGTCCGCGACGTCGATATTCTGTTCTTCCGCGAACTCACCGGCGGGTTGTATTTCGGGCCGTCCGGACGCAAGCCCCATCCCTCGGGCGAAGAAGCCTTCAGCACGATGCTCTACAACACCGAAGAAATCGCCCGCATTGTACGGATGGCGGCGGAGGCGGCGAAAACTCGCCGGAAGAAAGTCACGCTCGTCGACAAGGCGAACGTGCTCGAAGTCTCTCGGCTATGGCGACAGGTGACGACGCAGATCATGGTCGAGGAGTTCCCCGAGATCGCCTTCGATGTTGTCTTGGTCGATGCGATGGCGATGTATCTGTTGTCGCGGCCGCGCGATTTTGACGTCGTTGTGACCGAAAACATGTTCGGCGATATTCTCACTGATGAAGGTTCGATGATCACCGGTTCGCTGGGGATGCTGCCTTCGGCGTCGCTCGGTTCATCGGGCCCCGGCTTGTACGAACCGATTCACGGCTCGGCCCCGACCATCGCCGGCAAGGGGATTGCCAATCCGCTGGCTACAATTCTCGCCTGTGCGATGTTGCTGCGGCATTCGCTGGGACTGGAGCAAGAAGCGGCGGCGATCGAATTGGCCGTCGACCGCGTGCTCGACCAAGGCTATCGCACGGCGGATATCGCCTCCGGCGGCCCGAGCATCGGCACCCGCGAGATGGGGAACCGCGCATTGGAAAATATGGCATAGTCGCAACTTAGAACGAGTATTCGGAACGTGTTCGCTTTTGAATTGTCGCTGGATTTTGGGTATTTCCGATTCGAAATTGTGATGATCGAGCGGATTGGGTAAAATGATTTGATTGGCGAATCCTTCAGATCTGTTTTTCGCGTAGCGGTGATCGCGGCAAAAAATTGTCATCATTTGCCGACTTTCCGCGGAAAAATATTGCCAAATTATACGGTATGCATATGCTGATAGGGTAGCCGGGGACGATTTGCGAATTCGATGATGAGCCGGAACCATATCCCTGCCAGGGATCAACAGGCAGAAACCGGATGAATGAGATCATCGCTCATCGTCGCGCGGTGAGTGTCCGGTCACTTTGGGGTCTTTAAGTGGGTTTTCTTTTCACGTCGAGCGGCATCGAATAAACTGGGTGTTCGCTTTCGCTCGACAGTCGAGAACTGGTTTCTTCAATCGGTTGGCGGCACGGCCGGCGTACAAAACGTCGCCGGATGCTTGACGTCCAGAGAATTATTGAGAGATCCTAACACAGCCGGTTGTGCTTGTTAAAAATCGCTCACATTCTCGGGGACAACGGTTAAGCACAGAGGTTGCGTTGGAATTATTGAATCAGATGTCAGAAGACGTTAACGCACAGACGTTGTGTTAAGTTTTCCATGATGATGACGGGCCCAATTCTGACTGAGCATGCTTAAGGGACGAAGCTGCCAGCCGCTGGTTCTCACAAGGAGCAACGATTTCCGAAGACGCCGCATCGCGGCGGTCTTGCGTTTGTCGTTGTGGCGGTACGCAGTATGGATGACATTCTTCGCGGTTATAACGTGAATCACGCCACGTGGTTCTATCTGTCATTTCTTCTTATTACGGCGGTCTTTTTTCGCTTCAGCCGCATCTGGTCGATTCGCAATTTCGACCTGCTCTTGCTGCTGATGCTCTCCCCGGGGTTGTTGATCGTCCGGGAAGAGCCCGACGTCGGCTACGGCTGGCTGTTCGGCGTCACCGGGCTGATTCTCATCCGCCTGTTCTGCGACGGCCGATTGCAACGGCGTCCGCGGCTGGAACCGAACCTCAACGTGCCGGGACTCGGTTTCCTGTGCGCCAGTGCGTTCGCGTTTTTGATGACGCAGGCCTTTACCGAGCCTCCTCCGGCGTCGACGATGGAAACGGTCCGCAAAGCCGACCGCCTCTTACATCTGCAGGATGGCACGCTCGATACATTGGCGATTTCCGACGATCGTTATCTCTCCGCCGGCCCGGCGACGCAGTTGCTCAGCGCACCGCTGGTGCCCACGTCGAAAGCCGTCTCGGCTCATCACGACGATGACGCCGCCGCCGATCCGAACGAATCGAAGCTCGATTACGAACTGCTGACGGCGAGGCTGATGGCGGTGCTCACGCATTCCGCGGTCATCCTCGGCTTAATCGCGCTGGCCCACGTCCATTTCGGCGACGCACCGATCGGTCTGGCGATGGCCACATTGTATCTGCTGATTCCCTGCACGGCGTACGACGTCGGCAAGGTCATTCACGTCTTGCCCGCGGCCCTCATCGTGTGGGCGCTGGTGGCGGTGCGGCGACCGATGTGGTCGGGGGCTTTGCTGGGATTGGCCTGCGGGATCTTGTTCTTTCCGGTGTTTCTGCTGCCGCTGTGGATCGTCTATTATGGCCGAAATTACGGCCGCAAAGGAGTGATTCGTTTCGCCGGCGCCCTCGGTTTGGTCGCGGCGGTCCTCGTGGGAAGTCTCGCGTTAACGTCGGTCGATTCGTACTCGTTCGTGCGGCAAACCCTGGGGTCGGTCGACTGGTCTGCCCTGCAGTTCCAGGGAATCGACGCGGAAGGCTTCTGGACCCGATACGGCGACGCCTACCGCATGCCGGTGTTCGTGACGTTCGTCCTGATGTTGATCGGACTGACGGTTTGGCCGTGGCAAAAAAATCTCGAAGATTTGATGTCTCACTCGGCGGCGATCGTAGTGGCGACGCAGTTCTGGTATCCACAGCAGGGGGGAATTTATCTGCTGTGGTACATTCCGCTGCTCTTGATCGTCGTCTTCCGTCCCCGATTGGTGCCGCAGCGCGGGGCCGATCACGTCGCCGGTGAGCAGGGAACGATCGCCATGCGTACGCCCTGGAGCACGCCGCATCTGACGGACAAAAAGACGGCGGGCAGTAAACTGCCGATAACCTACCGCTAAATGCCTTTTTTGTATGCCGATGCGGAATCACACCGGACGAGGGAGGCCGTGTGATCATCGGCGGGGGAACGTTAAGCAAGGAGGTGTGCGAAAAGTCGACTAAAATAGGAAACGCAAATTGCGATGAGTTGACAGTCGCCGGATTGGTCAGTTAAATAGAGATATGCATCGGCACCGATAGGTGATCGTGCCGAGATGTGCGGTTCAGAACTTTTTTTAGAAAACGGAGAAGACTAAGCATGCGCCTGGGAATTATCATTACGTTCGCTTTCGTTGCCATGGTGTTGGGTTCCGCCTCTCAGCAGGCCGACGCTCGCCCGAATTATCTGAAGAAATTCTCGGCAGATTATCCCGAGGTCAAAGATGCTGCAGAACTCAAATGCGGCGTCTGTCATGGCAAGGACAAGAAAAAACGCAACAACTACGCCATGGCTCTCGGCAAAGCCCTTGATGCCAAGAACGTGAAAGAAGACGATAAGATCGCCGAAGCGCTGAAAAAGATCGAAGAAGAAGACAGCGCCACCGAAGGCAAGACGTTCGGCGATCTGCTGAAAGAAGGCAAACTGCCCGGCGAAGCGATCGAATAATTCTCGATCCGATGATCACCATCGATAATTCTGCGCAGACCGCTTTCGTTTCGACGTGAGCGGTCTGTCTCTTTTGATGGCTTTCAAAGAACACAATCTTGAGGAGCCGCGATATGCGAATGATCCTGCTGACGACCTCATTTATGGTGGTCGCCGTTATTGGCGCCGCAACACGTCCCGTGGAAGCCCGCCAACAATATTGGGTCGCGTTTGGGAAACTCTATCCCGATCTGAAAGAAACCGCCGAAATGAAATGCGGCGAGTGCCACGGCAAGAATAAGAAGAATCGCAATAACTACGGCGAATCATTGGGCAAAGCGCTCGATGCTAAAAATGTCAAAGACGTCAAAATCATCGAAAAAGCGTTGAAGAAAATCGAAGAAGAAGAGAGCGCCACCGAAGGCAAGACGTTCGGCGATCTGCTGGAGGCCGGCAAACTGCCGGGCGAAGCGATCGAATAATTCGAACGCCGATTCATCCCTCATCCCTTCAACAGAGCCCTTACCCGGCCGCCGCGGCCGACCTCTCCCGGAGGGAGAGGTGTGAAAAAGCGTTCTGCTGCGCGTCGCGGCTAAACGGTATTTTCTTATCCCCGTTCTCCCCCTCTCCCACTCCCCCCCTCTGCATTCGGTAGTGGTACAGTTTGATCGCCGCGCGAAGCTATGCGGGTTCGTCTACGTCTGGCGCGCCGGCGATATGCTGGCGGTTGTTATCAACGAAGAATCTGACATCGTCGATCTTTTCGAGGATGATCGCCGCTTTGCGTAAGCCCAAGCCGAACGGGCGGAATGCGCCTTCAAACCGGATGACCGGGTGTCCCTTCCACATGGAGACATGCGTCGTCGTGGGCTTCGTCACTGTCTTATCTGGCAAATTGATGTGACGCCTAAGCTGGGCGTTCTCTGCTTCGAGTTCTTTGAGACGACGCAAGATTTCATCGTTGCTGGACATGTTGACCTCATCTCTGAAGTGGGCGGCGAGAAGTGAACACACGCCATCGTACTCGTGGCTAATGCGCAATTCAACTCGTGGAACAATCCAAACCAATCAGCAATTGACATGTTAACTGCAAAAAAATCCGCTCGTATGGCAAAATTATTGTGGTATGGCATTGACCTACATCTTGCCACACCGTATCGTGTCGAGATACTGGAGAATTTTATGACCGTCCCGCAACAGCCGAATAAGTCGCAAGCTGAGCATCTTCAGCAGTTGGATAGCTATATCGCGTTCTTGAAGGACAAGCTGGACCGCTTGCAACATCTGCGATGGTCGTTAACCGATCCGCAGGTGTTTGCCATGATCACCACTATGAACTCCACACCTCGAACCGACAACGAGGTTAAAGACGCTATCGAAAAAATCGATCAGCAGTCACCGCCACCTGGACCACAATTACCCACGCAAAAATTGTCTTCGCGCTTAACGCGATTCGACGCTATCGAATCATTTTTTAAGAGACACAATAATAATTGGGCCACAACTCATGACGTAAGCAACGATTCAACTCTGCCTGAACGCGCTATCCGAGAGGTCATTTACAAAACGCACAAAGAGCGATTCGAGCGAAAAAACAACCCTAACGGCCGCGGTAAGGTGTTTCGGCTTGCGGATCATCAAATGAAAGGAGGTGAACCATGAGGAGGGTTTCGAGCCCGTTCGCATTGGTTGTCGACGGACGGGCGATGATGAGAGTCCTGTCGGGGCGCATGGCCGTTAACCTGCAACCCCGACAGGGCAAGGCGACCATTTCTGGTCGGCAGAGACAGGGGGGAGGACGGTCCTCGTGGTGGCTTGCAATCCCCGGAAAACCGGTTCGACTCCGGTCCCTGTCTCATCTCAAAAAATGCCCCGAAGTGCTTGTAACACGACGGGGCGACTGTCACCCAGGCGAATTCGCCCGAATGGCTTCCTTAGCAACATCCATTCTATCGGATTCGCCGCATCTTGGAAGGCAAATCCGATGGCAATTATTCTCTCAAGAGAAAAACAGTTGCTGATTCTCCGGCTTTTGGTGGAGGGGAATTCTTTGCGGGCCGTCACCCGTATCACCGGAGCCGTCTCGATTATGTCGGGGCGGCTCTTTCTGTTCCAGAACTTCCAAACTGTACTACTACCCTGCATTCGTCCCTCTCTTCACTTGCTTCCGGATCAATCACAGTTCTGCTATAGTTTTCGTCTGCACAAAAAGACGAAGAGGCTCCGTCCATACTTCACGAGGCACAGACTTTTGTGATTGTTGGTGTTCCCCAAGAAACGTTTCCCGGCGAAGACCGGGTGGCGATAGTTCCCGCGACCATTCCCGCGCTGGCCAAGGTCAAACTTGACGTGGCCATCGAAAGCGGTGCGGGCACGGCCGCCGGTTACTCCGACGCCGCCTATGCCGACAAGGGGGCGCGCATCGTCGCCGACCGCGCCGAACTGTTTCGCGTCGCCGATATCATTCTGCAGGTGCGCGGGTTCGGTGCCAATCAAGACGCAGGCCGGGCCGATCTCGATCGGATGCACGCGGGGCAACTGCTGGTCGCCTTTCTCGACCCGCTCACCGAACCCGAGGGCGTGCGCCAACTCGCCGAGCGCAACGTGACCGCGCTGTCGATGGAACTCATCCCCCGCATCACGCGCGCTCAAAGCATGGACGCCCTCTCGTCGATGGCGACCATCGCCGGCTACAAAGCCGTTCTACTCGCGGCGAGCGCGCTGCCGAAAATGTTTCCCCTGCTGATGACCGCCGCGGGGACGATCACTCCCGCCAAAGTATTCGTCATCGGCGCAGGTGTCGCGGGACTGCAAGCGATTGCCACCGCGCGCAGGCTGGGCGCCGTCGTGCACGCCTACGACGTCCGTCCCGCCGTCAAAGAGCAGGTGCAGAGCGTGGGAGCCACGTTCGTCGAACTTCCGCTCGAAGCCAAACAGGCCGAAGACTTTGGCGGCTATGCCAAGGCGATGGACGAAGCGTTTTACGAACGCCAACGGCGGATGATGGCCAAAGTCGTCGCCGAGAACGACGTCATCATTTGCACCGCGGCGATTCCCGGCAAGAAAGCGCCGCAACTCATCAATGCCGACATGGTCAAAGGGATGATGGCCGGCTCGGTCATCGTCGACCTCGCCGCCGAAAGCGGCGGCAACTGCGAACTCACGCGCGCCGGCGAAACGATTACCGAATACGGCGTGACGATCATCGGCCCGGTGAATCTGCCGGCGTCGATTCCGTTTCATGCCAGTCAGATGTACGCCAAGAACATTTCGACGCTGCTGTTGCACGTGATGAGCAAAGACGGCGAATTGAAGCTCGATGCCACCGACGACGTCGTCGCCGGCACGCTGCTGACGCGCGACGGCCAGGTGGTGCATCCCCGCGTCCGCGAGCAATTGGGTTTGGCGCCGTTGTCGTCCAGCGCCATTTCGTAGGAGATTTCGATGGAAGACTTTATCATGCTGTTCACGATTTTCGTGATGGCGATTTTCGTCGGCTTCGAAGTGATCACGAAAGTCCCGCCGCTGCTGCACACGCCGCTGATGTCGGGCTCGAATGCGATTTCGGGAATCACCATCGTGGGAGCGATGATTTCCGTGGCGACGCCCAATCGCTTTACGACGATTCTCGGTTTTATCGCCATCGTCTTCGCCATGATCAACGTCGTCGGAGGGTTTATGGTCACGCACCGCATGTTGGCGATGTTCAAGCGAAAGGACTAACGACGGTGCAAAACGCCATCAATCTTGCGTACCTGGCGGCCTCGGTCCTGTTCATCCTCGGGCTGATCAAACTCTCGCATCCCCGCACGGCGGTGTTCGGAAACCAGCTCGGCGCGATCGGCATGCTCATCGCCGTCATCGCCACCCTGCTCGATCGACACATCATCGAAGCGGGAACCAACGGCTATCTGATGATTTTTGCGGGACTGATCGTCGGCGGCGGCATCGGAGCCGCGATGGCTCTCAAGGTCAAAATGACGGCGATGCCCGAAATGGTCGCGCTCCTCAACGGATTCGGCGGCGGGGCGTCGGTGCTCATCGCCGGTGCGGCATTGCACGACGCGACCGATCCTTCGATGCAATTGACGATCGCGACCGTCGCCTCGGCGATCATCGGCGCGGTGACGTTTTGGGGAAGCCTGGTCGCCATCGTCAAGCTTCAGGACATCGTCTCCGACCGCGTGAGCCGTTTCCCCGGCCGGCAGGCGCTCAGTGCCATCGTGGGTCTGGCGTGCATCGGGCTCGGGATCTGGATCGTCATCAGGCCCGACGCCCTCGCCGTGTATTGGATTCTGGTCGTCGCGTCGTCGGCGTTGGGGGTATTGCTGATCATGCCGATCGGCGGTGCCGACATGCCGGTCGCGGTCGCCTTGCTCAATTCGTATTCGGGTCTCGCCGCCGCCGCCGCCGGTTTTGTGCTCAACAACAATTCGCTGATCATCACCGGTTCGCTGGTGGGGGCTTCGGGGATCATTCTCAGCCAGATCATGTGCAAGGCGATGAATCGCTCGCTGGCGAATGTGCTGTCCGGCACGGTTGGGGGAGAGACGTCCGTCGGGCCGAGCGCCGATTCGGTCTACGCCGGGAAAGTCAAATCGACCTCCGCCGAAGAAGTCGCCATGTTTTTCGACTCGGCGCGCCGCGTCATCATCGTTCCCGGTTATGGATTGGCGGTTTCGCAGGCGCAGCATGCGGTTCGCGATCTGGCGCGATTGCTCGAAGAGCGGGGGATCGAAGTCGAGTTCGCGATTCATCCCGTCGCCGGCCGCATGCCGGGCCACATGAACGTGCTGCTTGCCGAGGCCGACGTCTCGTACGAGAAGCTCAAGGAGATGGACGAGATCAATCCCAGTTTCGAACGGACCGACGTGGTGCTGGTGATTGGCGCCAACGACGTTGTCAATCCGGTCGCGCGGACCGACCCCAAGAGTCCCATCGCCGGGATGCCGATTCTCGACGTCGACAAGGCCCGCACCGTAGTGGTCATCAAGCGGAGCCTGAGCCCCGGCTTCGCCGGCATCCCCAACCCCCTCTTCGCCGCCGACAACACCCTGATGTATTTCGCCGACGCCCGCAAAGCGATCACCGATTTAATTACGGCGGTTAAGGAACTGTGAAATCAAATGACAGTACTTCCAAGTGCGTTGAATTGATATAGGAGAACGCAAGGCTTTTCC
>JBBECD010000244.1:0-10933 GCA_040881995.1 Planctomycetaceae bacterium
CCAATGGAAACTCCACTGGAAACTCCCAATCCCCACAAGGACTTAAACACGCCAAAAACATTTGCCACACCCGGCTCGGACTTCTCAAGCCGATCGCTTGCAACTCAATCACACAGGCGAGACGATATGTACTCGACCTCTCTCGTGCCGCGTCAATCTTCGATTGAAGGGACGCCAGGTTCGGACGCGTTATCGCACAACGGGTACGACGGAAATCGCTTTTCATTCCAATGCCACAAGATTACGAATTGAACATGCAACTCAATGATATTCATACCGTCTCGGTGATCGGCCTCGGCACGATGGGGCACGGCATCGCGCAGACGTTTGCGGTCGCAGGGTATCGCGTGCGCGGTTACGACCACGTCGTCGCCGCCGGTAAGACGCTTCACGAGCGGATTGCACAAAATCTCGAAGAATTCGCGCGGGCGGAATTGATCGATCGCATGGCGATCCCGGAAATTCTCGATCGCGTGACGGTGTTCGATTCCGAAGCGTCAGCCGTCGCCGAGTCGCAGTTCGTCACCGAAGCGGTTCAGGAAGATGTAGCGATCAAGCAAGAATTGTTCGCGCGGCTCGAATCGTTCGTCGGCGACGACGTCATCCTGGCAAGCAACTCATCGACGTTTCCCATTTCGCAATCGGGCGCCAAGCTCAAGCACAAACGGCGGGCGTTGGTGACGCACTGGTTCAATCCGCCGCACATCGTGCCCACGGTGGAGGTCGTTCCCAGCGGCGAAACCAGCGAAGAGACCACAACCGCGACGGTCGCGTTGCTGCGAAAGATCGGCAAACTGGCGATTCGCGTGAACAAAGAGTTGCCGGGCTTTCTCGTCAACCGCGTGCAGATCGCCCTCATGCGGGAGATTTGGGACTTGCTCGAACAAGAGGTCGCCTCGCCCGAGGAGATCGACGAGGCGATCCGCGGCAGCATGGGTTTCCGCATGGCGGCGATTGGGCAGTTGCAGATTCACGACTTCGGCGGCCTCGACGTGCAGAGCACCGTCTATCAAAATCTCGTCAAAGAGATCCGCTCGGATCAATCGCTGCACACCGTCGTGAAGAATCTCGTCGACGCCGGTCATTACGGTCCGAAAACCGGCAAAGGGTTTTACGATTACACTCCCGAATCGACCGCCGAGAAACGCTCTCTCCGCGACCGCCGGTTTCTCGAATTGTTGAAGTTGTTTTATCCGCCCGGTGGTGAATCGGCGGAATAGTGGAAATATGATGAATCCGTCAACCGCTCCAAATGGCCGACCGACTGTCGCCCGCAAGGTGATCATCACCTGCGCGGTGACGGGTTCGATTCACACGCCGACAATGTCGCCGTATTTGCCGATTACTCCCGATGAGATTGCCAAGAGTGCGATCGAAGCCGCCGAGGCCGGGGCGTCGATTCTGCATCTGCACGCCCGGCGGCCGGACGATGGTTATCCGACTCCCGACCCCGCCGTCTTCATGCAGTTTCTGCCGCGGATCAAAGCGGCGACGGAGGCGATCATCAACATCACGACCGGCGGCGGCCACAACATGACGGTCGAGCAGCGGCTCGCCGCCCCGCTCGCCGCGCAGCCGGAGATGTGTTCGTGCAACATGGGGTCGATGAACTTCGGCCTGTATCCGATTCTGGATAAGTTTTCGCAGTGGAAATACGACTGGGAGCCGAAGTATCTGGAGATGACCCGCGACTTCATCTTTCGCAATACGTTCAAGGATATCGAAACGATCGTGCAAAAACTCGGCGTCGGTTGCGGCACGCGGTTCGAGTTCGAATGCTACGACGTCGGCCACCTGTATACGCTGCATCATTTTCTCGAACGGAAGATCGTTCAGCCGCCGGTCTTCGTGCAGACGATCTTCGGCATTCTCGGCGGGATCGGTGCTGACGTCGAAAATCTGGTGCATATGCGGCGGACGGCCGACCGCCTGTTCGGCAACGACTATCATTGGTCGATTCTCGCGGCGGGTAAGGCGCAGTTTAATCTTGTGACGACCGGTGCGACGATGGGGGGGCATGCGCGCGTCGGTCTCGAAGACAATCTGTATCTCGCGAAAGGAGTGCTCGCGAAATCCAACGCCGAGATGGTTCGAAAAATTCGCGGGCTGCTCGAATCGCTATCGCTGGAAATCGCCACGCCCGCTGACGTGCGTTCGATGCTCGCCCTCAAGGGAAAAGACAACGTCGCCTTCTGACCGACTGGTAACGTCACGATGTCCGCCATATCCAAGTTGAAACTGCCGGTGATCGTTCTGCTGCTGACCGCGGCGGTCGCGACCGTCGTGTTTCTTCCGGTCAAGAATTATCTCTTTTCGTTCCTGCAATGGATCGAACAACTCGGTCCGTGGGGAGCGGTGTGGATCGCGATCATCTACATTCCGGCCTGTCTGCTGTTCGTTCCCGGGTCGCTGATCACGCTGGGAGCCGGTTTCGCCTTCGGACCGGTCGTGGGGACAATCGCCGTATCCGTAGGGAGCGTTGCCGGTGCGACGGCGGCGTTTCTGATGGGCCGAACGCTGGCGCGTGAGTGGATCAAAGGTTACACGGCGCACATGCCGAGATTTCGAGCGATCGATCGCGCGGTGGCCGAGAACGGTTTCCGCATCGTGCTGTTAACGCGGCTGTCACCGGCCTTTCCGTTCAATCTGCTGAATTACGCATTCGGACTCACCAACGTCTCGCTGCGCGATTATGTGCTCGCGTCGTGGATCGGTATGCTCCCCGGTACGATTATGTTTGTCTCCATTGGCTCGGCGTTCAACAACCTCGCCGAAGCTTTCACCGGCGCGCGGCAACGAACGACAGCCGAGTGGATCCTGCTTGGCGTCGGCCTCATCGCCACGGTCGCCGTGACGGTCTTCATCACGCGAATCGCCAATCGGGCGTTGAAACAGTCGATCGCCGACGATAAAGTTCAGCGAGATGAGCCGCCGTCGCCTGCCGGCGCGGCCGAGTCGGATCGAAAGGACGCCCCCGCCGATGCGCACTGATGCCGAGCCGTCGAAGTCTGACGGACCGATCTCGATTCCGCCGGATGACGAGTTCAATCGCCGCCTCGTCGCGCGGGTGCATCCTTACGATTGGGTCAATCCGACGGAATCGGGGCGGTACAACCTCGTGGTGATTGGCGCGGGGGCCGCCGGGCTCGGGGCGAAATTCGCTCTCATCGAAAAACATCTGCTGGGAGGCGATTGCCTCAACGTCGACTGCGACCCTTCCAAAGCCTTAATTCGCGCGGCTCGCGCCGCGTCACACATCCGCTTCACGAGATCGACAGGGCAATTTTGGACGATCACGCAGAAGGGTTCATAAAGGTGCTGACCCGGAAGGGAAAAGATCGTATACTGGGAGCCACAATTGTCGCCGATCACGCGGGAGAGTTGATTTCGCAGGTGACGCTCGCCATCAACGGCGAATTGGGCCTCGGGACCATCGGGAAAACGATCTACCCGTATCCGACGCAGTCCGAAGCGCTCAAAAAAGTGGCGTCCGCGTACCGGAAGACAAAATTAACTCCTTTGATCAAAAGGCTTTTCGAAAAATGGCTGTCCTGGAATCGATGACCCTCTTGACAGCCATGTCATAATAGAAGGGAACACATCCGGTTTTCCCATAGCCCCTGTCCCATGACATATCTCAACCACCGGTCCGCTCCGCATGAAGCGGCAAACGGAAAATCGCGATCCTGAACGCGATCGACTCGACGAATGCGAGGAATAGAAGCATGAAGCGGAATCACGTAATATTCTTGGCGCCGGTTGTCGTCTGCACGGCAATGACGCTCGGCTGCCATAGTCAGACCAATCCCACGCCGGCATCGGCCTCCGCATCGCTGTCCGCTGACGCGGCGATCGCTGACGGTCCTCCCGGCGATCAAGCGGCCGTTCACGAGGATCACACTGAAGGAACCCCACACATGGCGAACAAACCCACGTCGTCCGACGCCGCCCCGCGCGTGACGAAATCCGATGAAGAGTGGAAAAAGATGCTCACCCACATGCAGTATATGGTGACTCGCAAAAAAGGAACCGAGGCGGCTTTCACCGGTGAATACTGGGACAACAAAGCCGACGGCATGTATCACTGCGTCTGCTGCGGAGCGGCACTGTTCGATTCGAAGACCAAATACGAATCGGGAACCGGCTGGCCGAGCTTTTATCAGCCGTATTCCGAAGACAACGTTAAAACCGAAGAAGACAACGGCTGGTTTTCGACGCGGACCGAAGTCCTCTGCAAGCACTGCGACGCTCACCTCGGGCACGTCTTTCCCGATGGACCTCAGCCGACCGGTCTGCGATACTGTATGAACTCCGCCGCGCTGACGTTCACCGAACGCAGCGACAGCGAAGAGGCTTCGAAGAAAGAATAGGAAACGAAACAGGAAGGGCTGATCTGATGCCGAGTCGTGGAATTCTCGCGATTGTGATTGCCGTGGCGATTGGCGGCGCGGTGTTCGGTTTCAAAGGATTGAACCAATCGACGGAACCCACCGACAGCACATCGGCTCCGGCCGTCCCCACGGCGCCGGCGATTGATGAAACGTCCGCCGCTGATGCGGCAAACGAATTGACAGATGCCGCAGCCGATTCGCCGTCGGCCGACCGAAACGGCGCACAGCCCCAAGAGGATAAGCCGAAAGAGGACGACATGACGACCGACGACACGAAAACGGCATTGGCCACATTCGGATCGGGCTGTTTCTGGTGCACCGAAGCGGTGTTCAAAGAACTCAAAGGGGTCGAAAAAGTCGTCTCCGGCTATACCGGGGGAGAGATGAAAAACCCCACGTACAGGGACGTCTGTTCCGGACTGACCGGCCACGCCGAGGTGATTCAGGTCACGTACGACCCCGAAAAAGTTACCTACGAAGAGCTGCTCGAAGTCTTCTGGAAAACGCACGACCCGACCACGCCCAACCGCCAGGGGAACGACGTCGGCACGCAATACCGCTCCGCCATTTTCTATCACACCGACGAACAAAAAGCACTCGCCGAAGAGTATATGAAGAAGCTCGACGAGTCGGATATTTTCAGCCACCCCATCGTGACGCAGATCGAGCCGATCGGCGAATTCTATCCCGCCGAGAAATATCATCAGGATTACTTCGCTCTGAATCCCGGCGAACCGTATTGCCGCTTCGTGACCGCCCCCAAGGTGGAGAAGTTCCGCAAGCTGTTCCGCAGCAAGTTAAAGACGACGGAAGAAGCCGACGCGAAATAGCTGTTACATGCCAGCCATCGAGCGAAATTTATGGAATTCAATCGGGTTCGTCTTGCTTCGGCGGTCCACATATAATAAAGTGTTGATGGATAGTTGTCTCCATCCACTTAAAGGATCAACCGATGGGCCGATCACCTGCGCCGCTGGATGCCGTTCATTTTTCCCGCCGGGCGATGATTCAGGCGGGAACCGTCGGCATGATGGGGATCGGTCTGCCGCAACTCCTGGCGCTCGATGCCGCGAAGCCGTCGTCCCCCACCGCCGAAAAAAAGTCGGTGATCTTCATCTTCCTCAACGGCGGACTGTCGCATCAAGACAGCTTCGACATGAAGCCTTATGCTCCGGCGACGGTGCGCGGGGAATTTCAACCGATCTCGTCGAAAGTTCCCGGCACGCAGGTGTGCGAACACTTGCCGATGATGGCCCAGCGGACCGACAAGTACGCCATGATTCGCACGGTCGCCACCGAGAGCAACGGCCACGGCGAAGCGTGTCACATGCTGTTTACCGGGCGATTTGATTTCCCCGTCGGGTTTGTCGACGACGGCAAGCCGAAACCGAGCGAGTGGCCGTCGTTTCTGTCGCAGGTCACGTACGCTCTGAACGACGGCAGCCTGTTGCCTCCCGCCGCCGTCTTGCCGCAGCCGAGCATTAACGAAGCGAATAATTATCGTCCGGGGCAGTACGCCGGGAAATTGGGGCCGAAGTACGAAGCGTGGCATATCGATATCGCCGCGCCGTGCGCGCTGGGAAACGGCGCCTGCCCGCATTGTTTTCGCTTTGATGAAGACACGTTCGAACACGGCTCGCCATCGGTTTTCAACACGCCGATGCTGACGCTTCCCGAAGGGGGGCAGCCGCGGTTTCGGCATCGGATCGATTTGCTCTCGAGCATCGAAATTCAGCAGGCTGCACTCGAACGGGCGGCGTCGGTCGCACAGCTCGACCGCAATCGTCAGCAGGCGATCAGCATGCTCGCCGATAAGAAAGTGCACGCCGCCTTCGACGTGGAAAACGCCGCACCGGAAGTTCTGGAACGTTATGGAAAAAACAAATTCGGCCTGTCGCTGCTGATGGCCGCCCGGCTCGTCGATGCGGGAGTCCGTCTGGTGCAGGTCAACCTCGGCAAGAACTCGTCGTTCGATACGCATCGAGGCAACTTCGTCAATTTGAAGAAAAACATCTTCCCCTATATGGACCGCGGCTTGTCGGCACTGCTCGATGACCTCGAACAAAGCGGTCTGCTCGAATCGACGCTGGTGATCATCAGCGGCGAATTCGGCCGCACGCCGGTGATCAACAAAGATGCCGGCCGCGATCACTGGGGGCCCACGATGACATCGCTGTTCGCCGGCGCAGGAGTGCAAGGCGGAAAAGTGATCGGTGAGACCGACGACATCGCCGCGTATCCGATTTCCGATAAGCAAACGCCCGAGAACATCGCCGCCACTATTTTCGATACGCTGGGAATTCCGCACGACGCCCAATGGAACGATTTCGACGGCCGTCCCCACGAGTTGTATCGAGCGACGCCGATTCGCGAATTGTTCGTGGGCTAATCCCTGATCACCTCTTTCTTGCGAGAATCTATGCCCCTGCCTCTCGGAACAATCGTCGCCGCGATCCTAGGTATCATGTGGCTCATGCCGGCCGCATCGCGAGCTGCGGATATTAAGTCGGCCATCGACGAAATCATCACGCCGTTCCTGGAGGACAAACCTTATCTGGGGCTGGTCGTCGGCATTACGCAATCGACGGGACGCGAAATCCTGGGATATGGACACGTCACCCTCGCCGGCGAACGCCAAACGCCCGACGGCGAGACCCTCTTCGAGATCGGTTCGATCACCAAAGCGTTCACCGGCACGCTGCTGGCCGATCAAGTGCTCGCGGGAACGGTGCGGCTGGACGATCCGGTTCAGAAACACCTGCCGGACGGTCTGACGGTCCCTCGGCGAAACGACCGCGACATCACGCTCCTGCACCTGGCCACGCACACCTCCAGCCTCCCCGTGCAACCCCCGCTCATCGGGCTATTCGCTCTGACGACCAAAGATCCGTCCAACCCATACGCCGAATATGGCCTCGATCATCTCAAAGAAACCCTGATGCAAATCCAACTCTCGGGCCCAATCGGCAGTCAGTTCGACTATTCAAATTTGGGAGTGGGTCTGCTTGGCCATGCGCTGGCCCATGCCGCCGGGGCCGAGAGCTACGAAGACGCCTTGATCCGCCAGATCGTGGAGCCTCTCGAACTTGCGGACACTCGCATCGAACTTTCCGACGAGCAGAAGAAGCGATTCTCCCCCGGTCATGACCGAAGCGGCAAGGAAACGTCGGGTTGGACGTTTGCCTGCCTCGAGGCATGCGGCGGCTTGCGCTCGACGGTTCCCGACCTCTTGGACCTAATCGACGCCGTCCTGGGCCGACGAAAAACCACTTTGACCGAGGCATTTCAGATGGCTCAAGAGAGGTGGCGCGAGACCGGCCAAAAGGGGGAATTCGTCGGCCTATGCTGGATGCGGCAGAAAATCCCCGAGGCGGATCGGACCATGATCTGGCATAACGGCGGGACGGGAGGATATCGAAGTTTTCTGGGGTTCCTCCCCGAGACCGGAGTGGGGGTCGTGATCCTCAGCAATTCGAGTCATTCCGTGGATGCCCTGGGAGTCGAGATTCTCAAGAAACTTGACGACGAAGACCAAAAATGAGCCGATTTTCCGCCGATTGGACACCCTCAAAGGGCTCGATAGAAGTCGACCGTTCGTGATGCATTTCAACGCTGGCAGTGCGATTTTCGAGGTTTCGATGCCATGTTGGTCCTCTCCCGCCATATCGGCGAGTCCCTTCGCATCGACGGCGATTTGCTCGTCACTCTCGCCGTCGTCGGACGAGATTTCGTTGAACTTGCTGTTTCTACGGAAAATCAAAGCAAACCACGCCTCGTGACCGTCGGCGTCGGTCGCAAGGTCTCTATCGCGGACGCGATCAGCATCACTCTGGTCATGAACACCGGCGGTAAGGTTCGCCTTGGCATTGATGCGCCGCGCGGCACAACATTTGAACGGCCTGAGTTTGATGAATGACGGCCAATGGCGCGGACACCAGCCCGCTCGTATTCGGCAACGAGGAAATACACACTGGCGGGCAAGCCGCCAGTGCCACCCGACCCCTAACGCGGCATCGCAACCAACTCTGAGTTGCCTTCGACCGCGAGCCAAAACTGATCGGCGGCGATATCGACAAACCGCTGTTCGAGCCCCGAGGGCCAGCGGATCGTGCATTCGTCGATTTGCGAATGCGCGCCGAGGCCGAATGTCAATTGTCGCTCATTGCTGGCTTGGTAGCCGTCGCCTGCCGTCAATTGCTGGTGTTGCGTTTGCTCTCCGGCTTTGACCGTCACAGTGGTGCCGATGGCATCCCGCGATGAATCGACTCCCCGCAGTTGCAGCGAGAAGAAACGGTTCGTGGTCGGCGAGGTATTCGTCACCAGCGCGGCGGGGGCTTCGATGTGCGAGATCGCGACGTCTTCCTTTCCATCTCGATTCCAGTCCAAACGAGCCATGCCGCGGCCCAGATACCGGCCGTCAAAAAAAGGGCCGAGTTGTTCCGCCTTGAATTCCACAAACCGTCCGCGCCCGACGTTGCGATAGAATTGCGGGGGCATCCGATAGGCGATTCCGCGGTTGGTCCCGTCGTGAACGTGGCCGTTCGTGACCATTAAATCGCGACGGCCGTCGAGATCGGCATCAATAAACTGGGCGCCGAAGCCCAGCATGGGCAGACTGGACGACCTCAAACCGGCTTCGCGGGTTCCATCGACAAACAGCCCATCGGCCTGCTGCAGATACAGCGTGTTCGATTCCTGATAGAAATTCGTGACGAACAGATCGATCAGACCGTTTTCGTCGGCGTCTCCGACGGCGACTCCCATGCACGCCAATGCCAATCCGTCGCCGTCGAGCGCCACACCAGCCGCGAGTCCCTCTTCGGAAAACGCAGGACGACCGCCGGGACTTTCCGTCGCGTTGACGAAAAACAGATTGGGAACCGTGTCGTTGGCGACGAACAGGCTCAGTTGACGCCGGCCGGTCAGATCGGCGGCGACGACGCCGAGTCCCTTGCCTTCGGCGGTGACGCCGGCCAGCCGCGTCATCTCGACGAACGTGCCATTTCCCTGATTGAGGAAGAAGCGATCTTGTGCACCGGTAAACAGTTGAGGTCCGCAGACTCCCGAAAGGCTTTCTTTATCGGAACAGATGCGGCCGTAGACGTCGTCGCCGGTCAGGTAATTCACGACGTACAGGTCGGGCCAGCGATCGTTGTTGAAATCGGCGAGGACGCAACTCGTCGACCATTCTTCGTGCGGGTCGTCGAGCATTTCGCTGACGTCGCTAAACGTGCCGTCTCCGTTGTTTTCGTAAAGGCGGTTCTTGCCGATGTTCGCCACGAACAGATCGGGAAAACCGTCGTCGTTGTAATCTCCAATCGTCACCCCCTGGCTGTAGCGCTGCTCGACGATGGCCGACGGTTCGGTCACGCGTTCGAATCGTCCGTCGCCCCTGTTACGAAAGAGTTGATCGACGTCGGCGGTATCGGAGTCTCGAGGCGGCCAGGGCGAGCTTTGCGTCAAGTAAACGTCGGGCCAACCGTCGCCGTCGTAGTCGAAGGCCGCCACTCCCCCTCCCGTGGTTTCGCGAATCGTTCGGGCTCGTCCCGGCGTAGTGCGGAAATCGATACGCTTGAACTGCATGCCCGATTCCTCGGCTCGATCGGCGAACGTGATGAGTGCCGGCTCGCCGTCGTAAGGGGCATCGGATTTTTGTTTGTTCCGTGGAGTCGCGGCATCCCATTGGGGAAGAGGAAAATCGGAAAGATCGATCGACTCCGCCGGTGAGTAAGAAGCCGCCGTGCGGGTGAGCTCAAGGTTTTCGAGCCGTGGACCGAGCGACTGAACGCCCTGCTGCGCCAGGTGATGATCGTTCTGAAGGACCAGCGTCATCTCGAACCAGGCATACGATTCCCACAGCAATCCCAGCGATTTCGCTTGCTGAGCGGCCAGAACCGCGTCGTTGGCGTTTTCGCCCGAGCGGGCCGCCGTCACCGTGTTGACGTACTCCGTCAGCGCGTGCGCTCGCGAAAGCAGCGTTTCGGTCTCGCGCGGCCTCGATTGTTTCTGTAACAATTGCGCCAACTGATAAACCGCCTGACGATGATTCGGGTCGCGCCGAATCGCTTCCCAAAAACAGCGTGCCGCGGCGTCCGTTTGTCGGCCGTCGAGCGCCCACATTCCTCTCAAAGCCCAGACCTCGGGATGGTTTTCCGCCTCCTTTGGCAAGCCGGCGTTCCATTTAAGGAATCGCCGGTCGTCTTTTTCCTCCCAGAGCGCTTGCCCGATGCGGACGTGAGCTTCCACGAGATCGGGACGCAACCTCGCCGCTTTTTCGGCCAGTTGAAGCGATCTTTTAAAGTCCTGTTGCCAATAGGCCATGCGCGACATGCCCAACACGACCAACGGATCATCGGGCGAGACTTTAAAGTCGTCGATCAGCGCCTCGGGATTCTCAACGGTCGCGTAGCCCATGGCGAGGGCGTCGAGGTGAGCCGCGTTATGCCGCTGGAACTGGATCAGCCGCAGCCGATAGGGGATGCTTTCCCAGCCGCGGCCGTAAAGGCCCAGAAGAAACGCCAAACGCTCGATCGCAAAAAAAT
>JBBECD010000245.1:0-10904 GCA_040881995.1 Planctomycetaceae bacterium
CCTCAAATCAACAATCCAAGCCAACCCCACTTTTTAAGCCTGACACAGCACTAGTCCAGGGCAAAGTGAGCGGCGACAGCCGCAAACGACGCCCTGGGTTGGCTTTTCGGGGTGCGGCGAATCCCTCTAGACACGTTTTTCTCCGGCTGATAATATCCCCGCCCTCACCTCACATTTCCTTTCCTCGGATCCCCCCATGCGGAGGTCGTCGTGTTCCCATCCCGCCTTGCTTTGACCGTTGTGTTGCTGGCGCTCGCCGTCAATCCATTGTTCGCCGCTAGGCGCATCGCCGCCCGGACCGACCAGCAGCACGCGCTGACCAAAAAGCATGGGCCGTGGATGATCATGGTCGCCAGCATTCGGCCGCGCATCGACGAAAACAACAAAGACGAAGCGCAGTACCGCAAGGACACCGCCAAAGCCTACGCCGCCGCCGACGCCCTCGTCGCCGAGCTGCGGAAAAAAGGCATCCCCGCTTACAAATTCGTGCAACAGGGAGAGGTCGAAGAAGTCGAAACGCTCGACCGCCTCGGGCGTCAGCAACTCCGGCACGTCAAAGCCCAGCAGGAACGGATCTGCGTGCTCGCTGGAAATTACGAAAGCATCGACGACCCCGTCGCTCAAAAGACGCTGACCTGGGTCAAAGAGACCTTTGAGCCCAAAAGCCTGAACGGCGGGAACTTCAAGAAGACGCCGGGACGCCCCACGCCGCTCAGCGGGGCGTTTCTCACGATGAATCCGATCCTTTCGCCCTCGGAAATGCAGAGCAAAAAACGTAATCCCCTACTGCGGGAATTAAACAACGGTGCCGAGTTCTCATTGCTCGAAAATCCCGGCAAATACACCGTGGTGGTCGCCTCGTTTTATGGCAAGACGTTGACGCAAATGGGATCGATCGATCAGCAAAAAGCCGATCTCGTGTTCCGCAAGGTCTCGCGTCTCGATGAAGCCGGTCTCGATGCCTGGAAACTGGCACACATTCTGCGCGACAAACGCAACATCGAGGCCTTCGTGCTGCACGACCGGTATCAGTCGGTCGTCACCGTCGGCTCGTTCAATTCGCTCGACGATCCGGAAATTCAAAAAATCATGCAGGTGTTCGGCGCCAAAGTCACCATTCACCCCGAATCGGGCAGCGAGATTCTGACGGCGGAAGTCATCACGAACAAGGAACACGACCCCAAACAGGGGAATGTGATCCGCACGTTCGTCTTCGACCCGAAACCGCAGTTGATCGAAATCCCGCGAGTGAAATAATCGGGTTTGCGCGAGTTGACATCGCCGGTGGTGCAGTACAGACTTTGCACCATCATGACACCGGCATCCGCATCACCGCTTGTTCTGGCGAGTCGCAACCGCAAAAAACTCGGCGAAATCGCCGAGTTGCTCGCGCCTCATCATATTTCCGTGCAATGCGTCGCCGATTTTCCCGATGTCCCCGACGTCGTCGAAGATGGCGAGACCTTCGCCGACAACGCCGCCAAGAAGGCCCGCGAAACGGCATGGCAGCTTAACGCCTGGGCTCTCGGCGAAGACAGCGGACTCATGGTCGACGCGCTCGGCGGAGCACCGGGAGTCTACTCCGCCCGCTTCGCCGGCGAACCGTCCAATGATGAAAAGAATAACGCCAAGTTGCAGCAAGAACTGGCGAACGTCCCCGACGAACAGCGCGGCGCCGGTTACATCTGCTGCGTGGCGATCGCCGATCCGACCGGTGAGATTCGGCTCACCGTCTCGGGAACGTGCCGCGGACGAATCCTCCGCGAGCCGCGCGGATCGAACGGCTTCGGTTACGATCCCTATTTCTTGATTCCGGAGCTGCATCAGACGTTCGGCGAACTTTCTCCCGCGGTCAAACGGCACATCAGCCACCGCGCCCGCGCCTTCGAACGCCTGCTGCCGCGATTGGTAAGGCTGCTTTCCCAGTAAGAATCTATCCGGAAATGTTGGCAGTCCTACGAGATGTTGTGCCCATTGCACCGCCTCGATATCACAAATTGTGTCCGAGCCAACTTTCCGGATAGCCTCTAAGATATAACGATTTTGACGAATTCTCCCAAGATTCCGTGCCGTTCGGCCGATAAATGATCTGGGACAATAGATCGTCGCGCGTGCTCTTTCGTGCGCTGCGGACAGTTATCGAACGGAATGACGCGGACTCATGGCTGAACTCAACGCCGAATATTTTGCGCAACTCGTCTCCGGCATTCCCGAGAATATCGGGGAGATCGCGAACTCCTACTCGATTTGCTTCGAAGAAAAATTCCGTTTCGAACAGCGGGAAACCGGAAACTGGATCGGTGAAGTTCCCATCGCCGGCGGAGAGGGTTCCGGCTTGCTCGTGGCGTTTCGCCTCGAGAATCGGGGATTCGTCGTGGCGATTCCCGAAACGTTCCCGCTGCCGGAGTGGTACAAGGCGCCCGGCGACAACCAATCGGCCCGCTTGCAGACGCTCGCGCTGGAATGGTCGATGAACATGCTGCCGACGGATATCGAAGTCAGCGAGTTCGTCACGATCGCCGTCAGCAACATTCGCGAAGCGATCGACGCGACTCAGCCCGATGCCGACGCTCAGTTTGTGGTTTTTGAGGGGACTCGCGAAGAATCGGCGTCCGCTGCTTCGGGAAAAATCTGTCTGATCGGTCCGGTGGCGATCCCGCCGGTTCCGTCGTTGAACCCGGCGAAAAAAACGCCCCTCCATGCTCCCGCGACCGGCGGAGAACCGTCGAATCGGAACTCGGGCTTGGTAAAAAAGCGAGCCTCGCCGTTCGATCGGACGGAGACTCCCTCCGCGCTGCCGACCGGTCAGCCGAATCGGAAGCCGAGTCCGCTGCTCGGTCTGCCGGTGCAAGTGGTGGTGCTGCTCGCCGAGAAGAAAATCGAACTCGGCGGGTTGTTAGCGCTCTCGCCGGGCTCGCTGGTCTCGTTCGATAAATCGTGCGACGCGCTGCTCGATTTGTACGTGAACAACCAGCTCTACTGCCGGGGGGAAGCGATCAAAATCGGCGAACACTTCGGCCTGAAAGTCAACGAGGTGCAACCGCGACCGATGCGGGCGAAGAAGGTGTTTTGAGGGTGTAGAAAGCGGGCTGCATCCGATTCTTAATGGGAATGGACCCGTTACCTTTGCATACCGGCGTTCATCTCGTAATCTCACACGATGGCGGTGCGTCTTGCCACTTCGCTGTGCCGTCGACGCTGATTTCAGCCCTTTCGACGTGCAGGTCGAGCGTCAATTTTTCCGCTCGCCGGTTCTGACAGGAATGTCAGCCGCTCGCCGTTCCCCTCGCCCAAAAGCTGCCAAGTTGGCAGGAGCGGGCGGGAAGATTCTTTTGCGTCGAAAAACATAACTATCACATCCGCTGCCACTTACAATCGATTTCCCGGCCTTGGCGCGCGGTTTGCTGGCTTGCCGGACATGATCGTAATTCCCTGGACAGTCTCAAAGGCTGTCCGAAAGTCGAAACCGCAACTGGCCTAGATGTCGCGACGCCATGGGCACAGACGGGTGCCCAACCCAACATTATCGGACAGGGTAATACTGGACCAGCAAGGTTTGAGGAGAAACTGTGGCTAAACTGCTTAGTTTTGATGAAGATGTGCGTAAATCGTTGTTGGAAGGTGTTTCAAAGCTCGCCCGCGCCGTGGCATGCACATTAGGCCCCCGCGGCCGAAATGCCGTCCTCGACAAGGGTTGGGGCTCCCCCAAAATCACGAAGGACGGCGTGACCGTCGCCGAGGACATCGAACTCGAAGACAAATTCGAGAACATGGGGGCTCAACTGGTTAAAGAGGCCGCCTCGAAAACCAGCGACGTCGCCGGTGACGGCACGACCACCGCGACCGTGCTCGCCGAAGCCTTGTACCGCGAAAGTCTGCGGTTCATCGCCGCCGGTGCCGATCCGATGTCCCTCAGCCGCGGCATGCAGAAGGCTGTTACCGCCGTCGTCGAGGAGTTGCGCTCGCTCGCCAAACCGGTCAACGCCAAAGATCGCAAGGCGATTGAAACCGTCGCGACGATCGCCGGAAACAACGACAAGGAAATCGGCCAGATTCTCGCCGACGCCCTGATGAAAGTCGGCCAGGACGGCGTGATCACCGTTGAAGAGGGCCGACAGGTCAACACCGAAGTCGATCTGGTCGAAGGGATGCAGTTCGAGCGGGGTTATCTCTCGCCGCACTTCGTCACCGACGCCGATGCCCAGTTATGCGAACTTGAAAACGCAAAGATTTTGATCTTCGAAGAGAAGATCACCTCGGCCAAGATGCTGGTGCCGTTGCTCGAAAAGATTTCGAAAGCCAACGTGCCGCTCTTGATTATCGCTGAAGACCTCGAAGGCGAAGCTTTGGCGACGCTGGTGGTCAACAAGCTCCGCGGCATTCTGAAAGTCTGTGCCGTCAAGGCGCCCGGCTACGGCGACCGCCGCAAGGCGATGCTCGAAGACATTGCCGTGCTGACCGGCGGCCGCGCGATTTTCAAGGATCTTGGAGTTCAACTGGAAAACATCCAGTTGTCCGATTTGGGAACCGCGAAGAAAATCAGGATCGACGCCGAGAACACGACGGTCGTTCAAGGGGCGGGCACGAAAGCCGACATCGCCGGCCGCGCCGAACAGATTCGCCGCGAAATCGAAGTGACCGACAGCGAATACGATCGCGAAAAGCTGCAAGAGCGTCTTGCCAAGCTGGCGGGGGGCGTGGCTCAGATTAATGTCGGTGCCGCGACCGAAACGGCGATGAAAGAACGCAAGGATCTCATCGACGACGCCTTGGCCGCGACGCGCGCCGCCATCGCCGAAGGAATCGTTCCCGGGGGTGGCGTGGCGCTGCTCCGTTGTGCGGGCGTCTGTGCCAAGTTGAAGCTCGAAGGAGACGAAGCCCACGGTGCTCAACTGGTCGAACGCGTGCTCGAAATGCCGACGCGAAAAATCGCCGAAAACGCCGGCCTCGACGGTGCGGTGGTCGCCAATAACATCAAGAAGCTGAAAGACCGCAATCATGGCTACGATGCGATGAACGACCGCTACGGCGATATGTTCAGCTTCGGCATCGTCGACCCGACCAAGGTGGTTCGCTCGGCCTTGCAGAACGCCGCCAGTGTGGCCAGCCTGCTGATGACGACCGATTCGATCGTCGTCGAAGAGCCGAAAAAGGATGAAGATAAAGATCATCACCACGACCACTCACACGACATGGGTGGCATGGGTGGAATGCCAGGCATGGGTGGCATGGGGGGAGGAATGGGCGGCATGGGTGGCATGGATTTCTAAGCTATCCTGCTCGTCGATTCTCTCGCGGCGTTCTCAGCTCTCTTTCGGTTTAAGAGACTCTAACATAACCGGTTGTGCTTCTCAAGAACGCCTGAACGTATGCAATAAATCGTGAGGCACAGAGGTTATGTTAGGATTTCTAAGTCACAACAAGAAATGACAAGGCCCTGTTGGCCGGTTCTCATATATTCAGATATCGCAGATAGGAGTTCGCATTATGAAGTTGAAGCCTCTCGATGATCGCATTGTCGTACGCCCGCTGGATGCCGAAGAACGAACCGCCGGCGGTATCGTGCTGCCGGATTCCGCCAAAGAAAAGCCGCAGCGCGGCAAAGTGATCGCCGTCGGTCCGGGCCGTTTGCTCGAAACCGGAGATCGCTGTGCGGTCGAGGTCGAAATCGGCGACGAAGTCCTGTTCGGCAAGTACGGCGGAACCGACATCGAAGTGGAAGGAACCGAAGTCAAGATTCTTCGCGAAAGCGACATCCTGGCTAAAATCGCGGACTGAACGTCCAATGGTTAATTGAAAATTGACATGGGATAAATGAACGGCAGACTTGCCGTATTTGAATACTACCGAATATCGCATTGACTCAACGAGGAGTGCAGAGGCGTGGCTAAGCAACTACTATTTGGCGACCAGGCTCGACTGAAGCTACAAAAGGGAGTCCGCACACTGGCCAACGCCGTCGCGGTGACTCTCGGCCCGACGGGACGAAACGTCATCATCGATAAGAATTTCGGAAACCCGTTGGTGACGAAAGACGGCGTAACCGTCAGTAAAGAAATCGAACTCGACGACCCGTACGAAAATATGGGCGCGAAGCTCGTCAACGAAGTCGCCTCGAAAACGAGCGACATCGCCGGCGACGGGACGACCACCGCCACGGTTCTGGCCCGTTCGATTTACGAAGAGGGCCTGCGGAGCATTACCCTCGGCGCCAATCCGATGATCGTCCGCCGCGGCATCGAAAAAGCGATCGAAGCCGCCGTCGAGTATCTCAACTCGGCCGCCAAACCGGTCACTGAAAAATCGGAAATCGCCCAGGTCGGCGCGATCTCGGCGAACAACGACAAAGTCGTCGGCGACCTGATCGCCGACGCGATGGAAAAAGTCGGCCGCGACGGCGTGATCACCGTCGAAGAAGGCAAAGGGAACACCACCACCCTCAAACTCGCCGAAGGGATGCAGTTCGACAAGGGCTTCATCTCGCCGTACTTCGTGACGACCCCGGCGGAAATGAAGTGCATTCTCGAAGACTGTCTCGTCCTCATTCACGAAAAGAAGATTTCGAGTCTCCGCGAATTCGTGCCGTTGCTCGAAAAGATCGCGCAGACCGGCAAGCCTTTGCTCGTGATCGCCGAAGACGTCGACAGCGAAGCCCTCACCGCGCTGGTCGTCAACCGCCTGCGCGGCGTGCTGCAAGTCTGTGCGGTCAAGGCTCCCGGATTCGGCGATCGCCGCAAGGCGATGCTCGGCGACATCGCGGTGCTCACCGGCGGCACGCTGATCTCCGAAGATTTGGGCATCAAGCTCGAATCGGTCGAAATCGCTCAGCTCGGCCGCGTGAAAAAAGTCGAAGTCGCCAAAGATAGCTGCACGCTGATCGAAGGACAGGGGAATCACGAAGAAATTCAGGCCCGCGTCAAACAGGTCCGCACGCAGATCGAAGGAACCGAAAGCGAATACGATCGCGAGAAATTCCAGGAACGGCTCGCCAAACTGACCGGCGGCGTCGCCATTATCTCCGTCGGCGCCGCGACCGAAACCGAAATGAAACAGACCAAGGCCCGCATGGAAGACGCCCTGCACGCGACGCGGGCGGCGGTCGAAGAAGGCATTCTCCCCGGCGGCGGCGTTGCACTCATCCGTGCCATCGAAGCAGCCGGCAATGCCAACGCGAAGGGTGACGAAAAGATCGGCGTGCACATCGTGGTGAAGGCTCTCGAAGGCCCGATCCGCCGCATCGCCGAAAACTGCGGCATGGACGGCTCGGTCGTCGCCGACGAAGTCCGTCAGAAAGGCGGGAATATCGGTTTCGATGCGAACACCGGCGAATACGTCGACATGTATTCTCGTGGCATCATCGATCCCGCGAAAGTGGTGAGAAGCGCCCTGCAGAACGCCGGTTCGATCGCCAGCCTGATGCTGACGACGCAAGTCCTCATCACCCGCGGCGACGATCTGGAAGGGGGCAAACGCCCTCAGGTTGAAGGAGCCGTCCACTAGTTTCGCAACAGGACGCCTCTCCCGTTTGGTGAAACGCTGATAAAAATCGGTGTCACACTCGACTCATCCCCTGGTTTACAATTGACGGGTCACCTGACGGGGTGCCCCGTTTTTTACTCCGCCTCTGAAATCTTCACGCGAATTTTCACGGGTCAGTTCGTCAGATTCGGTGTGTCGCCGAAATTTTCCCGTTCGCGGAAAATTCGGTTCGCTATCGATTTCGGTTCTGCATACAATTCAGCCCCGCGTCATATTCAACCCGAGGAACGACAGTCCCCAGGAAAAATCAGTTTTCTGTTTTGCAAATGGCTTCAACACGCGACTATTACGAAATCCTGGGAGTCTCCAAGAGCGCTGCCGCCGAGGAGATCAAGAAGGCCTATAAAAAGCTGGCGCTGGCGAATCATCCCGATCGCAATCCGGACGATCCCGAAGCCATCGGCCGGTTTAAAGAAGCCGCGGAAGCCTTCGAGGTGCTCGGCGATCAAAACAAGCGCTCGCGGTACGATCGCTTCGGCCATGCCGGCGTCGCCGGCGGAAACGGGCGCAGTGCCGGTTTCAACGACGTCTCCGACATCTTCGATGCGTTCGGCGATCTTTTCGAGGGATTCGGTTTTTCATTCTCCGGGAATCGCGGTTCGCGCGGAGGACGGGCCAGCCGCGGCGCCAGTCTGCAAACCTCGCTCACCATCAAGCTCGAAGAAGCCGCAAGCGGTTGCACGCGAGAAATCGAACTCAAGCGACACGAAACCTGCACGACGTGCCAGGGAACCGGAGCCAAACCGGGAACGACGCCGCAAAAGTGCGATTATTGCGGCGGCCACGGGCAAGTTGTCCAATCGCGAGGTTTCTTCCGCGTGCAGACGACGTGTCCCGCCTGTCGCGGCGAGGGGACCGTCATTCGCGAGAAGTGCGAAGACTGCTCGGGCGCCGGTAAAATTCCCAAAACCGTGCGACTGGAAGTCAACGTCCCCGCCGGTGTCGACAACGGCATGCAGCTTTGCCTCCGCGGCGAAGGCGAAGCCGGTTCGCTCGGCGGTCCGCGCGGCGACCTGTACGTCGATCTCAATATTCCCGAGCATCCGTTCTTTAAACGCGACGGCGTGAATCTGCTCTGTCAGATTCCGGTCACGTATACGCAAGCGGCGTTGGGATCGGAAATCGAAATCCCGCTGCTCAAAGGCCGGCATCAACTGAACATTCCCGCCGGGACGCAGCCGGGCGAAGTGGTTCGCATTCGCGGAGCCGGCCTGCCCGACCCGCGCGGACACCGCAAAGGCGATCTGCTGGTGAATATTCAATTGGAAGTCCCGCGCAAGTTGAACGCCAAGCACGAGAAAGCCCTGCGGGAACTGGCCGAGCTCGAACACGCCAACGTCTCCGCACATCGCAAATCATTTTTTGAGAAGATCAAGGAGTATTTCGTCGACGACACGGACGAGCCGGAAGCGTAACGCCTCATATTTGATCGATCATTGATTGGACAGTATGTCTTTGGGCCGGAAAACAATGAAGACAACCTGTCAATCGACGATTGACGGAACACGAACGATGCGACAAGTCAGCAAGCTCCTGAAGGGCGAGACCTGTTCTGCATCAGAATCGTTTAGGAAAATTTTTTCATAGATCTCGACCCCATGGCAAAAGACGAACAGAACATCGATCCCGACGTGACACCCTCGGCGGACGGCCGGCAACATGCCGAGCAGCAACAGCCGAACGCGCAGCAAACCGGCGGCGAGGAGATGGAACGCTCGCTCGAAAATATCACCGTCGACGACGTGAAATCGCTGATCCAGACGTTGCAGACCTTGCAGACGGAACGCAACGAGCTTTACGACCGCTGCGTGAGATCGCAGGCCGAATTCGAGAATTACCGCAAGCGCCTGCAGAAGGAGACCGAGCAGGAACGGCTGTACGCCACGCTGCCGCTGGTGCGCTCGTTGCTGCCGGGACTCGACAATCTGCAACGGGCGATTGCCGCCGCGCAGACATCCGGCGACACGTCGCAGATGATTCAAGGGGTCGAGCTCGTGCTGAAGGATTTTCAATCGGTGCTGGAGAAATCCGGAGTGACGCCGATTGCCGCGCTGGGAGAACATTTCGATCCCAACTTGCACGAAGCGCTGCAGCAGATTCCATCGCCCGATCACGAACCCTGGACCGTAATCCAGGAACTGGAACGGGGATACCTGATGCACGATCGGGTCGTCCGGCCCAGCCGCGTCATCGTCGCCAGTGCGCCGCCGGAGGCATGAACGTGATTGCCGAGACATCGGCAGAGTCGTCCCACACCTTCATTTCAACATCGCGTTGTTTTGAGAATCGAGTATTATGCCAACCTACGATTATAAATGTGCCAAATGCGATCATACCTGGGAACTCTTCCAGTCGATCACGGCCAAGCCGATTAAAAAGTGTCCTGAATGCGGCGGCAATCAGGCGAAGCGTCTGATCGGAGCCGGCGCGGGAATTATCTTCAAAGGCTCGGGTTTCTATCAGACCGATTATCGCAGCACGTCGTACAAAAACGCTCAGCAAGCCGATCAGAAGTCCGAGTCGTCGAGCGGCGGCGATTCGTCGAGCAAAAGTACGACCGAGAAAAGTTCGGCCGACAAGAGTTCGTCGAGTGAAAAATCGAGCGGCGACAAATCGTCCGAAACTTCATCGGCGAAGTGACCCGCCCTGTCATGCCGCGATACGCCCGCGAGATATTTTAATCTTCGCGGCGAACCCGGCCTCGCAACCCCGCTGATGAGAGGGGAGAGAACATGATCCGCCCTCAATCTTGCCCGATCTGCAAAAAAGCGCTCCCGGCGAATTCCGCCACCGAGTTGGCGACCTTCCCCTTCTGCAGCGTCCGCTGCCGCGAGGTCGATTTGTATCGCTGGTCGGTCGGCAAGTATGCGATTGTGGAAAGCGCCGACCCCGCCGATCTCGAATTGTACGAAGCCGATCTCGCACAGAGCGACGACGACCGAACCGATGGCTGGAATGATCGAGTGGACGACGAGGACTGAGTAAGAGATTCTAAGAGGCTATCCGCAAAGTTGGCTCGGACACAATTCGTGGTATCGAGGCGGTGCAATGGGCACAACATCTCGTAGGACTGCCAACATTTCCGGATAGATTCTAACATAACCGGTTGTGCTTCTCGAAAACGCCTGAACGTTTGCAAGAAATCGTGAGGCACAGAGGTTATGTTAGGATTTCTAAAGTCGGCGTTGTCATTTCTTGGGCAGGGTGCGCAGCGCGTATCGTGCCTGTTCAAAGCCCGGATCGAGCCGCAGGGCGTGTTCGTATTCCTGCCGTGCCTTTTCAATCTCGCCGGCAAACCGGTATGCATCGCCTAGAACAAAGTGCGCCGTCGCATTCGTCGGTTCGCGTTCGATCGCCGACGTTAA
>JBBECD010000246.1:0-10882 GCA_040881995.1 Planctomycetaceae bacterium
ACACACAATTTCCAAGAGTTCGAAAACGTCTCACTCATTGCCGCGTGAGGTATAAGCGCAATGTGTCTCCGCTTCCGGCGACCGGTAAAATGCCTCTTTGTTTTCATCAGCACCCGGTTTCTTCTTCCATTTTATGAGCGGTTCCATTCAGCAGTTCAATTGCGTCAAAGGTCGATGAGAGATGAGTTCTGAGCATCCGATGAGCGAGAATGTCCCCGGCGTTTCTTCTTCCGGTACTGATGATTCCCCAAGCCGCGATGACGCCCCTGCCGCGTCCCCGGCGAACAGTTCCAGCGAAGCGGCCGAGAACTCGTCGTCGGCCAACGACGCGACAGCTTCCGCACACGACGCCGCGGCGGATGCCGGCGCGACCGAAGCCGAACGTCCGAAGCGTCGGGTGATGCTCAATCCGACCGTCAGCCCCGAGCAGGTAAAGGCGATTCCCTCGTATCCGTCGTCGCCAAAACCGCGTCACGAAAACGAGGAAAATGCCCCCGCACCGTCGGGCGAGGTTTCGGCCGGCGCTCAACTCGCCGCCAATGAGCACGAACAGCCCGCCGATCAAACGGCAACGAATGCAGAATCGGCAGAAAGATTACCGTCCGACGCCGACGCGCCTTCTTACGACGAAATGGCGAACGCCCAGCCGTTTGAACGGGTCGAGATTCCCTCGGCCGACATCGACCTCGATCCCGAAATGGAAGCGCAGATCGAAGCCGCCATGGCCGGCGGAATTTCGACTCCCGAAGCCGCCCTCCCCGATGCATCGACCGGCGAGGCGGCGCCCGCCGTGATGTCGGAAGATGCGTTGCAGCCGGGAACCCGCTTGAAGGGAACCATTCAGTCGACACATGGCGACGCGATCTTCGTCGATCTTGGCGTCCGCTCGCCGGGCATCCTCCCCTCGCGTCAGTTCGAAGGCAAAGCGCTTCCCGAAGTCGGATCGAAACTCGACGTGATCGTCGACAAAGTCGACGCCGCCGAAGGTTTGATTCACGTCAGCATTCCCCGCGCGAAACGGCGTCCCGGCGGGCAATGGGACTCGCTGCAGAAAGGGAACATCGTCGAGTGTCTCGTCGCCAAGACGAACAAAGGGGGACTCGAAGTCACGATCGGCAGCCTGCGGGGTTTCCTGCCGGCGAGCCAGGTCGACCTCGGTTTCGTCTCTGACATGGAGTCGTTCATCGGCCAGAAATTGACGGTGCAGATCACCGATCTGAATCCGCAGAAACGCAACCTCGTCGTCAGCCGTCGTGCGATTCTCATTCAAGAGCGGCAAGAAGCGGGTGAGAAATTGTGGCAGGAAGTTGAAGTGAGTCAACAACGAACCGGACGCGTCAAAACGCTGAAAGATTACGGCGCATTCATCGACCTCGGCGGCATCGACGGTTTTCTGCATATCGGCGAAATAAGCTGGTCGCGCATCAAGCATCCCAGCGAAATGCTGACTGAAGGACAGGAAGTCGACGTGCAGATTCTGGCCGTCGATCGCGAGCACAACAAGATCAGCCTGGGCATGAGGCAACTGGTGCAGGATCCGTGGGCCGATGTCGAAACGCGATTCCCCGTCGGTTCGACGCAGACCGGCACGGTCACGCGCGCGACCGATTTCGGTGCGTTCGTCGAACTCACTCACGGCGTCGAAGGGCTCGTGCACATCAGCGAACTCGATCATCGCCGCGTCCGCCGGGTCACCGAAGTGGTAAAAGTCGGCCAGCAGATCGACGTGAAGGTGCTGGAAGTCGATCCCGAGCGCAAGCGGATCAGCCTTTCGTTAAAAGCGCTGATCGCTCAGCCTCAGGCCGAACCCGGGGTGGAAGAGCCCGCCCCCGTCGAACCGCCGCGAAAGCGAAAAGGCCCGCTCAAAGGGGGCAACTCCGGCACCGTGTCTCGATCCAGTTCCGCCGGCGGCCTATTTGGAAATCCGAGCGATTTTCAGAAGCCGTAGTCACTGAATGAGGAATGACGAAGCCCGCATGTCGAATCAAAGCGCATTCATCGTTCGCATGATCGGCAACTGTTTTTCCTCATTTGGTCATTCATTCGTCATTCGGATTTAGACATTCAACATCGGTGGGTCAGCGCGGCGAGGATGCCGCTCGACCGACCCTACAGCAATGTCTCGAGCAACATCCGCAGCTTCCGCAATTCCAGATTGCGGTCGGCCCCCTGCAGTCGTTCGGGGAGAATCTCCACCGACAGCGCCCGCTGATAACCCTGCTTCTGCAGCAGCGTGATCAACCGGCTGTAATCGAGATCTCCCAGACCGATCGGCATTTGCAGTTCGCCGGGCTTCGAATCTCTCAGGTGCGTGTGGTACACGTACGGGAAGACATGGTCGAAGTTCTGATCTTTATACGGCCCGCACATGAAATAGCTCGGGTCGAGTGTGATCCCCAGCCCCGGCACGGCCTGGCAGAGTTCAACCGCCGTATGCGGATCTTCGGTCAATTGGCCGGACTTCGTTTTGAGCGAGAGACGAATGCCGTTGTTATTGGTGATCTTGATGAAATTCCGCAGACGGTCGATTTCCGAATTGAAGGGGGTTCCCAACGGAGACGCCGATGCCGTGATCTGCGTAATTCGCATGACTTTGGCAAGTTTGGAGATGGCCGTGAAGGTCGTCTCGTTCACGTCGTGATCGAGGCAGATCGCGATCGCCGTCAAACGGGTAATCTCGCGAAAGCGGTTGATAAAATCTTCCGGTTTCGCCGCGACGTCAGAGGGGCGGAGATGCTCCCCCTCATCGCTCATAAAGATCTCGACCTTGTCGAACTCCAGCTCCGCGAGCTGATGACAGGCCTCTTGAAATCCGAGATCGGAAAAACAACGGGTTGATGCCGCAATATACACTCCGCACACTCCCTTGGCTGGAGTACCAGACACACCAGACGATTCGCTTCGTTAAAGGAAGCATCGTCACTGCGGTTTCACGAGTTCGTGGCGGGACTCTCGACGGAATCTGTCCGATCCCGCGTCAAACGCCCCTCCCCTAAATCACGATGAAACCGCTGAAATGTCAATTTATCGCGATTGTATCGATTATGCAAGGTCTTGCGCATCTGACCTTTAAACCTGTGGTAGGATTCGTTCGGATTGTTCATCCTTTGCCGAACGATCGGACGATAAGACCAGTAAGCACGCGGCAAGATTCATCGAGACGCAGGTCTGTCTCGAGTCGTCCGGGAAACAGAGTCCGGGGAATTCAAACACGGGTGAATGAGGGGGTTCAGGATGTCTAAGTTTTTATTGTGCACGGTGTTAGGAGTTTCGTTGCCCTGGTTGGTTGGGTGTGGGACTGCCGGCGGAGTCGTCCGCGGCCAGACCCCGACGACCGACATCCAGGCCCTGCCGGCTGCTCACAGCGGCGAAGTCGTTCACGAAACGGCTCATGGAGGAGAAGTCGTGTACGCCCACGGCGATGCCTGCAATTACTGCGGTACCCACTGCGGCGGCACTTGCAACATGTGCATGGGCTACGGCTGGCGTCCGCATCACAAACACACTTATCTTTATAAGCGGCCGGAACTGGCGTATCCGCCGAGCAACGGTCCGACGGGAACGGTCGTGTACCCTTACTACACCGTCAAAGGTCCGGATGATTTCTTCATGGAGTAATTCACTTCGAGAAACCAACCACGCGAACACAGCGCTACGGTGAAGGCGACGGAAAGGACTCCGTCGCCTTCACTCGTTTTTGAGTCAAGAGTCAAGAGACGGAACGCCGTAGGAGTACAGGCTTCCGCCTGCTCTTCGAAGATTATTCAGCGCTCTGCTTCTCAGCATTCACGCGGCGCGATTCCATATCGTCCAGCCGGCGTTTCAGCTCCGCTTCGAATCCGCGATCGACCGGTTCGTAATATTTGCGATCGACGCCAAGATAATCCTGATCGACCCACCCCTCGGCGTGATTGTGCGCGTAATCGTAGCCCTTGCCGTGTCCGAGTCGCTTGGCGCCGGGATAATGAGCATCCTGCAGATGGACCGGCACCGGCAGCACCGCTTTGGTGCGCACGTCATCGAGCGCGGCGTCGATCGCCTTGATCGCCGCGTTCGATTTGGGGGCCATCGCCAAATACGTCACCGCCTGCGTCAGCGGAATCCGGCATTCGGGCATGCCGACAAATTCTGTCGCGTGGGCCGCCGCCATCGCGACGACGAGTGCTTGCGGATCGGCGTTGCCGACGTCCTCCGCCGCGGCGATCACAATCCGCCGGGCCAAAAAACGTGGGTCTTCCCCCGCTTCGAGCATCCGCGCGAGCCAATAGGTCGCCGCATGCGGATCGCTGCCGCGCATGCTCTTAATGAGTGCACTCGCCGCGTCGTAATGATCGTCGTCGCCGTAGCGCACGGCTTTCTTTTGAATCGATTCCTGTGCGACGGCGAGATCGAGCGGTTGTCCGCTCCCCGATAACGACAATACGCCGATTTCGAGTGCGGTCAATGCCCGCCGCGCATCACCGTCGCAAACTTCAGCGAGAAAATCGAGAGCTTCGTCGGTCGCCTTGATGCGATGTTCGCCGAGCCCGCGTTTTTCAACAGTGAGCGCCCGCTGCAACAATGTCTTGATGTCATCGGGCGTTAGCGTCTTGAACTCGAAGACCTGACTCCGGCTGATCAGCGGCGAAACCAGTGAGAAAAACGGATTCGCCGTCGTTGCCCCGACAAGGCTCACCGATCCCGACTCTACATCTGGTAAGAGGACGTCCTGCTGCGTACGGTTGAAATGATGCAGTTCGTCGACGAAGAGCACTGTTTTTTCTCCGGCGGTCGCCAATCGCTGACGCGCTTGCTCCAGCACTTCGCGGAGTTCTTTCACTCCGGACGAGGCGGCGTTGAGCGTGACAAACCGCCGTTTGGTATGTCGGGCGATCAACTCGGCGAGCGATGTTTTGCCCGTTCCCGGCGGACCATAGAAAATCAGCGACATGAACCGGTCGGACTTGAGCATCCGATTGAGCAATCGCCCCTCGCCGAGAAAATGCTGTTGACCGCTGAACTCATCGAGCGATAGCGGCCGCATTCGCGCCGCCAGGGGCAACGCATCGAGAACATGATTGGCCTCCTGCTGGTCGAAGAGTCCGGAATTCGCATGTTTCTTCGGCAAAGTTAAATCCAGTAAATGCAATGCGTGTCCGCGGCCAAATCACTCTGCAACTACCGGAGATACGCAAGAACTCTTGATTAACGGTCGAAAGGACGTCGATCGGCAGCTCATTCAAGTTCGGTTCATTCAAAGGTCAACCCCACACTTCGAGACCGACAGGGCGAATTTCCTGATTGTTCCAATGAAGAGCGTGTTGAGTGGTGTTCGCAAACGAGAACATGAATATCGGATATGACGGCCCTTTAGGGTAGTTGCGCACCGTTCTAATTTTCAAGTCAACCACAAGAGACGCGTCATGCCACCGAACGAACCCCATCCATTCACACGTCGGTGTGCCCAAGACCTTGCGAATTGCTTCAGAAAACTCCGCAAACTGCAAATGCATCGTTGCAAGATTTCTATCGATGAATTGAATCTCATGAAAGAACGGACAAGTTGCGAAGTTGAAGTCAAACTCTCGTCGCACGCCAAATAATGAAATCGTCACACCTATCCAATATGTGCGAACATACGTGATGAACCGATCGGGGATTTGGGCCAGAAACTCCGTTGTGGAGAGATTCCAAGCAACAGCAGCATGGGAGCCGCCATCTATGGAAATGCCAGCATGAAACGGGAGAAGTGTGTTTTGTCTTTTCATTAGTTCCGACGGAATCCCGTCGCTATCGCGGGTGACACAGATCCTTCATTCGCTCCCTGGCTCATCCTGCATCCTTTCAAAGAAAAAACCTCTGCCGTAATGCCGTCCGGGCATGGGTTGTTTAATGAACCCG
This sequence comes from Planctomycetaceae bacterium, assembly GCA_040881995.1. Classification (GTDB taxonomy): domain Bacteria; phylum Planctomycetota; class Planctomycetia; order Planctomycetales; family Planctomycetaceae; genus JAQCEJ01. Next base: position 5,881 of record JBBECD010000246.1, read on the forward strand.
AAAATTTGAAGTGGGAACCGAATCCTCTCGGGTTGTGTGAGCCGATAAATCGGATATACACGCGGCCGAAAGGCCCAGTCCCCAAAACAGTTGTTGTAGGGTCAACACACGGTGCCCTCGATTCGAACATGGCAGAGGTCGGACTCTTTGCAGAGACCAACTGTATGCTACAATCGGACCTCGCCCGAGACAAGAGGTTCCCTGTTTGTTTTTGTCCTCTGTCGCGAACTTCACCGATGCTTTACAATGATCACATGCCAGGAAATTCATTCGGACAAGCATTTCGGATCACCACGGCCGGCGAAAGTCACGGCCCCGCTAACGTCGTGATTATCGACGGCGTCCCTCCGGGAATTCCGCTCAGCGTGGACGATTTGATGGTCGACTTGAACCGACGCCGGCCGGGACAAAGCCATCTCGTCACGCAGCGCGATGAAGCCGATGAGCCCGAAATTCTCTCCGGCGTGTTCGAAGGTCGTACGACGGGAACCAGTCTCGCGATCATGGTCCGCAACCGCGATCAGCGGAGCAAGGACTATTCCGACATCCGCGATAAGTATCGCCCCGGTCACGCCGACTTCACCTACGACGCGAAATTTGGTTTTCGAGACTACCGCGGCGGAGGCCGGTCGAGCGCCCGCGAAACGACAGTCCGCGTCGCTGCCGGTGTCGTCGCCAAGAGAATCATCGCGCAGGCGTTCGAGGGAGAGGTCATCGGCTATGTCGTGCAAGTCGGATCGATTCGCGCGAACGTCGCCGATCCCGCTACGATCACGATGGACCAGGTCGAAAGACTGCCGAACGGCGAGCCGAACTTTGTTCGCTGCCCTGACGCCGCCGCTGCGGCGCAGATGGTGACGCTGATCGAAGAGATGCGCAAAGCCGGCGATTCGATCGGCGGCGCCGCCGAGATTGTCGCGACCGGAGTTCCTCCCGGACTCGGCGAACCGGTCTTCGACAAAATCAAAGCCGATCTCGCCAAAGCGCTCTTCAGCCTCCCCGCGGTTCTCGGCGTCGAATACGGCATCGGCTTCGGCTGCGTCACACTCAAAGGGAGCGAAAACAACGACGAGTTCTTCGCGTCGGGCGACGACAAGTCCATCACCACAAAATCGAATCGTCACGGCGGAATGCTCGGCGGGATCACCAGCGGCATGCCGATCGTGCTGCGAGCCGCCATCAAACCGACGAGCAGTCTGCCGCAGGAACAAAATACGGTCACCCCAGCCGGCGAGCCCACAACCATCCGCACGAAAGGCCGGCACGACCCTTGCTTGCTTCCGAGATTCGTCCCCATGGCCGAGGCCATGGTCGCCATCGTCCTCGCCGATCACTGGCTCCGCTGGAAAGGGCAATGCAGCGAAACATGAATGAATAGATCCCCTCGTTCCCAAGTTCTGCTGGGGAACGAAGAAAGGTATTGAACGTATGGCGTGGCAACAGACGCAGATTTCTCTTCCGGCGTGTACGCGCGGATTTCATCTGATTACCGATCGAATTCTCGACGGCTTCCCGCAGATTCGCGACGTGAAAATCGGATTGCTGAATCTCTTTCTGATGCACACGTCGGCGTCGATCTGCATCAATGAAAACGCCGACCCCGATGTGCCGCGCGATCTGGAAATGGCGTTCAACAACATCGCCCCCGAAGATTTTCCTTACGTGCATACGATCGAAGGCCTCGACGATATGCCGGCTCACGTCAAATCGGCAATGCTCGGCAACTCGCTGACGATCCCGATCAAAAACGGCAACCTGTGTCTCGGCACCTGGCAGGGAATTTACCTCTGCGAACACCGCAACCGCGCCGGCTCACGAAAACTCACACTCACATTACAGGGTGAATAACTTCGATGAAGATCACACTCGATTACGGGAAAACCGGCCTCGAAGTCGAACTCCCCGACGATCGCCTCGTCGGACCGCTTGAACTGCGCGAAGTTGCCCCGCTCGCTGATCCCGCCGCCCGTCTCGCAGCAGCTCTCGCATACCCCACGCAGTCCCCTGCCCTGCGGGACATCGCCCGCGGCAAACTCTCGGCGTGCATCTTGATCTGCGATATCACCCGACCGGTGCCGAATGAATTTCTGCTCTCGCCGATGCTCACGATTCTCGAAGAGAGCGGCATCCCGCGCGAGAACATCACGATCCTGATTGCGACCGGCCTGCATCGGCCGAACGAAGGGGCAGAACTCGTCGAGCTCGTCGGCGCACACATCGCCGCAAATTACCGCGTGGAGAACCATCACGGCAAGGAGCTGTCGGAACACGTTTATCTCGGCACGACGCCGAAAGGAGTTCCGGTCTGGATCGATCGCCGATTTCACGCCGCCGATTTAAAAATCGCGACGGGATTGATCGAACCGCACTTGATGGCGGGTTATTCCGGCGGGCGCAAATTGATCTGCCCCGGAATCGCCGCCCTTGAGACCGTCAAGGTCTGGCATGGCCCGACGTTTCTGGAGCATCCGCGGGCCGACGCCGGTTTCCTCGATGGGAATCCCGTTCACGAAGAAAACACGCGCATCGCCCGCATGGCGGGCTGCGATTTCATCGTCAACGTCACGCTCGACAAGCATCGGCGGATCACGTCGATTCACGCCGGCGACATGGAGGCGGCGTTTCTCGAAGGGGTGAGCTTCGTCGAAAAAGTGGTGAAAGCGAGAATCCCCGAGCCGTGCGACATCGTGGTGACGTCATCGGCCGGTTATCCGCTTGACACCACGTTTTATCAGTCGATCAAGGGACTCACCGGCGCGCTGCCGATCGTCAAGCAGGGAGGCACGATCATTCTCGCGGCGAGTTTATCCGAGGGAATCGGCGGACCGGAGTTTCAAAGTCTGTTCCGCGACAACGCCAATATCGACATCTTTATGGAACGCATTCTCGGCAAAGACTACTTCGTGCTCGATCAATGGCAGCTCGAAGAAATGGCGAAGGTGCTGCGTAAGGCCAAGGTGAAATACGTCAGCGACGGACTCTCCGCCGAGACGCTCAACGGGTTGTACGTCGAAGCCGTGCCGAGCGTCGAACACGCCGTCGCCGCGGCGCTCAAAGAATACGGCCCCGAAGCGAGAATCACGGTGATTCCCAAGGGCCCCTATGTGCTGCCGGCGGTGGGATCGCTGGCGTCTTAACCCGCGCGCCGCATGAGACTGACGAAGAAGGTTAGCCACGGCGCCATGGTGAAATCTCTTCTCTTCTCTTCTCTTCTCTTCTCTTCATTCTTCGTCTTTCTCATCAGCGGGCGTGAGGTCGGCGAGACATTCCTCCGGCGGGCGGAGATGAAAATCGACGACCAGCGGCAGATGATCGGAGGCCTGCCGGGTGAGCGGGCTTCTCACCACGCGCACCTGATGGATATGCATTTCACCGCGGAAAAACGCCTTGTCGAGCGAACCGACTGCCATATACGCGGGAAACGAACGGAATCGCGAGGCCGGCGATGTCGCCTGATTGAAGTTATGCGCCGCGAAGATTTTGTTGGCGAGCGTATTCCGCCAGTCGTTGAAATCGCCGGCGATCAGCGTGGGATGATGAGCGCTTTCCTGAAACAGATGATGGGTCAACAGGTGGCCGACCTGCCAATGGCGTTCCTGCTCGCTGAGACCTAAATGCCAGTTGACGACGTGCACCGCTCCCTCGGGCGATTCGATCACTGCCAGTTGGGCGCCTCGCGGTTTCTTGCGATTAAAGCGGAGGGAAACTTGGTGATGCGTTACAATCGGCCAGCGGGACAACAGAAAATTCCCGTAGCCCCCTTCGCTTAAGGGGACGTTCAACTGATACAGATGGTGCTGCGAATTGAAATACTCGGCGAGCAGATGCGGCTGGTTGTGATACCGCGACCGCCGGACTTTGCGGTCGACTTCCTGCAGGCAGATGACGTCGGGATTTTCGGCTTCGATGACGGCGAGAATGCGATCGAGGCGATACCGCCGATCTCGCCCGCCGATTCCTTTGTGAATGTTGTAACTGAGCAATCGCATCCGTCAAGGCACTCCAGGGCGATGGTGTATTTCACGATGATGGTGTAGCATTATGCGATAGCGCGCAAGAAAAATGAATAGAGACGCCCCCGATGAGGGAGCTTTGACCGGGGACCGGGGTTCGAGGATGGGGAGGTTCTCATTCCGCATTCATCATTCTGCCTTCCGCATTTTCACGCCACCCTACACCATACCGGACCTGGATGCGCGCCGGCGTGAATGTGGGGAATTTGGCGGGTTTTCCACTCCAAACACGCACTGAAAAATGTGTTTGGTAATCACGAAATGCGCGCCAAATACGAGCATTTTCGACGTCTTGCGCGCTCTTTGCGCTGACTTCGCAACACGAAATCACCAGTTTGCGCGCGGTTTGCGCATTTACAAACACCGGTGTCAGCGAAACCCGCTTTTTTCGACAGCGACCCGCGCAACCAGGCACCGTATCGAGGAATTGATGTTTCGTGTTTTGTCGGATCGGTGTTTAAGAATGGGATCGGTGCGAGTGTGAAAACGAAATGGGTATCGCCGACGATTTTCAATGACTCATCGTCGTGCTGACCAATCGTCGCGAAAGAGTCACGGTCGAGAAGCGCAAGTCGTGACCACGGGCTTGCGTTTTTTGAAGTCGCGTTATCGATGATGTCGATCCAATTCTTCCGCCCCGGCAGGGGCACAACAATATAGCCTCGGGCAACGCCCGAGGTCGCGGAATCCCACCGGATTTCCAAGCCCCGGCAGGGGCGAAACAGGTTCTTCGTCCTCTTCGTCTTCGTCGTTCGTTGTGTCGCCCCTCCCGGGGCTCTGGCGACTTCGTTTAGCCGCGACGCGAAGGGTTTCCGCAGCGGAGCGCTTCTACTGTGATCGGGCGAAGCGGAGCTTCGAAGACGTGCGTTCCCAAGCAGAGCTTGGGAACGAGAATCGATGAGGGCTCACATTCTGACTCATCCCTCATCCTTTTCGGGTGTGGCAATTTTCACTGGCGCGATCTGCGGGGAATAGGTAAGCTGTTGTCG
>JBBECD010000247.1:0-4569 GCA_040881995.1 Planctomycetaceae bacterium
TGACGAGGGACATCGTGCGCAGTGTGCGTCAACCAGCCCGAAGCGCAAGTTTTGAAGTTGCGCTATTCTCCACCTCTCCCACCGGGAGAGGTCGACTGCGTAGCAGTCGGGTGAGGGGCGTTTTGGACGTCGAATCGTTTTTGCTCACGATCGATCGTCGAACTCTCCCCTCACCCGGCCGCTGCGCGGCCACCCTCTCCCGGTGGGCGAGGGTTTGAATAGCGCCACTTCAAAAAACGCAAGCGAGGGTAACCCATTCGTTGTCCCTCGCGTGCGCTTCGGGCTGGTATGAGGTCATGAATAATCCGGGTTAACTCAACGCCGTTGCCGCATTGATGGCAAAACCGGGCATTCGGCTCGCATCGGTCGCCCAATAATCTCGCGCCGTTTGGGACATAGACCCAAACCCAGCTCACCGAAATTACCGCTTCATTTCCTCGAACGCCGCATCATGCTCACCTCTGTTCAACAAGCTAACGACAGTGTTCAGGCGGTTGCGGCCAGTGACTTACCTTTGGCCAAAACGGCATCCCCGCAACTCGCCTGCAACACTTTGTTATCCAGCGCTCATTGGTCTTGGGTGGGGGTGAGTCTCATTTCGAGCAAGACGTCTCCATCATCGAGAAATCCAATCTCTCTGAAGCCAAACTTCCTGTACAGTGATGCCGCCGCCAGATTGGTTGGTTTATGCATGGTTCTGATTCGAGATGCCCCCAATTCAGCAATTTCTGCGATTGCTAATTGCATCGCGGCCAATCCGATTCCCTGTCGTTGATAATTCTTGTCGACCATCAGACGGAATATCCAAAACAGTTCTTCATCGGGTGCGTCATCTTCGTGAGCATAAGCGAGCAATCCGACCAATTGGTCGCCAAGATAAATCGCCCTCAAGCGATGATGTTCTTCGAACTTGGATTCGGCAATTGTCTCAATGTTGCTCGCAAGGTTGCCTCGCTGGTTCTCATCCAGCGTCAATCGAGCGCACTGCACCCAATTGTCTCGCGTAAGGTCTCTGAGTGTCACCATTAGATCAACTGGATAACTCGTTTATAAGAAGATATCTCATAACGCCTGTCGGACGCCAGTTTGCGGCCTATCCTGCCAAGCGTTTTTGATCGAAAGTTGAAGCGTGCCAAATCATTACGGAACGGCGATCGGTTTTTCGGGGTGATAGGCCGTTTCTGTCTATTCTTCCGTCATCATTGCTCAGATCGGAACGCCACTGGCTTTGCCAATGTTCTTTGGTTTTCTCATGGCGAATGACATCGCCGGTGTGTTTTCTTCGGGAAAATTCGAATCCTGAAATTGAAGATTACAAAAATCACACCGTTCAAGCCACCGAAGCCCCGCATTGATCGCAAAACCGGGCATCCGGCTCGCAACTTTCTCCGCACTTCGGACACCGCACGGCGAGTTCGAATGTGTGTCCGCACCCCCTGCAAAACCGGGCGTCGGTTTCGTTCTCTTCTCCGCAATCGCGACAGCGCCGCGTCGCTTCGGCGGCCTGCCCCGTCAGCCCCGCATGGATCCCCTGCCCTACGGCCGAAGCGACGTCGCGCATCGCCTCTTTTGTGCCGTGCGCCATCGTGTTGAAGGTATCGACCCCGACCGGCGTGATTTCTTCGGCATGATACCGGGCCATGGCGCCGAGATAACCCATATTCGTCAGCACAAAGCCGACGAATAACAGCGGTGCTCCGACGAAATTGCACCAGAAATAACGGGGAGGCTCAAACGTCCCCATTGAATAGAAAAAGTTCCCGGTGCCGATCACGATAAACAACACGCCGGTTAGCAGGACGCTCGGACCGACGATCCTCAGAATCCGCCGCCGTTCGCGATGACGCGGATCACCCAATCGAGACATGTCCGATCCTTTCACACTGTCGAGGATTACTAACCGTCATTTATCGTCGTGCACACCGCCTGGCGATCGATACGTTTCAGCAGGCCGCGCAAGACTTTGCCGGGGCCGATCTCGTAAAATTCATCGACGCCGGCGTCGAGCATCGCGCGGATGGAATCTTCCCAGAGAACGGGATTGAGCACCTGTCGGATCAACAGTTCGCGAATTTCGTCGGGATCGTCGTGCGTCTGGGCGTCGACGTTCGAAATCACCGGGATTTCCGGCTTTCGCAGCGGGACTCCCGCCAAAGCCTCCGCCAGTTGCACGTCGGCGGGCTTCATGATCGACGTGTGAAACGCTCCGGCCACCGCCAACGGAACGGCCCGTCCGCCGAATTGTTCGGCGAGTTCCGCCGCCTTTTCGCAAGCGGCGTTTTCGCCCGAGACGACGATGTTGCCGGGACAGAGATAATTCGCGATTTGCAGTTTCCCCACCGCCGAGGCTTCGCGGCAGATTTGGTCGACCTGTTCGCGGGTCAGCAGCAGAATGCTCACCATGCCCGAGGGAGTGGCATCCGCCGCGGCCTGCATCGCGGCGCCGCGGCGTTGTACCAGTCGCAGGCCTTCTTCAAAAGTCATCACGCCGGCGAAAACCAATGCGGTGTATTCGCCGAGACTGAGCCCCGCGGCCATTTCGCAAGACAGCACAACGTCGGGCGAATCGGCCCTTAATTTTTCGAGAGCGGCGAGGCTGGTGACGAAAATCGCGGGTTGACTGACCGACGTCGAATCGAGGACGTCGTCGGGGCCTTCGAAGCAAGTCTTCGCCAGGTCGTAACCGAGAATTTCGGACGCGGCGTCGTACAGAGCTTTCGCCGCGGGATAGTCAGCCGCGAGTTTTTTGCCCATGCCGACGTGCTGAGCCCCCTGTCCCGGATAAAGAAACGCAATCTTGCTCACGGTTGACCTCTTTGACGGTATGGAATGTCTGATCTCGTGAAAGATATCCGGAACACCCGTCGCTGTCAAAAGGGGCGAGGCGCGTCTTCGTTTAGCCGCGACGCGAAGGGTTTCCGCAGCGCAGCGCTTTCTTTTAGCCCCCGGCGAGTCGCCGGGGGTAAGATGCGCGGCAATCCCCCGGTCATTGACCGGGGGCTAAAATACGAAAAGCGAAGCGGGAGCTTCGAAGACGTGCGTTCCCAAGCAGAGCATGGGAACGAGAAAGAAAGAACTCACGCGCTGCGAACGGCGGCGTCGCTGTCTTCCGGGCGCTGCGCGAGCGCTTGCGTGATGATGGCGTTCAGCCCGCTATCTTTGAACGCGAGCGCGCGTTTGAGGGCGTTTTCGATCGAACGGGCGTTGCTCGAACCGTGACAGATCATGCAGACGCCGTCGATCCCCAACAGCGGAGCCCCCCCCTCTTCGTGATGCTCGTAACTCTTGGCGAGCTTCTTGAGAGCCGTGAGGGCGTGTTCTTTTTCGTTCTGCAGCGCCCCCAGCACCGCGCCGGAGATCGCCTTCATCATGAAATCGGCCATCCCTTCGCTCACTTTGAGCACGACGTTTCCCACGAAACCTTCGCAGATCACGACGTCGGCTTCGCCCTGATACAAGCCCCGCCCTTCGACGTTCCCGATGTAACAATGTCGCAGCGAACTCGACACCAGAAAACTGTGCGTCTCGCGGTACAGGTCGTTCCCCTTTCCGTCTTCGCTGCCGATGTTCATCAGGCCGACGCGCGGTTCGGCGATCCCCATAATCTCACGGGCGAAAATCTGCCCCATCACGCCGTATTGATAAAGGTGCTCCGGCCGGGCGGCGGGATTGGCACCGACGTCCAACAACAACGTACGCCCCCGCAGCGTCGGCAAAGCGACGGCGATTCCCGGACGTTTCACGCCCGGCAGAAACAGACGAGTTCTCAGCCCCGCGGCGACGACGGCTCCGGTGTTCCCGGCGCTGACCACCGCTTCGACCTCGCGGCCGGCCATCAGTTTCCAGCAGACGGCGATCGAACAGTTCGGTTTTTTACGAAGGGCGTCGGTCGGCTTCTCTTCCATGCCGACGAAACCCTCGGCGGCATGAACCGTCAGCCGTTCCCCCGAATAACCGCTGCTCTGGATGATGGAATCGAGAACCGCCGGATCGCCCACCAGGACGACTTCCAATTCGGGCTGGGCAATCAGGGCGGCGATCGCGCCGTGAATATTCGGTTCGGGGGCGAAATCCCCCCCCATCGCGTCGAGAGCGATGCGCATGAAGATTAGTCCTCAATTTCGACGAGCGTTCGGCCCTGGTAATAACCGCAATTAGGGCAGATCACATGGGTAGGAACCATCGTGCCGCATTGGGGACAATGTGCCAGCTCATTCGGCTTGATCGCATTATGACTTTTGCGCTGACGGATTTTCGATTTCGAGCTTCTACGCTTAGGGACTGCCATGATCCAACCGTTCGTTCTAAAATTCGTATCGTGTGTTCGAGTTCCGCGACAATGGCGGCAACGCCCTCGCGCAACTCGGAGATCCTCAAAGATCGCTGGTGAAGCTGATCGCGGATGATCGGAAAGGCATCCTCCGACGCCGTCGATCAAGCCGTGCATCGTACGCGAACGGGAAAATCACTGTCAAGCACCCGCCCGATCTCTCTTGATGAGTTCGGCTGAATTTTTGCAACAATTGGACCAGTCCCCAGGGGCAAAGAGCGGCGGGGGTTTTACCCCCC
>JBBECD010000247.1:4579-10811 GCA_040881995.1 Planctomycetaceae bacterium
CCCGCCGTTCACTGTCAGACGGCGGGGATGAACCCCGCCGCTCGCTATGCTGGAAGCAACCGGAGCTAGCCGCTCCGACAGCGTTTAGCACAATGAAGCGTGTTTCGTGGCCGGTGAATCACATCGCATTTTTCGGATGAGAAAGATGCATACGCTAAGCCAAAGGAAACTCAGGAACAATGATTACTCGGGTCGGTTCTCACCTTCGCGCCTTCGTGTGAGACGTATCTTACTGCTGCGGCTCGTGCGTCGCCGCGTATTCCGGCGGCGCGTCGGCTCGCGAAATTCGCACCGCACACACCTTGTACTCGGGAATCTTCGAAATCGGATCCTGGGCCGAGATCGTCAATTGATTAATGCTTTTCGCCCCCGCCCAATGGTAGGGAACGAACACGGTATCGGGGCGGATCGTGCGCACCACCATCGCCGGCAGCACGCAGCGGCCGCGGCGAGATTCGACGACGACCCAGTCTCCCTCCTCGATGCCGTATTGCCTGGCGAGTTGCGGGTGGATCTCCACCTTGGGGGACGGGTATTGATCGACCAGCGGGCCGATCCGCCGGGTCTGCGTGCCCGACAGAAAATGGCTGACGACGCGGCCGGTCGTCAGAATGACCGGAAACTCGTCGTCGATCTCTTCGGCCGGAGGCGTGTAGGCGGCGACGTTAAAGCGGGCCTTGCCGTCGGCATAGTAAAACGGCCCAGCCCCTTGGGCAATCGGATTCCACGACCCCGGCTCGAACAGCCGCGGCGTGCCGGGATGTTCGAGCGCGGGACAGGGCCAAAACACGCCGTATTGCCGTTCGATTTTCTCGTAGGTGATGCCGGAGTAATCGGCCACGCTTCCTTTGCTCGCGCGGCGAAGCTCGTCGAATATCTCGCGCGGCGCGTTGAACGTGAATCCCTTCGGCCGCTTAAGCGCAGCGGCGATGTCCTGGATGATCTTCCAATCCTGCCGCGCATCGCCGGGAGAATCGATCGCCTTATTAATGCGCACGACCCGCCCCTCGGCGGTCGTGACCGTTCCTTCATCTTCTTCGTGCAGCGAGCCGGGCAGCACGACGTCGGCATGTCGGGCGGTTTCGTTGAGGAAGAAGTCGATGGCGACGTAAAAATCGAGTCGTTCGAGCATCGCCGCGACGAAATTGTTGTCCGGCAGCGAGACGAGCGGATTGAAGCAGATGGTCAACAGTCCGCGAATTTCGCCGCGGTCGATCTTGCGGAAGATTTCGTAGGCATCCGCCCCGGGCTGCGGCAAGTCGTCGGGGTTCACGTCCCACACTTTCGCCACCTGGGCGCGGTGCTCGGGGTTGATCAGGTCACGGGCCCCGGGTAATTGATCGCATTTCTGACCGTGCTCGCGGCCCCCCTGCCCGTTGGCCTGGCCGGTGATGGTCGCGTATCCGCAGCCTTCGCGGCCGATGCGTCCCGAAGCAAGGACGATATTGATCGCTCCCAACACGTTCTGCACGCCGTGACTGTGATGTTCGATGCCGCGGGCGTGCATCAGAAAACTCGACTTGGCCGTCCCCCACCACTCGGCGGCCTGGCGAATGTTGCGTTCGGCGATACCGGTGACCTCGGCGGTGCGTTGCGGCGTCCAGTCCTTCACGTGCGCGGCGACGTCGTCGAAACCGATCGTGTGCTTCGCGATGAAGTCGTGATCGAGCCAGTCGTTCTCGATCATCACATGCAGAATCCCGTTGAACAGCGCGACGTCGCGGCCCGGTTTGACCGGCAGAAACAGATCGCACGTGCGGGCGATCGGCGTAATCCGCGGATCGACGACGATCACCTTCGCCCCGCGTTCGCGCGCCTGCCAGACGTAGTTCGTTGTGATCGGCGCGCACTCGGCGACATTCGCCCCGCTGATCCAGACCACGTCCGCCTTGAGAATATCGCTCCACGGATTGGCCGCGCGGTCGACGCCGAACGCCTTTTTATTTCCCGCCGCGGCGCTGACCATGCAGAGCCGGCCGTTGTAGTCGATGTTGGCGGTCTTCAGGCAGACGCGGGCGAATTTGCCCATCAGGTACGTTTTTTCGGTCGTCAGGCTCGCCCCGCTGAGTATCGCCATCGCATCGGGACCATGTTCGCTTTGAATCCGCTGAATCTCCGCCGCCACCCGTGTGACGGCATCGGCATATGCCATCGGCCGAAAACCGCCGGGCGATTGCGGATCGCGTTCATAAGCAGAGACGAGCCTGTCGGGATGCGACTCTTGCAGATAGCGGCGGACCCCTTTCGGACAAAGCATGCCGCGGTTGAAGGGGAAATCCTCCCACGGCTCGAATCCGATAACGTGATTATCCCGCACCTTCAATTGAATGCCGCATTGCTGTCCGCAGAAGCAGCAGTGCGTTTTCACCAGCCGGTCGGGTTCGAGACCCCGATCGAGCCGGTCCCCTTCCGCATACGCCAGATGGGGGCCGAATCGGTCGATGATCTCCAGATCGGCGGCAGGTTTTTGTGACATGAGCTCTCGATCTGAAGTCGCGCGTCGATGAATTGGTTTCAACGGCAGCGAGAAGGTGTTTCGTTAAATCGTATAATCAATGTCATCTGCACCGGCCGTTTGCTGCCGGGCGTTCATCCACAACCGCCCCTGTGCCAGTGCCGGCAGTAACCGCCGGCATCGCGGACAAGTCCACTGATAATGTTCGGCTTTTCCCTCGGGCGTATCGTAATTGAAGCCGAGTTCCCGCTCGATCTGAATCAGATCGTTAACCTGCATCTCCGAGGCGAATGCCTCGCCGCAACGGGCGCAATGCGCCTGCGTGCTGCGTCGACCGAGATCGCGGTAAAACGCCGCCCCGATCTGCGCCGGCCGCTGTAAGATATGAAAGAACTTCCCGAACGGCAGCCACAGCAGCGTAACGATGACGGTCACCGCGTGCACCAGCGAAAGAAAATCGTAACCGTAGCCGTACATCCATTCGTAGCTGACGACCAGCATCAGCCCGGTGACGCTCACCGAAAACAGCAGAATTAACGGCACAAAATCCTCCCCGAATTGCTGCAGCGCCAGTGCGTCGCGGTCGCTCATCCGGCGATGCATGGCGACCATCACGCCGGCGATCACCATAAACGACGACCACACCAGCGCGTGAAAAATAAAGTGCCCCCTCACCGAATCGATCGGGAACGCGAACGCCGAAAAACCGAAGACAAACACGCGATAAGTGCTGAAATCTCCCGGCACGGTTTCGAAATGTACCCAGCCGAACACCAGCGGGAACGTGATGAGAGCGGCCAGAATGCAGCCCCACATGATCAGCCAATGCGCCGCCCCGCGCGCCCGGTCCCGCCGCCAGATGAAGCGGTTGAAGACGATCACGCTCAACAACCGCCGCCCCAGCAGACGCAGGTTCTGCAACACATGTCGGGGACGGAGAAAGACCTGCCACCCGCGGTTCCAGTACAACGCCGTCGGCGGCCGTTGCAGCCACATCGAGTAACGGTAGGCCAGTGCAAACGCGGCGAACAACGTGGCGAATGTGTATCCCACCAGCGCCGCGTCAAAATGCGACAGCCGCCGCGAACCGGCGACGATCAGCACCGCCAGCAAACCGGTGATGATCGACGCGATCACAAGCGAACGAACAACCTCGCGTCTCACCAGTTTTCTCCCGTTGAGATCGACGAATGAACTCTGAACCGGACGTTACCCCAACGCCCGAGCGATTGCAAGGCGCACCCGCTGTTCGGTGGTGTCGTAATTCAGAAGTGCTCAGCGGGTGGCACGCCCCTGAGGCTTTGCGAAGGGCGTGGTTCTTTACAGCAATCGACACGCCCGTCGAAGACTCCGGGACGTGCCACCCAAATGAGGACACCACCCGCTGTTCCAGATCCGAGGCGAGCCCGTTCCTCTCGCCTGGCGGTTCTAAATCTTGCGTGCCCCGGCTGTGTCAGCCGGGCGATTCCATCTGGATCTTCGATTACTTCGCGCGGCGTCGTTGCCGGATGAATTTCGCACGCTTCTTAAGGTCTTGTCATCATCGAAGACACGGCTGACACAGCCGGGGCACGCGAGGGGACAGAGGCGATAGCGTGTATCGATCCCAACCGGGGCACCCGGCCTCGAGCAGCGCGTGAAAGGCGTTGTCGTCGCCATCACATACCGCATTGACAAGTTGTGAGATATCGCTCGGGTTCATGGTCTTGAGTGGGATAACGACAAAGCTCAGCAGCGGCGGGGCACCGGAGAGCTATGAAGTCCCAGAAACGAATCATGCCCCGCCGTCTGCTGCAGCGTCTGGTTCGGCCGCCGCTTCAACGTCCTTCTCCCATCTCCACACCAACCCGTCTTCCGGGTCGATCACCTCGCCGATGCGTCGGAAACCGCACTTTGTTAAGACCCGCATCGAGGCGTTTGGCTCCGGCCGCGTGTGTGCCCGGACTACGCGAACCTGGCCGCTGCTAAAGGCGTAGGCGCTCAGCGCCTGCGCGGCTTCTGTCGCGTATCCCCGTCCCTGGTGCTCGGGGTTGACGCCATAAGCAATCTCAACGACGCCGTCCGCTGCCGGAGGTCCCTTGAAGCCAGCCGACCCGACAACCGTGTCGCTATTCCGAAGCACCAAGGAGAAGCCAAGCGTCCACGGATCTGCCGAGGTCAGGGCGCGAAGCCGCGCCAACCAGTCGGCGGACACGTGTGACCTGTCCGCCGGGCTCATCGCCTCGACTTCCGCGCGGGCCTCCTCGAGGGTCTGGAGGACCAGCTTGAGGCTCCTCGTTTGCATGTGTGTCGCGTCCATCGGCGATTGATCAGGCGGCCCAACGCCGGAACTGAGCGACGGGTGGGGCCGCGAAGCGGACACCCGTTCGCTCCAGTGATTGGTTCGGCTCATTTCTTCAACCTCAGTGTGATCTCCTTTGAGCGGCGGGTGGCACTGGCGACGATAATCGCTCTTTCCGATCGCGGTAAGACGACTGTCGCTCTCAACCAATCAACATGCTGACAAACTCTTGGGGTGCCACTGGTTCTGCCAGTGTGCCTTTCCATCCATTTTCACGGACATGCCCAAAGGGCGTCAAGAAGAATTCATCAGGACTCAGCAAGAATCCATCGGACCGTCGTCGAAAAGAACAAAAACCAAAGGCACACTGGCAGAGCCAGTGGCACCCAAAAAGTGTAACAGCATGTTGTGCGGTGACAAGCGACAGCCGTCCCGCGCCGCTACCGGATGAGTGCGGAGGGGGCTCCGTTTCGCCTGTGCCACCCGCCGGAGACTCCGTTTCGCCCGTGCCGCCCGCCGTGGCCACACGGGGGAAAGTTTCACCATATTGACAAATACGAACGGCAGTGATGTAATGTTTTGGTTGGGTGTTTCATGCGTATGAACGGAGGCGGGACGAACGCGAATCGATCTCTTTTGTCAGAATCACACCCTGACGATGTTTGGGCGGCGTTCGTTCCTCAGGCATAAAGTCTGACCTATTGCATCTTGGATCGTCAGGAGTTTATTCCCACATGATCACCTTTGCCTACATCGGGCTGCACCCAACCGTTCGTGAAGGCGCGCTGCTTGCTGGTCTGCTCCTCGCCGCTATTCTTCTTGCGATTTTTGCATTTGGGCACGTCAAGATTGCGACCTCGAAACGCGGAAAGTTGCTTCTGGCCGCGCTCTCGCTCATCGGATTTGCTGGTATTGTGGTGTCCATGAGCGACCCGGCGTCTCGTCTGTTAAGGCTAAGACGCACCATCGACACGGTGGAGTCGATTCAGCAGTTTTGTTTCGGATTGAGCGATGCGGATGTGGAGAGTTTCGGCGCTCCACTAGACACAGATACTTGGGAGCGCGTACCTCCTGATGGTTATAAACATTTGATCGCCAGAGCGAAGAGCGAGGGCCGGCTGCGTGACGCAGGTGGCAACTGGACCAGTGACGGCCAACTTGTCGATTTTTGGCATCATCCGTTCCGCATCGCGGTATCAGTGCAGGGAGGCAAACGAGTCGTGATTGTCGATTCGCTCGGTCCTGACGGCGCAGCGAACACCATTGACGATATACAACGTTCCGGCAGTGTGGATATCCGTAAGCAATGAAAAGTGAAACTCCAAACCAACGTTGGATGCCACGGATTTTACCAGTGTGCCTTTCAATTCATTTCACGGAGACGTCAAAAGGACGTCAAGAAGAATTCATCAAAACTCAGCAAGAATCCATCGGACCGTCGTCGAAAAGAACAAAAACCAAAGGCACACTGGCGGAGCCAGTGGCACCCAAAAAGT
>JBBECD010000248.1:0-10810 GCA_040881995.1 Planctomycetaceae bacterium
CAAATCGACGTCTCGCGCGCGTCTCGCAGCGCCTTCCGCACCATCTCGCCACCATCTCGCGACCATTTCGCAGCATTTATAGACATCGATATGAGCGCGACCCGCGCCTGTGCCGAATCTGCTTCGCGCAACCAGGCACCTTAACGAGGATTTGATGTTTCGCGTTTTGTCGGATCGGTGTTTCGAAAGGGAAGTCGTGACTCCAGGCTTCGCCAGGGGCTAATAGGGTGTTGGCCTGTCAGGCCGTAAGAATCGGCAATAAACGGTGAAACACAAGAAAGCGACGATAAAGCGCAACTTCAAAACTTGCGCTTCGGGCTCGTGTTTTCATCGCGACGGACGATCTGCCGATGGGGCGCTTGATCGTGCTGGTTCCTGGTCCGGCGGGATAGGAGCGGGATCAGTCTCGAGGCGACCCTGTTCGCCGGAGATCGTCTGGATGCGTTGCTCGCGCAGCCAGTCGGCGTACACTTTCGCCGTGACGTCCACGAGTTCGGCGCGGCGGATTTTGAGAACGCCTTCCATTTGACGGGCCGTCTGTTCCACCCACCCCGGCTGCCGCGACATCGCCATCGACATCATATGCATGAAGACGCTGATATCGTGAAAGTTGCGATCGATAATCACATTGCTCAGCGGAGAAATGAGTATCGCCGCGGCTTCGACGGTTTGCGACGGGAGCGAAACGAATAAGTCGGCCCGATGGCGGACGACCGGTCGTCCCGACGTGCCGGTGCGATATTCCGACTGCAGATGAATAAGCGCCTTGGCGGTGATCGCCTTGGGGAGAAAGGGGGTCTTGTACGATCCTTCGCAGAGAATCACGTTTTGCGTCGCGCTGCGATACAACACGTCGATCGTGCCGACCGTTCCGTCGCCGGCGTCGGCTTCGAAGTTGTCGCGGCCGGTCTGAAACATTTGGAACTGTGAGATTTTCATCACGCGCCAGATGCTCACCGCGACGTCGGGATGGCTCGTGAAATAGCGGTAGGCGTCGTGATGCGTCTCAAATTCGTACGTCGGCAATTGTCGAAACAGGCTGATGTTATCGAGTATATCGTCGACCTGCTTGCGGCTCTTTTTCGAGAACTTGTGATACGGCAAGCGTTTGATGCACCGGGTCCGCACGTCGTTCGACGACGTTCCCTGAGTCAGCGTGGTGAGGCGTGCATCGTCCGACGATAGCGGTCTCGCCGCCCGGCGTTCGTTCTTGTCCGAAGAATCCTCGTCCGGAGCGGCAGCGAAAAGGTGCGATTCCGTTGCCGTGGGGGTTGCCGATTCTGTTCGCCGTTTCGAGTTCTCCGCCCCTTCGAGCGAAAGCCCCATCGCGGCGGTCCAGCCGCATCCCAACAGAATGGCGATCCAACGGCGACATGTCACATCGGCGGGACGGACTGCCATGTCTTACTCCTTTCTGCCAGCCGGCGGGACGTCGCGGCCAACGGATGTCAAGCCGCCCATCGCGCTGCAAAATTCTTCCCCGATGCTGCGGCACGAAGCGTATCACTAAATCACGGGGAAAATATTCGGCGACGGCATGCGGAGCGGTGTTTGGGTCGAAAACACGCGGCTCCGTCCTATGCCGTCACCAGTTGATTTCTTGGAAAAATTTGGCTGAGCAGAGCGGCCGATCAACGTCGGCCGATCCAGCGAATAGGCCGACGTGAGATCGTCGTTCTGATTCGAGTCGGCGGGCACGGCGCCCGCTTCGATGGGACGGGGAGGCTGAGGAGGGGCGACCGGTTTGGCAGGCGGAACCTCGTCGTACGGAGGCGGAGTCGGCTCAGCCGGAGCCGGTCCGTCGTCGCCGTCGACCGGTCGATCGTCGGCGTCGAGTTCTTCGTCATAATAGGTGGAGTGATCGAGACTGTGATAATCGCAATACGCGTCGCAGCCATGGCAGCGGCACCAGAAACGATTGAAGGCCGACTGACACCAGTCCGGCTTGCCGATGCGATTGAGATCCCACGTCGGGCGATAAAAGGCGTCCATTTCCAGATCGTAATCGGAAACATCATCGACGGCATCGGCATAATAGCGGGTCAGCACCGAGCACTGGCAGCCGGTGAGACCCCAGAGCAAGAGCGCAGCCGCCCACTTGAATTCCGCACGCAACATATCCCCCCCTGACTGAACCGCCGGTTCCGGTGCGGAGTCGGGCGGATTCGCCAAAACTACAAATCCGGCAAGGAGATAATGCTTGCCGTTGACTTGCGTTCGAGGCGTTTTTCCGCTCGATTCCACGTCACCGCGACGGGACGTTTTGCTCAGACGTGCTGAGTCACTGTTTACAGATCGTCCCCGTTCGGCGGTGAACTTGAACGATTGTGAGGAATTGAGCACGTAATCCGTTAACGCGGAGCGGAATGATTGTGACGCCTCGAGATTAGGCTCAAGAAAACTGAAGTCGCCGTTCAACGGCGGCGTCAACCTTGCTGATTTTCCGAGGAAACATCGTCACGGAAATGAGCGGCGGCGTGCGGGCGATACCAGATCGCGATCGGAATCAGCACCAGCGCCAGCGTGCCGAACAGATGACTGATGGGGCGATTTCCCGCAAGCAGTCCGATGCTTCCAGCCGAATAAAACGCACCCGCCCCCAGAATGAAAATCCAGTTGATGAGATTCATCGCGCCGATCATACGTCCCTTTTGCGTTTGGGGAGGCCGTGTCTGAATGAAGACTTGCAACGGAACGATGAAGAAACCGGCGGCGAGTCCCAGCGTCAGAAACGCCAGCCGCGACAGAAATTCGATCCAGCTCTCGGTCGCGAACAATTCGGACAATGCGACGGGAGGGCGCAAAGCGGGATTGGTGACCATCTCGGGCGATTGCAGTCCCAACACGGTTAAGACCGACAGCGACGCGATCATGCCCCAGGTTCCCCACGTCACCAGGCGAAAGTTGATGCGATGTCCCGAGAGTTTCCCGGCGAGCAGGCAGCCGATCGAAATTCCCACGGCGATGAATACGCTGAACATGCTCGTGCGGATATCTCCCACCTGCAGTTGCTGCTTGCCGAACGCCGTGATGATCTGCTGCACGACGCCGCCGACGAACCAGAACAGCGATGCCACCAGCAGCACGAAGACCAGCGCGCGGTCGCGTTTCAAATAGACCAGGGTCTCTTGGGGTATTGCCAGCGAATAAGGTTCGAATTTCAAGTTGGGTGAAACCGCCTTCGTCGAGCGGATAAGCAGCGACGTGAATGTCCCCGCGACCGCGATGACCATGCCGAACGCGCTCACGATCCAAAGGTGCTCGCGATACCATTCTTTGGAAAATCCTGCGGCTGCAGTGCCAAGAATGATCGCGAGAAAAGTCGTCATCTGAATGGCGCCGTTGATCACCGGCAGATCTCCTTCGCGAAACAGATTGGGGAGGATGCCGTATTTCGACGGTCCGAAGACGGCGCTTTGTGCCGCCAGCAGAAACAGCACGACCATCAAACCGAAGAGTTGCACGCCGGGATTCTCCCGTCCGAGAAAGAAGGCGAGCATCGCGAATGCCGCGATCGCAATCTCGGCGACCTTGCACCACACAATGATGCGGCTTTTGCTCCAGCGGTCCGAAAGAAATCCCGAAAATCCCGACAACAACACGAACGGCAGCGCGAACACGCCGATTGCCAGCCCCTGATAGTCGGAGCCGGAAATTGCGATGTAATCGACGCACAGCAACAACACCAGTTGCTTGAACAGATTATCGTTGAACGCCCCGAGAAACTGGGTGACGGTCATCCCCCAGAACGACGGATCGCGCGAAAGCCGCGGAATCTCGGCGGAAGCGGAGGATGGAGAGGGGGGCGCGGTCGTTTCAGTCATCGTGACGAGATCCTGACGGCGTGTCGGTCGGAACGGGCGAAAGGCTGGTGTGGAATATAACCGTGCGCAGAGAAAATATCAGCCCCACTCGCCGGGTGCCGAGTTCGGTGTGCCACTGGCGGCTTGTCCGCCAATGTGTCTTTATCAAAGATCAGAGGTGGGCGCATCCCCATGGCGAAGCAGGAGCTTCGAAGACCTTGCGTTCCCAAGCTCCGCATGGGAACGAGGAGGAAATACGGCAAGCCCATTTGTCACTCCACCGGCTCGGCGGGGATTTGTTTTCCCTGCGGGTCGCTTTGCGGACGATCGAGTTCCGATTCGAGCGCTTCGCGCAGCGCGGGATCGAGAAAGTGTTCGACCCATTCCGCCGTGGCATGCAAGTGGACGTCGGGCAATTGCAGATGCCGGGCCATGTAACTTTCCCACAAGCGGTGCGAGCGCACGATCGCCTCGGCGAGCGATTTTCCCTTCGGCGTCAAACGAACCTCGCGCTGTTGCTGCATCACCAGGCCGAGTTGCTTGAGCCGGACGAGCGCCCACGCTGTCAGAAACGACTGATTCCATCGCGACGCCGCGTCGGTGACCAACTCCTGACGAAGTTGCGGTTTCCCCGCTTCTTCCGCTCGATAAATCGTCCCCAGCACGTCTTCCGCCACGAATCGCAGTTGCAATTGCAGTTGATGAAACAGCTTGCTCAGAATTCCCTTGCGCGGCGAGAAGAGCAGTGCACCGAAAAAGAAAAGTCCGCTGATGGTCGCCATCATTCCCGCCGTGCGGGCGCCATCGACTTCGGGCCAGCCCAGCCGCGAAAACACAATCGGCGGCAGCGTGAGTGCCGCGACGTGACCGATGATCGCGCAGAGCGCCCCGAGAATCAGCGACCACATCAGTAGAAACGGCAAACGATCGGTCAGCAGAAACGCCGTCGCAGCGGGGACGATCAGCATGGCGATGACGAGAATGTTCCCCACGCTTTCGAACGCCGCGACCAGCGTTGCCGACGTGGCGATCAGCAGCACCATGTTGATGACGCCAGGGCGCAGGCCGAGCGCATCGGCAAGTTGCGGATCGAAACTGCTCAGTCGCAGCTCCTTGAAAAACAGCACGACGAGCAGGCCATTGACGAGCAGCATGCCGCCGTTGACCAGCGCCGAGCGGGGGATCCCCGTCGTGCCCACCGTATCGAGCACAGCGGTTTCTTCCAGGCCGAACAGCACGCAATCGGCATCGATGTGAATGTGATCGGCGGCGAGGCGAATCAGCAGCAATCCCGCTGCGAACAGCGTCGTGTACACGACGCCGAGCGACGCCGAACTTTCGGTGCGGCCGATCCGTCTGACCGATTCCGTCAACACCGCCGTGACGATGCCGATGAGAATCGCCCCGGCGAAGATCGCCGTTTTCTGAATCGCCGGATAACTGGAGGGGGCGATCCATCCGCGCGTCAGCAAGGCATGCGACGCCAGAAATCCGAGAACGATCCCGAGCAGCACCGTATGACTGAGCACGTCCCCCAGCAGACTTTGCCGGCGGAGCACGAGAAAACACCCCGGCAGCGCGCAAGCCATCGCCGACAGCGCCGCCGTCACCGCGATCCAGGTGTCGAACGCGCTCCAGTCGGAAAGGTAGGTCCAGAATTCGGAGAACAACTGCGTTCCGCCTTATGTATCAAACGTTAAACAGTGACGGCAATGACGAATGTCGAGATCCGAATGTCGAATCAAATCCGAATGACGAATGTCCAAATGACGAATGCGGAAATCGAGTTTATCAGTGCCAAGAGCATGAAGCTTTCGATATTCGGATTTCGGGCTTCGTCATTGATTCGACATTTGAGCTTCGACATTCGACATTAAAAAAACGCTCCGCTACGGAAACCCTCCGCGTCGCGGCTAAACGGAAGGCACCCTCTCCCGGAGGGCGAGGTGTGAAATTCTCATCCCCCCCTCTCCCACTCTCCCCCTCCCCCACTCTTTATCTCCGCATGCAGCGGATGCGGGCTATCCGGCACGGTCACGACGTCCCGCTGCTCGCCCAGCAGCCGTATCAGTTCATCCACGACCTCCGGGGCGAGGACGTGTTCGATCCAGTCGGCTCCGCGGTCGACGTGCGACGGTGCGACGTCGGCGTAATGAATGAGATACATTTCCCACAACCGGTGATTCCGCACGATCCGCCGCGATTCGGCGATCGCCGCGGGCGTTAGGCGGTATTCGCCGTCGGGAAGCGGCACGATCAATTCGTGTCCGATCGCTTTCGAGAGCAATCGATTCCAACGCCGCGCACTCCAGTTGCGATACCCCGATAGTTGCGGCACGGTGAAAACAACGTCGGTTAATTCGCGCGGCTGCGAATGACTTGCACCGGTCGCGGCGAGCGACTCCGCCGCTTCGTAACAGGCGCGGAGCAGGTCGGCCCGTTCGACGCGCTGACGCAGTTGATACGCATGATACCATTTCCAGAATAACCCGCGACGCATGCCGAAAAGCAGGCTGATGGAAAAGAACAGCGAGCCCGTCAGCACGATGACGGCGCCGGTCGCCATCCGCGGAATCAACGCGCTGAGCATCACGCCGAGATAACAGCTCGCCCCTCCCAACGTCGCCGACGTCAGCGTGAGCCAGCCGATGCGATCGGTCCAGAACCGCGCCGCCGCCGCGGGGGTGATCATCAAAGCGACGACCAGCAGGATTCCCGCGCTTTGCAGACCGATGACGGTCACGCCGACGACCAGTCCCATCAGCAACAGGTCGAGCCGTTTCGTGGGCCAGCCTTGCGTCGCGGCGTATTCTTCGTCGAAGCAGAGAATCACGAGTTCCTTGAAGAAGAAGAGTCCCAACAGGACGACCACTCCCGCCGAGACGCCGATCAGCAGCACGTCGTTATAGATCAGCGATGCCGCTTTGCCGAAGATGTAGTTTTGCAGCCCGGCGAGTTGTGCGGAAGGGATCTGCTGCACGATCGAGAGCAGCGTCGCTCCCAGACCGAAAAACAGACTGAGGACGATTGCCAGCACCGTTTCTTCTTTGAGTTTCGTATACCGCCGGATGAGATTCGCGCAGCCCATGCCGATCAGACTGGAAACGACCGCGCCGATGAGCAGCGTGGACGTAACGCGGCCCGCTCCCGGGTTGATGGCTTCGCCGACGAGAAACGCGATCGCCAAACCGGGCAGGGCGGAGTGACTGATGACGTCTCCCGCCATCGCCCGTCCGCGCAGCAGCAGAAACGTGCCGATGACTCCCGAACAGATTCCCAGGAGAACAGTCCCCGCCAGCACCACGCGCGTATTGTAATCGCGGAGCAACACGACGCGGACGAACTGATCCCACTCCGGCAGCGCGAGTTCCGGACTGCTGAGAGTCGTTCTCGTTGGTCGAATCGCGACGTCGTCTTGAGCCGCGGCCGCGACGAACCCGCCGGCGACGATCAACAACGCCAACACGAGACTCGTGCCGTTTGCGGACATCAGCGGCTCTCCGGCACGGCGATGCGTTGTCCCACTTGATCGAGCAGCGCCAGTTTTCCGCCGTACGTCTTGCGAAGATTTTCCACCGTGAAGACGTCCGCCGTCGGACCGGCGGCGACGAGGTGCAAGTTGAGCAACAGCACTTCGTCGAAATATTCGTTGACCGTCTGCAGGTCGTGATGCACGACCAGCGCGGTTTTTCCCTGCGCTTGAAGTTCGCGAAGCAGCTCGACGATGGCCCGCTCGGTCGCCGCGTCGACGCCGGTGAACGGTTCGTCCATCAGATACAAATCGGCTTCCTGCACGAGCGCCCGCGCGAGGAAGACTCGCTGCTGCTGTCCGCCTGAAAGTTGACTGATCTGCCGCCGGGCGAACGCCGCCATGCCGAGGCGGTCGAGGGCGTGCAGCGCGAGTTCTTTGTATTTTTTCGTGACCGGCCGGCACCAGCCGATCTGCCGATAGAGTCCCATAGCGACGACGTCGAGCGCGCTGACGGGGAAGTCCCAGTCGACGCTGCCGCGCTGCGGCACATACGCCACGCGGCTTCGCTGCTGCCGATACGGCTGACCGAAGACCCGGACCACTCCGGAGACGAGGGGGACCAGATCGAGGACCGCGCGAATCAGCGTGCTCTTGCCGGCGCCGTTGGGGCCGACGATCGCCACCAGTTTGGCGAGCGGAGCGTCGTAATCGATGTTCCACAGCACCGGCTTGCGGTCGTAGGCGACCGTCATGTCGTCGATCGTCAGCGGCGACGAAACCGGATGTTCGGGGGCCGTCCGCGTGGTGGTGGGGTCGGTGGACATGACGTTGGTTCTACTTATGAAATGTCGAATGTCGAAATCCGAATGTCGAATCAATGACGAAGCCCGAAGTCCGAATGTCGAAACAAGCTGGTTATTCGTCGCACGTGCTTTCGATCTCACGTTTCGTCGTTTAGACATTCGTCATTCGGGCTTGATTCGACATTCGTCATTTGAAGCACTCCGCTACGGAAACCCTTCGCGTCGCGGCTAAACGGAGAGTCGACTATTTCGCCGACTTCAGTTTCCCCTTAAACCCTCCGGCCGGGGATTCGCCTCCCAGCGCCCGCGCGATCGTGGTGGCGTTGTGATCGATCATGCCGATGTAGGTTCCTTCGTACGTGCCGGCGAGTCCCATCGCGTCGGAATACAACTCCCCCCCGATGACGATCTCGACTCCCTGTTGACGGACTCCCTCGACCACCGCCTGAATGTTCTTGGGAGGAACGCTCGACTCGACGAAGATCGCCTTGAGTTTGCGCTCGGCGATGAAATCGACGAGCCGGTTGACGTCGTCGACTCCCGCCTCGGATTCGGTCGAGAGCCCCTGCACCGAGCGAATTTCGATATCGTAGGCCCGCGAGAAATATTCGAATGCATCGTGCGCCGTCACGAGCACCCGCTGCGATTCGGGAATCGAAGCGATCACCTGGCGGACATATTCATCGAGCCGCCGTAATTCTTCGCGATAGGCGACGCATCGCGCGCGGTACGACTCGGCGTGGCTGGGATCGTAGTCCGCCAGGACGTTGGTGACGTATTCGACGCATTGGCTCCAGGCAGAGACGTCCATCCAGACGTGCGGATCCCAATGCCCCGCGAACGACGGCGGTTCGAGCAGATACTTTTCGTCGATTCCTTCGGTCACCGCGAACACCGGTTTTCCCGATCGGCCCACGCTGACGAAAGCATCTCCCATCCGCCCTTCGAGCATCAGTCCCGAGTAAAAAACCAGGTCGGCCGCGAACAGCGCTTTGACGTCGTTGCGCGAGGGACTGTGCAGATGCGGATCGACGGTCGCCCCGATCAAGCCGGTGACTTCGGCATGTTCGCCGGCGATCTCTTGCACGATATCGGTCACCATGCCCGTCGTTGCCACGATTTTGATCGGATAGGATCCGCCGTACGTTGCTCCCGTTGCCTTCGTCGAACCGATGGGAGCGGCATTGGGAGCAGATGAATCGCTTCCGCAGCCGACGATTGCGGCGAGCAACGCTATCACGCCGCAGGCAATAAGTCGCCCGGGGTCTCTCTTGCCGACGGGACTAGATTCTGCCTTTACCGTCATGCGGGGGTGAAGAAGCATGCTGCTGAGTGATCCTCTGAAAGAAAATGTAGCCTATGCTACATATTATGGCATAATGAGCCGGACTTGAACAGATCAATGAGGCGGGCGCTCGCGATTTCGCGAGATTCAGCGGACGGCCATCGATTCGGCGGAAAGCTTTTCGTGAGCCGAGAGAATGAGCTGTTCGGTCTCCTCCCAGCCGATGCAGCCGTCGGTGATGGACACGCCATAAGCCAGGTCGGCGGGGTTGCTGGTCAATTTCTGATGTCCCGGTGCGATATTGCTTTCGAGCATCAGACCGATGATCGTGTCATTTCCCGCCAGTCGCTGTTCGATGACGGCGTTCCAGACTTCCGCCTGCCGGCGATAATCTTTATTCGAGTTCGCATGACTGCAATCGACCATGAACCGCGGCGAAAGTCCGGCTTTCGTCAGTTGTTCGGTCGCGCTCTTGAGATCGTCGGGCGAATAGTTGGGGCCGGAACGTCCGCCGCGAAGAATCAGAAAGCCGGCGGGGTTGCCCGTGGTGTGGACGATGCATGTCTGCCCGTCGGAATCGATACCGAGAAACCGGTGCGGACTGCACGCAGCCTGCATGGCGTTGATGGCCACGTCGAGGTTGCCGTCGGTCCCGTTCTTGTAACCGACCGGCATCGACAGTCCGCTCGCCATCTGGCGATGCGTCGGCGACTCGGTGGTGCGGGCGCCGATCGCCGCCAGGGCGATGAGATCGGCGATGTACTGCGGCGTGATCGGTTCGAGCAGTTCGGTCACGGCGGGAAGTTTCATCCTCGTGACATCGAGCAGAATTTCCCGCGCAAGCCGCAATCCGGTCGACATGTCGAACGTGTCGTCGAGATGGGGATCGTTGATCAGTCCTTTCCAGCCGAGCGTCGTCCGCGGTTTTTCGAAGTAAACGCGCATGACGAGCAACAACTGGTCTGAGACCTTGTCGGCGAGTTCCGACAATCGGCGGGCATAATCGAGAGCCGCGGCTTTGTCGTGAATCGAACAGGGTCCGACGGTGACGATCAGCCGTTTGTCTTCACCGGCGAGGACACGTTCGATCGACTTGCGCCATTCGACGACCAGCAGGGCGTCTTCTTGCGAGGCAGGGAGTTCCTCGCGCAACAATTGCGGCGAGGGAAGCGGGATCGTTTCCCGAATATGGATATTCTGAGTCTGAGGCATAATTTATCTCCCGGCTGGGCATGACGGTTCGAGACTTGTAGCCCGCCTTCACAGCCGGATTATCGGTTAAAGCATAATTTCGAAAATCGTTCTTTTTCGCGACGCCGCATCGTTGAAACAATTGTAACACGGTCGGGGATGGTTGTCATCATCTCAGATTTTTGGACTTGTTATCTTGTTATGGGTGTAGTCGCCGATTTCGGTAATCAGGTGGCGAGGGTGTTCCAGTAGGCTT
>JBBECD010000249.1:0-56051 GCA_040881995.1 Planctomycetaceae bacterium
CGTTCCTCAAACTTCTTGAACGTCTCTCACACACCCACCAAATTGTCAAAGAGCAGTTTCGTCCGTCATCACGCTCTGGCGTCGCGTCCCCACAAAAACTCGTGAGGTTGAACTGTTGCCAACCGCGTGATGACGAATAGCTTCACCGTCCGAATCGTCTGGAGTGCATATCGCACCCAGAAAATTCTGTCGGCGACAGCGAAGCCGTCCCTCAAGGGGAGCCCCACATTCTATCGGCTGATTCGAGAGTGTCAACGGCTCGGAATCAAAAATTTTCCGTTCTTTGTCGTGGTTCTCTGCCGCTGAGCCTCAGCGGACGATAAACTGGTTTGTTTTCGTGGCAACAACTTCCTGAACGGAAATTCTGACAAACCCTAACAGTTGGCGAGGAAATCGTGTCATTCATCGGCATGCAGAAATTCGACCTGGATACCCCCACCTATTGCATCGACCTCGATATTCTTGAAGCGAATATCCAGAAAATGGCTGCGACCATCATCGGTAAGGGGATGCAATGGCGTCCGCACGAAAAATGCCATAAAACCCCTGCGGTTGCATGGAAGCAAATTCAAGCCGGCGCGATCGGCGTGACGTGCGCGAAAGTCTCCGAAGCCGAAGTGATGGCCGCCGGGGGAATTCGCGACATTCTCATCGCCAATATGATCGTGGGCGAGAAGAAATGGGAACGTGTCGCGTCGTTATGCCGATCCGCCGATCCGATTATCGCCGTCGACCATTTTGCGCAGGCTGAGCCGCTGGCGCAGATTTGCCACAAGCACGGTGTCGCTCCGCGCGTGATCATCGAGATGGATCTCGGTCTCAACCGAGTCGGCGCGCGTCCCGGCAACAACACCCTCGAACTCGCGCAAGCCATCTCGAAACTCAAAGGCGTGAAATTCGTCGGCGTGATGGGGTACGAAGGACACTTGCTCACCGTCGAAGATCCCGATGAAAAGCGAAAGCAGATTTTCGCCGCAATGGATCTGTTGATTCAGGCCCGGGACGCGATGGTGAAGTCGGGCGTCTGCTGCGACATCGTTAGCGCAGGGGGGACGGGTTCCTTCCAGATTACGTCGGATTACACGGGGGGCGTGACCGAATTGCAGGCCGGCGGCGGAATTTTCGCCGATCCTCTGTACCAGAACCGCATGGGGTTAAAAGGGTTGGACTATTCGCTCTCGGTGTTGGCCACCGTGGTGAGCCGGCCGGCGCTCGATAAGGCGGTGCTCGACTCCGGCCGCAAGACGCTGAATCCCGATCACGAAAAGCCGATCGTCAAAGGACGGCCCGACGCCGCGATGGTCCGCATGAGTGCCGAGCATTGTGAGTTGTCGCTCGGAAAAGAGTCGCAAAACCTTAAAATCGGTGATAAAATTGAACTCATCCCCGGCTACGCCGATTTTACGACGGTGATGCACGACCAGTTTTTCGGCTTTCGCGGCGATCGACTGGAAGTGATCTGGCCGATTCAAGGGCGAGGAAAGTTACAATAGCCGAGCATTAATACGACTCAATCGATTCGTGCGGACGATGCCCCCCCGTCATTGACGGGGGGCTAAAAAACGGGGGCTAAAAGACGTCGCCGCGGTGGAGGAGAATGAGATGATCAATCTGTTTCCGATGCATTCGCACCAGCGCGTGCTGCAGACGCGGCAGCTTCACCGTCGCGCGCTGCTGAAGATGGGATCGCTCGCGCTCGGCGGAGCGGCGCTGCCGTCGCTGATTCAGGCCCGCGAGCAGATCGATTATCGGGAAATCCGCGAACGAGCGACCGCGAAGAATTGCATCTACATTTTTCTGTGCGGCGGCCCTTCGCAGAACGACATGTGGGATCTGAAGCCCGAGGCTCCGGAAGGAATTCGCACGCTCTTTCAGCCGATCGAGACGAACGTGCCGGGAATTCTCTTCAGCGATTTAACGCCGCAACTGGCGATGCACGCCGATAAGCTAGCATTTATTCGCTCGATGACGCATTCGGATAACGGTCACGGGACGGCGATTGCCAGAACGTTGCACGGGATGCTTCCGCCGCGGCCGACGGAAGAGCATGCGGCCCGCGACGATCATCCGGGTTTGGGAGCGATATTGCACGCCGTGCTCGGATCGGGAGCGAATTCGTTGATCCCGCCGTGGGTGATTTTGCCGCGGCCGTTTGGAACCTATTCGCCGCCGTATAAAGGACAATCGGGAGGTTTTCTGGGAACGCAGTTCGATCCCGTGGCATTCAATAAAGAGCCCAAAGGCTCGCTCAGCGACGCTCTGCTAAAGCTCGATGCGGTTCAGTTATTGGATGGCGTTACGGGCGCACGACTCGATGCGCGAAACACACTGTTGCAGGGACTGAGCGAAACGGATACGGGCAATCTCATCCCGGCGACCGAGAAAAACTGGCTCACGCATCAGGAGCAGGCGCTATCGCTGTTGACGCAGCCGGAAGTGAAACGGGCGTTCGACATCCAGCTCGAATCCGACGAAACGCGCGACCGTTACGGCCGAAATGAGTACGGGCAGAGTTTTCTCATGGCCCGCCGGCTGGTCGAATCGGGCGTGCGGATGGTGAATGTCTTCTGGACGTTCTTCGACGCGAAAGGCTGCCAGTTCAATCTGTGGGATTGTCACGGCGTCCCGAACGATGTCTGCGGCATCGACGGACAAATCACCGGCAAGGCACAGATTACGCATCAGTATTGCACGCCTTCATTCGACAAATGCTTTTCAGCGTTATTGGAAGACCTCGATCAGCGCGGGCTGCTCGACGACACGCTGGTAGTCGTGGCGGGAGAATTCGGGCGCACGCCGCGCATCAATAATTTCTCGGGACGCGATCACTGGGCTCACTGTTACACGCAACTGATGGCGGGAGGCGGCATCCGCGGCGGACAGGTCTACGGCGCCAGCGATCCCCAAGGGGCTTACGTGAAGGATAAGCCGGTCACCCCCGATGATTTTGCCGCGACGATTCTCTACGCCTTCGGCATTTCGCCCGAGGTTCCGGTTTACGACCGAACCGGCCGCCCGGTGCGCGTGACGACGGGGAACCCGGTTGCGGAGTTGTTCGGCTGATTCGGTCTCAACGGATAAAGGGTATGGAAGTGAATGGATGGCGTTCCAGATAAAATCAGAGTGCCCTCATCCATGATCCATCCACGTTATGCCAGAATGCTTTAGCTATTTTTTTGCAGGTGGCGGAGGAGGCGAAGTTGGGATCTTCGCGGAAATATTCTCTGTGTCACCTTTGTTGTTAGCGGGATGCGAAGTTGATGACTTCAGTTGCTGGCTCGGGAGAGACCCATTATGTCCCTTAGACATAAATTCCCGGCCGGGTGGAGGTTGAGGTCGTTTGGTTCCCATTTATTGTCTTTCCATTATCAGAACACAAAATTAATTCTTCTGCGGCGGTGGCGACGTTTGCTTGGACTCTGCAACCGGATTATTGCGTGGCGGTTGCCCGGAACGACCGCCCCTAATTATTTCACCATTCGGCGGACCATTCTTCGAAAGCTGCTCCGGCGGATTTTCGTGTCGGTCACCCATCCGATGAATCTTTGTTTTCTTTACGTTGTAGTCGGATAAGTATTTGCTCGGCTTCTGCTTGCTGTTCCGGGGTGTGCGTAAATTCCTCTGAGAACTTACAGAATTCAACCATTAAGACGTCTGTTGCCGGAATCAGCAACTTCTTCGTCAAGTAGAGTGGAACACGCGTGTTGTCATCCAAAATCCATTGTACTTCTTCCATGACGAAATGTCCAGATCCGGGTCGATCCGGCCACTCTGTCGGCCACCCATACAAACGTCGTTGGCCATTGAGATGCAGGTAAATGTACCGTTTATCCTCATTGAATGCGCTGAACCACTCAGAGGGGAATGATGTCCGCTTCGTAATGCGGTCGGGAAGGCGATTGTGAATATACCCGCTATTTGCGCAAAAGGTAAACACCAATCCCAAAACAATCGATACAAATATTGATAACAGGAACGCGGCACTGGTATTCCACACGCCTATCGTAAAACCCAAAGTGCCCGTCCACACCAGAAGCCAACCCGAGGGGATTACGACAGCTTGAATCAAAGCCGTGAAAATTAGCGCTTGCACGGTGCGTTCGAACGGCGATTTGGGTTCATGAGCCGTTAGGCCGTAAAATAACCAAGCGGCAATAAAGCCCGGAAGCAATTGATAAATCACTGAAATAAGCTCTGAATCTACAAAATCCATTTCGCATCTCCAATGCGTCAGTCTAAGTGGTTCCAGCAGGATTGTACACTTGTTTTATTGCCTTGCAATAGTAATATCTAAATCTATAGGTTGCTTAAAGAGAACTAATTGCAACTCCCAAATCCGATGGTAAAGGATCAGCATGAGCGCGCGTTGGATTGCCGATCGGATGCAGCAGATCGACGCCTCGGGGATTCGAAAAGTCTTCGATCTCGCGGCGAATATGAAGGATCCGATCAACCTCAGCATCGGTCAGCCTCATTTTGATACTCCCGACCCGATCAAGCAGGCGCTGTGCGACGCCGTCTGGGCCGGGAAGAACGTCTACAGCCAGACGCAGGGGATCGCTCCTCTGATCAAGAAAATTCAGAGCAGCGTCAACGCCGAATACGGCCACGCCGACCGCCCGGTCTTCATCACCAGCGGCACAAGCGGCGCTCTCATGCTCGCCCTCTGCACGCTGGTCAATCCGGGTGACGAGGTGATCGCCTTCGATCCGTACTTCGTGATGTACAAGCATTTAACGACGCTCGCCGGCGGGAAGACGGTGTTCGTCGATACGTATCCCGATTTTCGCATCGACGTCGAAAAAGTCGCGGCGGCGATTACGCCGCGAACGAAGGTCATTCTCGTCAACAGTCCGGCGAACCCGACCGGCGCCGTCGCCGGCGAAGAGGAACTGCGTCAACTCGCCGAGCTGGCGCGCGATAAGGACGTCGCGCTCATCAGCGACGAGATTTACCGGGCGTTCTGTTACGACGGACCGTTCGCCAGCCCCGCCAAATGGAACGAACAGACGATCGTCATCGACGGCTTGAGCAAATCGCATTCGATGACCGGCCTGCGGCTCGGCTATTGTCACGGCCCGGCGCACGTGATTCAGCAGATGATCAAGCTGCAGCAGTTCACGTTCGTCTGCGCCCCGCAGCCGGTGCAATGGGCGGCGATGTCGGCGCTCGATTTTTCGATCGACGACCGCGTCGACGAATACCGCAAAAAACGCGATCTGATGGTCAGCGAGTTATCGACCGATTACGAAATTCATGGAGCCCAGGGGGCATTTTATCTGTTCCTCAAAACGCCGTGGGGGACGGGGACGGAATTCGTCTCCGAGGCGATCAATAACAATTTACTCATCATTCCCGGCAACGTTTTCAGCGGCCGCGATACGCACTTCCGGATTTCGTACGCGCAGTCGGATGAGACGTTGCACAAGGGGATCGAGGTGTTGAAGAGGTTGGCGCGAACTAAACCTTGACATTGACGCATGAACAGAGTTAGCGTAGACTGCCGAGTGTCGCGTGGGATGATCGTGCCGTTTCAAGAGTTTGCTCAGCGTGATAGTGATGGCCATGTTAAAACCAGCAACAAGTCAATTCGTCGGATGCGGTTTATACACCGTCGAGCAGGCGTCCAGTTTACTTGGGATTACGCCGAAAAAGCTCAAATATTGGCTCGGCTCTGAGGATATTGCCTCCGGATTTTTTGCGCGCATGTTCGCCGCTGAGGATCTCCTGACATTCGCGGAACTGATGGAGTTGCACTTCATCAAGATGTTTCGCGACGAGGGTGTTTCGCTGCAAACGATCCGCAAGGCATCCCAAGCCGCCTCCAAAAAATTTCGTACGGTCCATCCGTTTTTGCTGAAACGTTTCGACACCGACGGCAAGTCGATATTCGCGACGTTGCAGCATCGGGAGAATGAACGAACCGTGGTCGAAGACCTCCGCCGCGGACAACTTGTCTTCGAGACAATCATCCGTCCGTTCTTCAAGAAATTGGACTATCACAACAACGACGAGGTCGAACGCTACTGGCCTTTGGAAAAGAAAGGCCGGATTGTGTTGGACCCGATGCGAATGCACGGAAAGCCCATCGATTCGCAGACCGGAGTTCCGGTCGACGTGATCCTCAATTCTTTGCACGCGGGTGGCGGACAAGATGAGCAAACGGTGGCCGAGTGGCTGGGGCTGCCGCAGGAAGCCATTCAGACCGCGATTCTCTTCGAAAAGACCCTCGCCAGTTGAAATACCTTTTCGACAACAATCTCTCTTTTCGCTTTGCCCATATGCTCGCGGCGCTGGGAGAAGATGTCGCCCCGCTTCGCCATGTTTTTCCGCAAGACATCAAGGATCCCGATCTGCTTGCCGCACTGAAAAATGGCCCGTTCGATGTGTTCGTCAGCAGCGAACGAGCGATGCGCACCAGGCCCACAGAAGCGTATCTGTTGAAATCGGCCCATGTCACCGCCTTGTTCTTTGGTCCGTTCTGGTCGAAGTTGACATTCTGGCAACAGGCGGCGTGGCTGGTTCAACGCTGGCCAACCATCGCCGGTTTTGCCAGCGGGGTCACAAAGGGCACCACCGCCACGGTAAAACACAATGGCAAGTCCGAGATCTTTCAACTGTGAGCTGAAATACTCAGTGGCTCCACTCTGCTATTGAGGTCATTTTCGACGTTTCCTTGAACTTACCGTACGATATGATATAAACGTTGATCGATATCATTCATTTGCGCGAATGTCGTGGAAGCCCCCGAGGTGTCGTATGTGGTCATTCCCTGGTCGTCCTTATCGCTTGTGTGACGGACTCACCCGACGTGAACTCCTGCAAATCGGCGGCTTGGGAGCTCTCGGGCTCACGCTCCCTTCTCTCCTCCGCGCTCAGCAGATTTCCACGGAAAACATTCCCCCCGAAGTGCTCAACGACCCGACGTTCGGGCGCGCGAAGAATGTCATCGTCCTCTGGATGCAGGGCGGCCCGCCGCAGCATGAGACGTTCGACCCCAAGCCGCACGCACCGGCGGAAATCCGCGGGATGTTTAAACCAATCCAGACGAACGTCGTGGGCACGCAGTTTTGCGAACTCTTGCCGCGGACGTCGTGCATCGCCGATAAGCTGGCGATCGTCCGCTCGATGACCACCGGCAACGATCTGCATTGTGCCAGCGGTTATCACGTGCTGACCGGTTACCGTTACACCGGGCCGAATTCGCGAATGATCACACCGCAAGATTGGCCCTGGTTCGGCTCGCTGGTCAAAATGCTCAAGCCGAGCGAGAAGCTGCCGCCGTTGAGTGCCGTTTGGATTCCCGACATCATGCGGCTGAACGAAAGCGTGACCCCCGCGGGTCAGACCGCCGGTTTCATGGGGAGCATGTGGGATCCCGATCGCTTCGTCGGCAATCCGCTCGATCCCGATTATCACGTCGAGGGACTCGATTCGGTCGGCATCTCGGGGGACCGCTTGAAATCGCGAATCGACCTGCTGTCGCATTTCGACCATCGATTCGCGCTGCGCGAACGGGGAGAGGCGCCGCTGACGTACAATAATTATCAGGCACAAGCATTCGATATATTGACGACCGGAAAGGTCCGCGAGGCGTTTCAGATTCAGAACGAACCCGCCGCCGTCCGCGAAGCGTACGGCAAGACCGAATGGGGACAGAGCTGCCTGCTCGCCCGGCGGTTGATCGAAGCCGGCGCCCGGCTGGTGCATGTGAACTGGGCCCGCGAGCCGGGCGATTCCGCCGTCGATAATCCGATGTGGGATACGCACGCGCAAAACGCCGACCGTCTCGAAGACGTGCTCTGCCCGATTTTCGATAATACGTTCCCGACGCTCATTCGCGATCTCGAAGAGCGCGGCCTGCTCGCCGAAACGCTGGTGCTGGCGATTGGCGAATTCGGCCGCACGCCGAAAATCAACGGTGCCGGCGGCCGCGACCACTGGGGGCATGTCTTCAGCTTTGCGATGGCGGGGGCCGGCATCGCGGGGGGCCAAGTCTACGGCGCCAGCGACAAAGACGGCGCCTACCCTGCGGAGAATCCCGTTCCCCCAGGCGACCTCACCGCGTCCATCTTCCATCTGCTCGGCATCCCGCACACCGGCACGTTCAAAGATGCCGAGCGACGCGAACACAAACTGACCGAAGGCTCGCCGTTGCGCGACGTGCTCGGCGTCGATCGCGCGAAACCCGATCTCACGATCTCGGAAGGCGACCCGCAGCGCGTGCCGCCGTTTCACGACGCCCTACTGTTACGGCGTGATTTCACCGGCACGAACGCCCTGCGTCCGACCGATTTCGGATCGCGTCCCAAAGGCTGGCGCGCGAAACCGATCGTTGCCGAAAACCCGAGCGATGCCTTCGGCGTGCATCTCAAATCGAGCGAAGGCGTCCCTCATGCGGCGATGGGGTTCGGCTTGAAAGGCGACAAGACCGCGGTCTCCATCGCGAAAGGGGCGAAAGCGATCGTCGCACAGGAAATGCGAAATCCCCGCGCAGGACGGTTCGTCTTCACCGTCAAAGCGATCGGCGAGGGGATGTCGCAGGAATTCTACGAGCAGGTCTTTCTCCCGCATTTCACCTGCCGGATCATCATTTTTCGATTCGCGTACATCTCGAAAGATCCCGAAGACCGGGAAGAGTTGGCCTCGTTGACGATCCAGCCGCCGTTCGCCGAGAATTCGTCCGTCGTTCCGATGACGTTTGAATTAAGCCAACTGCTCGACAGCGCCGCCCCCGGATCGAATTTCTCGATCGGCCGGGGCCTGGGCGTGGGCATCGTCGTCGAGAAAACCACCGACGGCGTGCTGGAACTCCCCGCCGAAGCGGGCCCGCACGCAGCCTGGATCCGCATTCCTGAAACCGACTTGAAATTCTTCAGCCGGACGATTAACGACAAAGTGGTGGTTTGAAAGCGCGCGGGATTCGTTGCCACGAAGCTAACGCTCCGCTACGGAAACCCTTCGCGTCGCGGCTAACCTTCTTATCCCCCACTCTCCCCCTCGCCCACTCCCCCACTCTTCTTCACGCCATCGCACGCAGCGAATCCTCCATCACACCCAGCACCGTATCGATCTCCCCCGGCGTGTGCATCAGCGAATAACCATGATGGCAGGCGCCCCCGCCGTAGTCGTGGAAATACACGCCGCGTTTCGTCGTCTGGCGGCAGAACTCGATCATCACCTCCGGATCGTGACACAAGCTCTGCGTGTAGTTGATCACCGGTTCGCGCGTGCCGAAGATGATGCCGAACCGGCTGCCGTGCGATTGAAACCTCACGGGAATTGGACTGCGCCTGGCGATCTGGTCGAGCCCCGTCATCAGTCGCTCGCCGAGCGCGTCGATCGTCTGCCAGAATTCGGCGGAGCGAATCTGTTCGAGGAATGTCAGCCCCCCCAAGATCGACGGCAGCGGCGCGTTGAATGTTCCCGAGTGGGCGACGTCGCCGGCCGGTTTGAAACGGTCCATCAATTCGGCCTTGCCCGCGATCGCCGAGAGGGGCCAGCCCGCGCCGAGCGATTTGCCGATCGTGCAGATGTCGGGCGTGACGCCGTAAACTTCTTGCGCCCCGCCCGGCACCTTCTTCGCGAACGATTGAATCTCGTCGAAGAACAAAATCAAGTTGTGCTGCGTCGCCAGCTCGCGGGCTGTTTCGAGAAAGCCGGGGACCGGCAGAATGCAGCCGCGGTTGAAATCGATCGGCTCGATCAGCAGCGTCCCCGCTTCGTGCGCGTGTTTCTTGATTGCCGCTTCGAGAGCCTCGACGTCGTTGTATTCGACCGGAATGATCAACTCGGCGAGCGACTTCGGAATCCCCGCGCTCTCGCGATACGGCGGCTGCACGTGCATCTGATCGGCCGGAGGATGTCCGCCGATGAACGTAAATTCGTGATAGCCGTGAAAGTGGCCGAAGAAGCGGATGATCTTATCGCGGCCGCTCGCGGCTCGACACAACCGCAGCGCATGCAGGGTCGCCTCCGACCCCGCGTTGGTGAATCGCACCCGCTCGGCACACGGCACGACTTCGCAAATCTGCTCGGCCAGCGCAATGTGATACGGCGTATCGAGACTGCATAACAGCCCGAGCTCCCACGACTTTTGCAGCACTTCCTGTTGCGACGGATGAGCATGCCCCAGCAGCGTCGCCCCGTGGCTCATCGACATATCGATGAATTCGCGTCCCTCGACGTCACGAAACCGCGACCCCTTGGCCCAGCTCGCATACACCGGCTTCCCCCACGCCGCATTGAACCGCGTACTCGAACAGACCCCGCCGGGAATCGCATTTTTCCCACGCCGATAGAGGTCGTCGAGTTCGGTTTCGCTGAAAGGGTATTGATACGACGGCAACACGGTTGTTGTCTCCTGATGATGAATGAGCTGCGCGGGATGAAACGATCATCAGTGTATCGAACGCCAAAACCAATTGCATCGCCGGCACGAGGACGGAAAATCGATGGGCTGCTTCCATCAACAATAACAGCCAGCCCAACGGGAATTCGTCGGGCCGGCTGCCATTTGACGTCGTGTTACGGCCAGGATCGGCTCGCACTCGGACGGCCGCTTACCAGTGCCGGTAGCGGTAACGATAAAAGCCGGGCCCCGAGCGATAATAGCCGCGGGAACGATAGACCGGCGCGGGTCGATAACTGTAGACGCGCGGGCTGTAATACACGGGGGGAGCATAGACCACGGGCGGTGCCGCATACGACGGATAATATCCGTACGAGGGACCGCCGTAGATCGACACGCCGTATCCCCGATAATACCCGGGATAACTTCCGTAGCTGAACCCGAACCCCTGCGCCTGAGCCGCGCCGGCACCGACGCCGACGACAACCGTGGCTAATGCGAGTGCATAAAACCGTGACATGCTGAGTCTCCCTCATGAGAATCGAAATTGACTTCGGGGCGACCACCTTCGCCTGCACGCTGCAAGTTTTTGAGTGAGATGGCGTGTTACAGGGCTCTTATTTTAACCGCGCGCGGCTGCAAAAGGCGAGTGTAACAGCTACCGAATTTTCTGTTGGCGGCTCCTTCACCCGATTGGGCGGTCTCCTGGGGAAACTCTCGAACCCTCACTACGAAAAACAGCCGGTCAAACGGAGTTCGTCGGGCCGGCTGTCGGTTTTGTCTCGTCGCCAAACGGCAAAGACCATTGAGGCGAACATCTCATGTTACCAGTGCCAGTGGCCGGTATCGTGATAGTCGTAATGGCCAGGCTGGATATGAAAATGGTTGCGATGCCGGTAGATGGTCGTGGGATGGTAATCGTAGTGTCCGGTGTCGTGATAGTAGCGCGGCGTGTACCGGAACTGGCGATACGGCGAGTAATGATTGTGACCGCGGTATCCCTGTCCGCCGTGGTATCCTCCGCCATGATGGCCATGGCCCCCGCCGTGACGTCCATGCCCGCCGAAGCCATTCCCGGCCTGAGCGGCGGTAGTTCCGAGGGCGACTGCGACAACACCGGCCAGTGCGATTTTCAGGAATCGTGACATGTTGAATCTCCCTTTCAAGTCGTGAGTAGAGGGGACGAACACCTCGTCGCCCGACGGAAGATGACAAATGCACGCCCCGTGCCAACCGGCGAAAACTGCGGATTAAAGCGGTTTTGAGGGAAAATGGGAAGAATTCAAAGCACGCCGCGTCGCGATGACGAGACAACGTGTTGTCGAAATGACGTCACTTCGGGGAGGAGGGTCGCTTCGCACGGGGCGACGTGCGGTGCGACTTAGACGTTTTCGATCGGCTGATCTCTTTGGTTTCGCCGACGTGCTGCACGGCGTTAGCGAGTTGCTCCGCGACCCACGCGTTCAAACTCTTGCCCGAACGCATCGCGGCCGCATTAACCTGACAATGCAAATCGGGCGGAATTCGCGTGACGAACTGTCCGGAAAACGGCTTGTCCGGCATCTCCCCCCGCGACTTGCAGAATGCGAGATAATCGTCGATCGATTCGCGAAACGCCTTCCGCAATTCGGCAACGCTCTTTCCCTGAAAGGTAATCACGTCGCGGGTATTAATCACCTCGCCGTGAAATAGCCCGGCTTCGTCGTCGAATTCGACTTTGGGCGATGTAGCCTTTGAATTCCATGAGACGGCTCTGTTATTGAGTCTCACATTAGTATTGTCACAAAATCAGGTTTGGCGATGTCTACATTTGTGGGTTCAACAACTCGCGCATCAAACGATTGATGGCGTCTCTTCAGCCCCAAAGGGGCGGCCATTCTCCCAGCCAGGTCCGCAGGGCCTGAGCGGCGGGGTTTACCCCCGCCGTCTGCTTCGACTCGCTGGTTAAAGACGGCGGGGATAAACCCCGCCGTGTGACGAAGACAAGGCCCGCCGCGTCAAGCCGGCTCATCACTCCTCCATCGCGTCGAACAGCGTCTTCCCTTTCTTCGTCTTCTTCGTTTCGCGTTTTGCCTGTTTGAAGTTCAAGTTCTTGACATGGTCGGGATGCTCGGCCCGCTGGTGTCCCGACAGCAGCCCTTCGACCGTCAGCAGTTGCACGCGAGGATACTTCTTGTCCGCCGG
Source organism: Planctomycetaceae bacterium (assembly GCA_040881995.1). Lineage (GTDB taxonomy): Bacteria > Planctomycetota > Planctomycetia > Planctomycetales > Planctomycetaceae > JAQCEJ01. The sequence continues at coordinate 12,536 of JBBECD010000249.1, forward strand.
ATGCCACCGCTTCGCCAGCACTCTTCGTTTTTTGTCGTGACGAATCGGCATCTGACCTATCGCTTCGGGGATGGGCGAATCCTCTCCATGCAAGAAGGCAAAAGACACACTGGCTGGGGGCAGCGGCACCCGAAAAATCCACGAGAGTAGGATGTCGGTTCGACCGTGGCGCCCGGCGCGAAGGAGAAGGCGTGAGAACAATTCCATCCCGATGCCGGCAAGTCCATGTCTATCTTTTCGACGTTGACGTGTCATGAATTGAACAATGGCATTGCAGCAAGCCAAGATTCTCGTACCGTCAAGTCGTTCAGACTTGGCTCGCGACAAATGGCTTTAATGAGGTCATTTTCCGCGCGTTTTGACTTACCCAGTGCTTTGTAGATTTCGCTTCGAACTAAGTAATATCTGGCCCACCGGCCATCGTACCGGAGCGATAAATTGAGACATCGCTTTGCTCGGCGATATTCTTTGAGCCCGAAATACGCCAATCCCAGAAGCAAGTGAGTTGACGAATCGCGAACGTTAAGTCGTCCCATGCCATGTATATCTTGTATCGCCTCAAAATATCGTTTCAACCACAGATTCGCATCTGCTCGACCGAGACGCGCGTCATTGTTAGCAGGGTGAAGTCTAATCGATTGAGCGAAATCTTCGGCGGCCTGTACGTATTGTTTCAACTGCGAGCGCGCTTGAGCCTGGCACAACCACGCTTCCCAATCACAAGGATTTTTTTGAAGGGACTTTGAAAACGCTTCGATAGCTAGCTCGAATTCACCGTCGGTCGCATGCATCGAGCCTTGCGTGAAATATTCGTCCGCGTTGCCCCCTGCGGCGTATGCCGATTCCTCGTCGCTACCGTCAACCTGATCGTCGTTGTCCCAGTTATCGTCTTCGACAGCATCATTTTCGTGCTCATTGTTTAAATGCGGAGAGTTTGTGGGATTGTTGCGTGGTTCAATATCGTCCGCTTGGGCGTCGGCCGACTGCGCTGGAGTCATAGCAGGATCGCTTGGCGGTATGCTTCCTGCTATAAGATGCTTTAACTCCATCCTCATCAATGCTTGTATGTCCTTCCGCAAAAATCGGACCCATGTTGGTTTGCGTTCACCGCGAAAATACGCGTAACGCGCCAGCGCGTACGCATATTCTGCCATCGATAAATATCCTTGCTTGGACGCACGCCAACCCCATAAGTTTCCCGTACTCCACGTGACCTCCCGAATGGCCTCATTTGCATTAAAGATTCCGAGGCCGAAAAAAACAGTAAAGAGATCAGTCAACGGCTCGTGATCGAGATCAGACTTGTCGCACCGGCCATCGGCCAAAAGGTGAACGTGACCTAATTCGTGAGACAACGTGGCAATCACCGATTGTGGTTCCGGGAGCCGAGATTGCTCCAGCCAAATGGTGATCTTCCCGCCCTCTTCCTCATACGCGCCTAATGCGTAATCGCGGTTCAAACACGGATTGAATGAAACTTCGTCAGCGAAAGCACTTTTATAAAGCTGGAATTCGAGTCGTTCCCGGTCCACATCCAAATAGCCGCAAAGCCGATCAAGAATCGTCAATGCGCCCTCTTCAGTCGCGGCATAAGCTTCGGGAAAGAATTCATCGGTGGGCGTGACGACCTGTCGACGAAGCCGATCGTCACCAAATTCATTGAGCAGCCAGTCGAACCGCTCGTCGGTCCAACGTCGCTGCTCGGCAGTTAAGGGTGACTTTATTTCAAACCATCCGAACATGGCATTCGCACCTCGCGTTGACTTGTGCTGAGGCACATCGTCATACGATCGATCCAAGCAATAATGACGACGTTAAAACGGTGCATGGCAAAAATCGTTGACGCGCGGGTGAAATGTTCCTGCGTTCGAATCAATCGCTGTGAAGACGATTCTTCTCGTTCGAACACTTTTCCAAAAGCGATTTCACGCGAATTACGACATTCACTGAATCCCGCTCAATCTCGTGACCCCAGATCCGCAACACGCTCCACCCGTTTCGTCTCAACCAGCGGAAATTTCTTTGGTCTCGTTGCCTGTTCCGCTCAATTTTCTCCCGCCAGTACGTCGAGAGTTTTTCCTTCCATTGGGGAAATCGCCAACCATGCCAGAAGTCCCCATCCACGAATACAACCAGTTTAGCATGCACAAATACGAAATCGGGCTTCCCCGGCAGCGTTGTCACGTTTCGCCGGTATTTCCACCCTTGCGACCGGAATGCCAAGTTCACGGCCTGTTCAAGTGACGTATTTCGTCCTTTCACGGCCTGCATGGCTCGCCGTCGCTGCGCCGGTGTGAGGTTGTCCGCCATATCAGTTTGCATTCACCAGAACGTGTGTTTCAAAAAGCGGGGTCAGCACATTCTGGTCGATCCACCGAATTACTGGGACGCATACGGCGTCGCCGAACCCGTATAGATTTTGAATCGTATTCTCGACGAGCGGGAAGTCGTCCGCTCCCTGCAGTTTGGCGTATTCACGCGGCGACATCCATCGTATTCGTAGTTTGCCGTCGTCGATTGCGATGACGATCTGACGAGCGCTTCCCCCCTTCGGCGTTCGCAGGCAACCGGCAAGTCCATCGAACCGGATCTCTGCTCGCGTCTTACCGTACCGCTTCCGCCTGAAAATCGTTCCCGTGAACTTCCCCTTCGATGCCAGCATGTCGTCAACGATCTTACGATGACGGTCGCTCATCATATCGTGGTGTTTCGTCACCTTCGCTTCGTCCCACCATTCCTGATCGTCACCCAGATCAATGATTTCCTTCACGTCCATTCTCGAAACCTTTGGCGGCTTGAGTTTCAATGCGGCCCAACCCGTTGGCAATTGAATTCGCTCCATTAATTCGATGAGATTCAAGGGACGAATTGTTTTTCCGCCGTGATCGATTTGTCGCGACCAATCCCCGCAGAACCAGTCGTTCTCCGTTTTGCGCGCCACAAGCGGCGATTGAACCGATTCATGCATCCCTATGACAAAGACTCGGGGCCGGCTTTGCGGAACAAAATATTTCGCATCCAGAGTGAAGGCGTCCATCCAATACCCTAAATCCGCCAGGGCTCGCACTGCCGACTCGAAGTCTCGGCCTTTTTGGGATGTGATAAAGCCAACCACATTTTCCAGCAGCACAATTTTCGGTCGGCGATCACCCAGCGCTTCCAGCACCTGAGCGAATCCAAAGAATGTCGACGAATGTACGCCCTCGAACCCCTTCCAATGGCCGGCTAACGACAGGTCGATGCAAGGAAAGGAGGCCGTTGCCAAAAAGGGCGAATCGGTGAACTTGGACAGCACGTCGCTCAAATTCCACACATCCGCCAAATGGAAGTGTTCTTCGGCTCCAAACCGCTTACTGTAGAGTTCTTGTTTTTTGGGGTCGATGTCATTTGCGTAAACGCACGACCAACCCGAATCCGACAAGCCCTCACGCACCAGCCCAATTCCAGCGAAGAACTCACAAAAAGACTTGTCGAAGGTTCGTGCAGCGATCTGGCCCTTTCGTATTTCAATCAATTTCGTTTCGAGCTTTTGCTTCGGCACTGTGCTCACCTATTTTCAGGTACGTAAAACCCGTGGACCCAGAGTCCTCTTTACTCGAAGTTATTCGAAATGGACAAGACCCAAGTGAAACTTTTTTTCGGCGCTCGTCTACGAGAGCTGCGCAAGAGTCGCGGCTGGAGCCAAGAAGATTTTGCACTTCGTGCGGCCCTCGATCGCAGTTATATCGGCGGCGTTGAACGTGGAGAACGGAACATAAGCCTTGAGAACATCTGCTTGATCGCCACAGCACTCGAGATATCACCATCCACTCTTTTTGAAGGATGGTCCGAATCGTGAATGCCGGAACTTTATTATGCCAAATACGACGCTGGATGTCATCAACCGCCAAATTGACAAGGCGAAGGTCGATCTCCAGCAGTACAGCCCCAAAGAAATGGGTTGGCATAGTAGAGCAAAAACCGCCGCGGCGTTTTTCGTCCCCTGGCTTGAAGCGAATGCTCCAACCGTTAAGACATATGTCGAAGGCGTCTTGAATGCTCCGGTTCAACTCCGGCAGATGTGGAACAAGATTTCCCCACATGTGAACCTGCCAAAAGAGAAAATTGAGGCATTTAATCGCCAACTCGCTCTCGACGACGTCCTCAGAGAGTCAGTCACGGGCGAGACGGTCAGCAAAGTCATTACCCGATTCCTGCTCGACCATAACCCTGAACTCCGAGCCAATGGTCGTAGCGATTACCCTGACATCTACATGGCGTCGGCCGATTATTCCGCTGTTCCCGTCTTTCGTCGGATGCGTCCGAGCGAGCAAGAAGAGTACGGTGCCGCGCTCAAGGGAAGTGAACGCCGCCCGGTCCGGGTTCCTGACGGTTTGGAGATAAAGACTTGCCGCGATCAGATCCGCGTCGACTGCCATCATCCGCATGTCGGTCTGCATTTCGCTCTCGTGTTTTCGGAAACAAATCGACTTTTCACGGTCACTGATCTGCGTATTGCCTTTCTTCGTTTTTCCGATTACCGCGAAGCGGGGCGGAATACGACCGCCACAACCGTTAAGTTTTCGTTCAACGGCGACCAATTTGTCACTTTGCTTTCTGAGTCGTTGCCATAATCGTTCGCTTTTCATCGCCCCATTTCCGAGGACGAGGCACGTCAATCCGTTCTGCCCCGCGATTCTGGCGATGCGCTTCTCGCATCACCCCTTCGCCGCCAACCCGCTCAGCGTCCCCGTGCTCGAACCGAAACTCTCGGCTTCAATCCCCAGCCGTTGCAACATGCTGACATACAAATTGCACAACGGCGGAGGGTTCGCCGGGTCGAACGCCAGGTGGCCGGCGTGGTTGAAGCCCCCACCGGCGAAGACGATGGGCATGTTCCTGGACGAGTGCGTGCTGCCGTCGCCTAAGTTGCTGCTGAAGAAAATCATCGTGCGGTCGAGCAGGGTTTCGTCTTCTTCTTTGGTCTCTTTCAGCTTCTTGAGGAGATCGCGGAAGGTGTCCATCTTCGCGATTTCGATACTTTTGAGCTGCTCGATCTTGGTCGGATCTTTGCCGTGGTGCGAGAGGTCGTGGTGGCCGAGCGAGACGCCGGGGATGGGTGGGACCAGGCTTGTGCCCAAGAGCAGCATCGTGATCAACCGCGTCGAATCGGTTTGGATCGCCAGATGGATGAGGTCGAACATCAGCTTGTTCTTGCCGATGAGATCGGCGGAGTTCAGGTTGTTCTCAGGCGGCGGGACATCAACGACCGGCTTCGGTTTCTTCGACCATTCTTCGGCGATCACCATCCGCTGTTCGAGGTCGCGGACGCTCGTGTAATATTCATCGAGTTTTTCGCGGTCGCGCACGCCGAGCGCGGGCTGCATTTTTTTCGACCGCTCGCGGACCGTATCGAGAATGCTCTGCCCGTCGCGCAGCCGCCGTTTCTGGGCGGCGACTTCGTCGGGCCGGCCTTCGAGAAACATTCGCGCGAAGATCGACGAGGGATACAGATCGGGAGGGACGAGGGCCCCGCTTTGCGTCCACGATAATCCAAAGCCTTCGGCGGAGAGCGACAAACTCGCGAACCGCGTCAACCCGCCGATCTGCTCGGCGGCGAACTGATCGACCGAGATGCTGTTGCGGAAGCCTGCGCGAATCTCGGGATGCGGGGCTCCGGTGAGGTAACTGAAGATCGAATCGTGACTCGACCCGACGTCGGGATGCGAGAGCCCCGAGATCACGGTGTAGTCGTCGCGAAATTCGTCGATGACGTCGAGATAAGGGGTCGCTTTGTAGTCCTTGCCCGTTTGCTCCGGGAAAAAATATTCCGGATGCAACCCCAGCGGCGTGCAGAGGCAAACCATCCGCCGGGGCGTTTGTTGTTTTTCGCCGGCCTTGAGCCGGGGTGCGAGCGATTCGAGCAGCGGGAGAGCGAGCGTCACCCCGGCGGCTTTGAGGAAGCGTCGTCGATTCAGTTGGTGATGCGGCTGCGTAAACATTGTCATGTTGAACTCGCTTCTAAAAAATGATGTCACGCGAAGGCGCAAAGGAAAGACAGGACAACCCGAATGCATTTTTAATCCTTCGCGCCTTTGCGCCTTCGCGTGAGCCCCTGTCTTTCTATTTCATCTGAAACAAATCACTCGCCACAATTTCGTGAATTAGCGAGCGAAACCCGTCGTTCTTTTCATGGATGTTTTCGACGATGGCGTCGATGTGTGGTCGATCGGACGGCGTCGGCGGGCCGCCGGTGGCGTAGGTGATGAGCTTGGTCGTCAGCGCGCGGGCGAATTGGTCTTTATCATCGAGCAGCAGTTGCTTGAACTCGTCGATGTTCGCGAACGCCCGGCCATCGGGTAGGATGTCGGAGGGATCGACCGCGAGATCGAGATAAACTTTGCGGCCATTGAACTCGACGATTTCCGCATCGCGTCGCCAGCCGGCGAAGCGGTATTTCTCGCGGTAGCCGCCGATGACGTCGAAACTTTCGAGCGCAAATCCCGGCGGATCGATCTGCTGATGACAACTCGCGCACGCGGCGGACTCGCGATGCTTTGCCAGTTGCTCGCGGATCGTCGTCGCGCCGCGGATGTCGGGTTCGAGCGCGGCGACGTCGGCCGGCGGACGGGGAGGGGTGACGCCGAGAATCCGTTCGAGCACCCAGGCCCCCCGAATCACCGGTGAGGTGCTGGTGCCGTTCGCCGTCACTTTAAGGACGCCGGCCATCGTCAGCACGCCGCCGCGATGACTCTCGGGCGGCAACATCGTTTTCTGAAATTCCCAGCCGTCGACGCCTGCAATGCCGTAATGTTTTGCCAGCCGGCCGTTGAGCATCGTGAAGTCGGAGGCGATGAAATTGGCGATGCTGAGATCGTCTTTGAGCAGTTCGGCGAAGAACAATTCCGCCTCGCGGACCATCGATTCTTTCAGCATGTCGTCGAATTCGGGATAGACGAGAATGCTCGGCGTGGTGAAGTCGATGTCGCGCAGTTGCAGCCATTGGCCGACGAAATTGTGCGCGAACCGCTGCGATTTGGGATCGTCGAGCATGCGTTCGATCTGTTGGTGCAGCACGGTCGACGATTCATCACCGGCAAGTTTCCCCTCCTCGGCGAGCGTGAAGAGTTCATCATCGGGCATGCTGCTCCAGAGGAAGTAGCTTAACCGGCTGGCAAGTGCGAAATCGTCCAGCCGGCCCGGTGTTTCGCGGAGAAACAGAAAATCGGGCGAGACGAGCATCGCCGTGAGTGCCACCCTCACCGACTGCTCGAACGATTGTCCCTCGGCGAGTTTGGTTTCGACGAGACCGACGTAGGGCTGGATGTCATCGTCGGTGACCGCGCGGCGAAAGGCCCGGCGGGCGAAGTTTCGCAGGATCCAATCGGCATCAACGAGCGGATCGTTTGAGACGACTTCCATGCGATCGCTGCGGTTGTAAACCGGCGCTGACGCCTGCGGCAGATCGCCGAAGATGCGGCGATGGCTCTCGGGGGGCCAGTCATCGTGCAGCGGCCCTTCGACTTCGACCCAGTCGATCGCCACGCCCGGCCCCGTATAATCGTCGGCTCCGATGGTGTTGACCGTATTGGCATGGGCCAGATCGTACGGCAAAATGCGAATCGTCTCGCGGGCTTGCAGCGAATCGGTGAATTCGACGATGCGTGTTTCACCGGCAGGGGCGTCGAAGTAGTCGACGAGATGCGGCTTGCCGGTCATCAGCATCAGCCCGGCATCGACGCGAAATGTCATCGGCTTGCCGTCGCTTTGGATGCCCGACGTCGCGATGCGAAAGCGATAGTCGCCGCGGTCGGTAGGATAAAACGGCGAGAGCGAAACCGCATTCCACGCCGACGAGCTGAAGAGCACAACGCGGCCGTCGTCGGATTTGCGATAGACGCTCTCGGTGGACGATCTGATCTGATGCGAGTCCTGCAACGTGTACCGCTGCTTGATGATCGCCGGCTGCGGACCGTTGGTGATCGCCGCATCGAGGGCGACGTCTGCCGCTTCGAGATAGCGTTCGAGCAGAAACGACGAGATGTGCAGTGCGTCGCCGACGTTATCGAAACCGTCTGAAGAACTGTCGAGCGGCAGCAGGTCTTGAAGCGCGACGTTCACGCCGAGCAGATCGCGGATGGTCTGCTCGTATTCGGTGCGATTGAGGCGACGGAGGACGACGCGGCCCTGAGTGGCGCGTTCGACGATTTCGGCGTCGCGGATGTGAGCCGTGATCCAGTCGGTGAGGAACTGGCGTTCGTCAGCCGACGGTTGAGGTTTCTCTTCAGGGGGCATCTCGCCGGATTGAAGGTGGTCGAGCACGTTTTGCCACGGTTTTCGCTGCGCATCGCCCGTGAATTCGGCGGCGAGAGTTTCAAGGTTGAGATCGCCTTGGGGTTTCTCGCCCTGATGGCAGGTGAAGCAGTAACGTGTGAGGAGAGGCTGGATGGATTCTTTGAAGGTGTCGCCGGCGAAGGCGGCGGACCGGTTTAAGGCGACCAGCAGAATCAAAACGACACACGTCGCTCTCGACCGCGATGACGACAATCGGATCATGCTTAAAGTCTCCACCGAGGGGTTCTGCGTGCGATACCAATAAGTCTAACACCATCGAGGGGTAGAAGCGAACGAAAGTGACAGATGGCGTCGTATTCGGAGACACACTGCGATTGACACGATTCAGATTCAAGCGAAAATCCGTTCTTGTGCAGCAACGCCTCAGACCAGTTCATGGCGACAGCGTCACCACTCTGATTTGAAGGAGGAATCGTGCGGATGCTATCTCTCGCAATTGTTATCTTGGCAGTGTCCGGGCCAGTTCACGCCGAAGAAGGCGAACTGCCGGCGATGACGGCCCCGCATGAAGCCCTGCAACACTGGCTCGATGCGTGCCGAGGGGTCTCGTCCGTTCGCGGCAATGTTTGCATTTTTCGCTACAATCATACGTGGCACAAACAGTCGAGGTCCACCGGGCAATTCGGCTATCGCAGCGGTTCGCATGGATTCATCAGAGCAGTGTCTGATGAAGAACTTTCTGACCGCGCCTACAAGAGATATCGAGGAACGCCATACAGTTTCGAGCAAAAACCAGTCGATCACTTTCGCTGGTTTGAAGATCATGTCCTGTTGATCGACGAGGAACACCAGATGATTGTGGAATTTCCCATCACACTCATCGATGCGGATGGCACGCTGTTTGCCGGTCTGAAGAGCATGGATCACATATATCCGTTTCTTCCCGGCATACTCAACCAGCGCGGAATTGATCAGTTTTCCTTCAAGGTCACTCGAGAGACTCCGAATGAGATTTATCTGAGGGCCACACCAAATCCCGAGTCCCATTTCCGAAGAAATTGCGACTCGTTCGATCTGATACTGAAAAAAGATCCGTGGCGGCTTTATGCCGTGCGTTGCACCGGCATCGATTACGAGACAGTCTTGGTTTTCTCGGACGTGGAGTTCGATCCACCGCTGTGGGATGAGCCTGATCTGAGCGGTTACCGAAGCGACACATCGCCAAACAAAGGAGAAAATCGAAACGCCGGCGATGAATGATCGCCCTGCCGAGCTTGAAGAAAAGATCAGTTTTACTCGGCGAACATCTGACCGAGAATATTCAACGCCGATTGTTGCGTTGATTTGCCGATTCGGCCGAGGCGTTTTCGCAGGCGTTGTTTATCGATGGTGCGGAGCTGGTCGAGGACGATCTGTGCCGATTCGCCTTGAAAACGGCAACTGACGCGCGTGGGATAATTCCGTGTCATGGTCGTCATTGGTGCGACAATCACCGTGGCGATATGACGGTTCATTTCATCGGGCGACACGACGACGCAGGGGCGGGTTTTCTGGATTTCGTAGCCCACCGTCGGATCGAGGTTGATGAGATAAACGTCGAACCGCTTGATTACCATGTCCACTCATCCTCGTCCCATTGCGTGGGAGTGGATTCGTCGAGAAGTTTGTCGTCCCCCCGCTCCGCCATCACCTGAAACTGCCGGTCCCAGTTAGCTCGCGGCCGGGTCGCCGAGCGGATGACGATCTGATCGTCCTCGACGCTGATCTCGACCTCGCCCGACAGCGAAACCTGATCGAGCAGGAGTTTGGGCAAGCGAACTCCGCGTGAATTGCCGATCTGGATGATTTGAGTCGTCACCGATTTCATAAAACACTCCTCCCGGAAAAGTAATCACATTGTAATTACCTCTCCGCGGCGTGTCAATTCGGCGGGTGGCTGGGGCACTCGTCGGCGTGACGGCCCCAGTCTGCGGAATGCTGTGCATTACAAGAAATCGACTGGGGCCGTGGATGGGATTGTATGATCGATTGCCATTTGCGAAACTTTCGGTGTGTGGTGAGTGACGCCGTCCCTGCGCCCCAGCCACCCGCCGCTGCTCTCGATTGCCCCTCACGCATACAACTGCGGCAGCGTCACGGTCGCCTGGAATTCCGGCAAGCGAATGTAACTCTCGACCGCGGCGCGGGGGATGTCCAGCGGGTCGGCGTGATTGAGTTTCGCGTAGCCGCCGTAGAAACTGAAGGCCCAGCGGTAGCCGTATCGCTTCAGGTATTCGCGGGTGAATTCGTTGAATGCCTTTTGGTGGCCGACGGGGAAACTGAACGTCGTGATCGGCCTGCCGATTTCGGTCTCGATTCGCTCCTTGCAATGTTTGATTTCGACTTCCTGTTCGGGGGGCGTGAGCTGGCCGAGGATGTTGTGGCTCACGGTGTGTCCGCCGATCCCCATGTGCTGCGACATCTCGCGGACCATGTCCCACGTCATCCACATGTCGCTCGCAAGTCCGGAGGAGCAGCGTCCGCTGCCGGTGAGATCGGCCAATGCACCGAGGTATTCCTCCGTCTCGGCGGCGGCGAGCGACTTGAACGTCTTGAGCAGCTTCACGATCGCCCGTTCGCGATCGGGTTCGTCAAAATCGATCTCGGCTCTCGTCCAGGCGTTATGCGGCAACTGATTCTTGCGGCTGCTGCGCACCATCCAGGCGATTTCGTCCCACCAGGAAACCTTCGGCTGATCGAGAAAACCGGTCGCGAGAAAGAATTGAGCGGGGACATTGTACGAGCGCAGAATCGGATACGCCAACTCGTAATTGTCGCGGTAGCCGTCGTCGAAGGTAATCATCACATACCGGCCGGACTTGCGTTTGAAGAGATCGGGCAAGTCGCGTTCGCCGATGACGTCGAAGTTGAGCGAGAGGTAGCGCACCTGTTGTTCGAAGTCTTCGAGGCCGGCGCTCCACAGGCCCCAATCGAATAGAGAATCGCCATGCACGCCGATGCGGTGATAATTGAGCACGACGAGTCCCGACCAGCGGTTGACGCGCCGGACGAGACCGTATCCCCCCAGCGTATCAATCGTGTTCGCGAGAAATTCTTTCTTGCTCATGGGTTGCTCTTCATCATTGGTTTCGAAAAACATGCACGTCGTTGTTTCAGACGTCGATATCGCTGTCGGCCTTCGTGAAGTACCAGTGGGAGGAATCGAACACATTCACCGGAAGTTGTATTTTCTCGGGCATCACGAGAAGTTGCCGCTGGAACGGCCGGCGGTAAAATCCGAAGGCGTGCAAGCGATCGGCCAGCAGCGGCGAACCGAGATAGACCATCGTCACCGTATCGACCGGCTCTGTTCGCACCTGCTTCAAGAACGCCGTCAGCAGCCAGTCGAGCGACGCCGCGTCGCGAAAGAACAGATCGGAGATCGTCAGTCCGCGGCCGATGACATGCGACACGACATAACCGAGAATCTCGCGGGGGCCGGCGGAAGCCAATGCAAAAATGTCGAATTCGCGTTCGGGATGATCGCCGAAACGCCATTGCAGGTATTGCGCGTTCCGCTCGCCGACGATCGGGAATTGCCGGTGCGCCGCGTCCCACAGCCGATCAAACCGCCCGTCGAAACGATCGAGGCGTTCGACGGCGTAACGGCTCGGCACGCGCAGCCAGGTGTCGCGCGAGCGAAGTTTCAGCATGCAGTCGACGAACAGCGTCGACGCACATGCCAGCGCCTTGGATTGAGTGTACTCGTGGAGCTTGGCGAACGAGCGAATCGGTTTGACCCAGCGTTCGAACGTGCCAACCGCTTTGTAGCCGACCCGTTTGAGCACCCCTTCCGCTTGCGGACTCGGTACGCCGTACAATAATCCTTGAGCGTAACTTCCGAGTTGCGCGGCGAGATGGCGTTGCAAAGCGATCGCCGGTCCGACCGAGCGAAACGACGCATCGACGTTGAAATCGATGGTCTGCCCGACGATAAATTCCGCGTCACCGCAGTTCATGCGGCGTTGCATCAATCCCGCCGAACCGATGCGAGAACCGTCTGCATTCTGCAAAAACCAGTTGCGGGCGGCGCCCGATTGATACAACCACTGTTGACGGATCGTCCCCAAGTCCGGCAAGTTGCGCGACCAAAGCGCGAGCAACTCGGGATTTTGTGCGTCAGTGGTTTGTGGTTCGACGAGAAATGTCATTTTACTCTTTCTCCCTCTCCCTCCGGGAGAGGGCCGGGGTGAGGAGGCCTTTCCTTATCTGCTCTCGTTCCCAAGCTCCGCTTGGGAACGCAAGTCTTCGAAGCTCCGCTTCGCTGAGCGCGCAGCTAGCGCTCCGCTACGCAAAGCCTTCGCGTCGCGGCTAAACGTTTAATTCCGGAAACTCGATCGCGACTTGCGGTGCGAGATGCAGGTAACGTGTCGCTTTGCGTTTCGCCTCGATGTCGCCGTAGACGAGTTCGACTTGTTCGGCGGTCAACTTCGCCGCGGGGGCGACGATCTCCGCCGGGATGCCGTGGTTCTTGCCGAAGAGGCACAAATCGAGCACGTCGTACGGGACGGCGAAGTAAAACTCTTCTTGCGACTGCGGCAGCGAGTAGGTATCGGTCGTCGGCGGACGCTGCCGAATGATCTCGGGGACGTCGAGCGCTTCGGCGAGCGCATAGACCTGCGTCTTGTAGAGATGAGCGATCGGTTTCAGATCGGCGGCGCCGTCTCCCTGCTTGACGAAAAAGCCCTGATCGTATTCCAATCGATTCGGCGTGCCGATGACCGCAAAATTCAAACGATCGGCGTGAAAGTATTCCATCATCTTGCGGCAGCGCTGCTTGAAGTTCGTGGCGGCGACAATAGTCTGATAAGCGCCGAGCGGCAGGCGTTTCTTGATCAGCTTGCCATCCGGCGATTGCACGACGACCGAGAAGAGACGGTAGCCCCCTTCTGTGAGTAGGTTCGGCAGGACGATTTTCGATTTGTAACCGGGGCCGTATTCGGGAACGACCTGGCGGATCGCTTCATCGCGGCGGCGGTAACAACCGGCTCCTTCCAGCAGCGGAGAGATGTTCTCGATCGTGGTCTCGACGCCGAGATGCTCGGCGAGATTTTCGGCGAGGATGAGCGAATCGTCGGCCGAATCGTGTTCGGGCATCATGATGCCGAAGACTTTGTCGGCCCCGAGAGCGCGCACGCAGAGCGCCGCACAGACGCTGCTGTCGATTCCCCCCGAAAGGCCGAGCACGACGCCCTTTTTCTTCAAGGTGTGAAACACCGTCTGACGCATCCATTCGCCGAGTTTTTCGATCTCCGCGGCGTAATCGAGTCGCAGCATGTCGGCGGTGAATTTTGTTGTGGTTGTCATCTTTTCGTTTCCATTCTGCGTGTTAGCAGCCTGTTGAAAATCGTTTTATCGTAACCCGAAACGTCAGTGAGGGGGATATCAGGCCGAGAACTTGCTGGTGCAATGCCCTCGCTCACGCTTCGGGTTGTGATGAAATGCATTTTCTACGGGCGATTAGAAGCGATCGGCCACCCATCGCCTGTTAACACAATTGCTTCTTATCGATTTTTCCATTGGCCGATTTCGGCAGTTCGTCGCGAAACTCCACCGTCTTGGGGACCATGAAATCTTCGAGATTCTGTTTGCAGTAACTCAGCACGTCGTTTTCGGTGAGGGCCGCCCCGGCTTTGAGCGTGATAACCGCGTGCACCGCATGGCCGAGGATCGCATCGGGGACGCCGATGACGGCGGCTTCGGCGATCTGCGGATGAGCGAACAGCACGTTTTCAACTTCCTTCGGGCTGACTTTCTCGCCGCGGCTTTTGATGATGTCGTCCTTGCGGCCGACGAAGTACAAAAATCCCTCGTCGTCTTGCTTGAACAGGTCGCCCGTGTAGAGCACCATCTCATGGGGGAGCGGCCCGGGGTTGAGGCGTTCTTCGGTGCGAATGGAGTCTTCCCAATAGCCCTTCATCACATGTGCCCCGCGGACGACGAGTTCTCCAACCTCACCCGGGCCGACTTTCTCGCCGCGATTGTTGACGATGAAAACCTCGGTGAACGGAATCGCGACGCCGACCGAACCGGGCCGGCGGTCGAGTTGATCGACCGGCAGGTACGAGACCCGCTTGCACTCGGTCAGGCCGTACATCGAAAAGAGTTTCGCGTGCGGCAGTTGCCGGCGGAGTTGATGGATGTGTTCGGTCGGCAACGCCGCGGCGGTATTCGTGAGATAACGCAACCGGCTGAAATCGTATTTCGAGAGATCGAGTTGCAGCAGAATCGCCGAGATCGTCGGCACGATCGGAAAGCCGGTCACCTTCTCGGCGACGACTTTTTTCAAGACGGCGTGCGGATAGGTGAAACTCTTTTCGAGCACCAACGTGCCGCCGATCTTGAAGGCCATCAGCAGTTGATACAGGCCGTAGTCGAACGAAATCGGCAGGACGTTGAGAATGACGTCGTCTTCGCGGTTTTCGAGATACGTGGTGATCGACGTGGCGGCGAAAACCATGTTGAGATGCGTGAGCATCACCCCCTTGGCGTTCCCCGTCGAACCCGAGGTGTAGATGAGCGCGGCAAGATCGATGTTGATCGCCTGTTTTTTCGGCGCCGCATTGCGATGCGCGAACTGATGATGCAGTTCGTCCCAGTCGACGATGCGTTGGGGCAGGGGAGTTCCGGTGTCGATCATCGGGCCGACGGCGATCACCGTCTGCAGATGCTCGGCCCGGCTGAGAACCGCTTCGAAATTCGCGACTTGCCGCGACGTAGTGACGAGCACGCGGCCGCGCGAGTTGTTGAGCAGATAGCTGAGCTTATCCGCTTTCGTTGTCGGATTAACCGGCATGAACACGCCGCCCGCTTTAAGCACCGCGAAGATCGACACGACCGCTTCGTAGCAGTTATCGAGATAAATGGCGACGCGGTCGCCGCGCTGCACGCCATCGGCGATGAGCGCATGAGCGAGCCGATTCGCCGCCGCTTCGATTTCGGCATACGTCCAGCGTTTGTCGCCGCAGACGAGAGCCGTTTTCGCCGGCAGACGAAGTGCGGAGTGTTCGAGGAAGGTTTCGAGTTGCATGGGGGTTTTCCGTAATGAATGACTAATGCCTAAATCCTAATGACGAACGAAATCCCAATGACGAATTCCCAATTTTTTCCAGAAAAATGCTTGGTCATTGGGATTTGGGAATTCGTTAGTCATTAGGCATTCGTCATTCGTCATTTAATTCGCCTGCAATTCCTGCAACTTCTGCTCAATAAACGTCACCAGGCGTTCGACCGAATCGAGATTGTCGGGGACGAGTTCTTCGTCGGCGATGGCGATCTGAAAACGGTCTTCGAGGAACGTCACCAGTTCGAGCACGCCGGTGGAGTCGATCAGCCCTGCTTGCAGAAACGACTCCTGATCGGTGACGGTTCCCTGTCCGTACAGAAAGTTGTCGATGACGAATTCGCGGATCGAGTATCCGATGGTCTCTTTGATCATGGAATGTCCTTTAGCTATCTGGGGGTGCAACTCGGCGGCGATGATGTCGGGTGTGATGTTTTCTGCGGGTCACTCTTCAGGCGACGGCCGGTTCGGGGACGTCCTCGATGTTCGCGGCGGTTCGGAGCGGGGTGCGATCGATAAATTCGTCGACGAGCAGTTGCGTCGAGAGAATGCCGACGAGGGCCATGTTGTCTTTCGTGCCGATCGCCTGTCCTTTGCTGATTTTCTCGACCAGCTTGCCGACCGCCCGGGCGTCGAACAAACCGGTGTGATGCAAGCGTTCGGCTGAAAGCATTTCGGCGACGTAATCGAACCGCGGCCTGCCGCGCTCGGTGTCGAAGAAGCTGACGGCGTCGGGGGCGCGGTACGGTTGCTTGGGTCGAGCGAGCACCGATTCGGGCACGAGGCCGCGGGAAATGCGTTTGAGCAGATATTTTTCGTTGAGGCCGCGCATCTTCAGCGACGTCGGCATGCGGCCGGCGAACTCCATCACGCGGTAATCGAGAAACGGAAACCGCCCCTCGACGGCGTGAGCCATCGCCATGCGGTCTCCCTGCGACGAGAGAATGTACCCCGGCAGCAGGTGAGCCGATTCGAGATACTGCGCCTGACAGAACGGCTCCCAGCCGGCGAAGTCGTTCGGCAATGTCCTTTGCAAATCGGTCAACGTTGAATAGTTCAACAGTTCATTGCGGACGTCGGCCGAAAAGAATCCCTTCGTCTTCGCGGTCAATTCCCATCGCGGCAGATGCGAGAAGAAGGGACTGCCGAGATCCTCGGGACGGACGTGGAAGAACGCCTTGAGGTAATCGGGCGACTGCGCCTGCAGGTTTTTGAGATACGGATAGAGCCGTTTGAGCAGCAGCGGGCGATATTTCGAATCGAGATCTCGCGCCCAGAAACGGCGGAGTTTCGCTTCCTTGAAGATGTCGTACCCGCCGCACATCTCGTCGGCTCCCTCGCCGGTGATCACGACTTTATAACCCTGGCCGTGCACGAGCCGCGAGAGCAAAAACAGCGGAGCGGGAGCGGTGCGAAGCAGCGGTTTTTCGCTGTGGCGAATCACGTCGGGAAAGACCCGGCCGATGTCGGCGTGCGTGCAGCGAATGCTCTGATGCTCCGTCCCCCACAGGCGGACGACGTCCTGCTGATACCGGCTTTCATCGAAATCGGCGTCGTCGAACGTCACCGAAAACGTCTTGAGCGGCGCGCCGGTGTATTTACGGATGAGGGCCGTCGTGAGCGACGAATCGAGCCCCCCGCTGAGATACGCCCCGACCGGAACGTCGGCTCGCAAGCGGAGCCGCGTCGAGTCGATCAGCAACGAGAGCAGCTCATCGGCCCAGTCGTCGGTCGTGCGGGGCGATGAGGCGTCGAGTGAATAGTCGAGTTGCCAGTACCGTTCGCTGCGGAGTTCGCCGTGCTCGACGATCAGCGAATGTCCCGGCGGGAGTTCGCACACGCCTTCGAACATCGTGCGCGGGGCGATGGTGGTCCAGAGTGTAAAGAGTTGATCGAGGGCGACGAGATCGATCCGGCGATCGACCTCGTGTTGGGTGAACAGGCTTTTGATTTCCGAAGCGAAGAACAGGTTGCCGTTGACCTGCGTGTAGAACAGCGGACGGATGCCGATGCGGTCGCGCGAGAGGAACAATCGCTGCCGGCGCTTGTCCCAGATGGCGAACGCCCATTGGCCGTTGAGATGGTGGACGCAATCGTCGCCCCAGTGGGCATACGCGTGCAGAATCACTTCGGTATCGGAATTCGTGCGAAACGTGCGGCCTTGCCGGGTGAGTTCGTCGCGGAGTTCAACGTAATTGAAGATCTCGCCGTTGAACGTGATCGTGAGATCGCCGTCGGCGGTCGACATCGGTTGTGCGCCCCCTGCGTGATCGATGATGCTCAAGCGGCTGTGAGCGAGTCCGCAGGGACCGTCGGCCGAGACGTTAAGGGCATCGGGTCCGCGGTGTTCGAGCGCTCGAATCATCGACCAGAGCGCCGAGCGTACGTCCGCGGGATCGCGGGCGTAACGCGACCCGCGGTCCGCGTACAAATCGAAGATGCCAGCAATGCCGCACATGTTGTGGTGCTTGTTTCCTGTAGAGTTCGCGCGCCGACCGATGCGGATCACGCCGATAGGGCCGGTCGTAACGACGTTGCCTTCCGGAACGTCGACCGTGAGGTCTGCTCCGAAAACGAAAGACAGGAAACTCTAACCCACCCCGGCGGTCAGTCAAATGACGAATGGACCGGCAATTGCAGGGGGCAGGGAGGATAATCGTCAGAATTGGTGGATGTGGAAAACCGAGTTATTCTCGGGAACTATTTAACGATGACAAGTCCGTTTCGATCATCGGGCCGTGCCGCATCCAGACGGCCGGTGCAACCGTTTTCGCTGGTGCATGAACCGCCGGCGACCAGTAATTGCTTCTCGCCTACCGGCACGATGCCGAGCGAACAATCGAATTCGAATCGCTCGACCTTTTCAAATGTCTCATCCGCTTTCAGCAGAATCTTGGGCGTGCCATAACAGCCGAACCACCAGTGGCCGTCGGCGAACGCCGCCGTCTGAATGCCGAGCCGCGTCCAGCCGCTCTTCAGCGTGTGCTTCTTGACGAAACTCAAATCGGCGTCGTATTCGTAGAGGTAGTTCTCCTCCACACCCTCGGGAAGGCCGCCGACGACGAGGAACATGTCGTCATGCACGGCGATGCCTCCGGCGCCGTAAATCACTTCGGGGGTACGGTGTTTCGCGAGCAGCGAGAGATCGCCCGCGTCGTACACGTACACCCACGAATCGGCTTTTCCTGCGGGATTGTTGAATTCACCGAAATTCACGGCGATGAAGAGTTTTCCCTTGTGATAGCAGAGGTCGCCGTGATGGTTGCCGACCTCGATCGATTTCAGAATTGTGCCGTCGCGATCGGTCTTCACCAAACGCGTGGTGAAGCACCAGTAAACGGCGTCGCTCTCGTCAGTGCAAACGCCCTGCAAGTGATGGGGATATGTCCCCTCGCACACGACGGCGCGTCCTTCTTTCTCGAAACGTTCGACGAACCCGGGAACGTTCGTTTCGAAACTCTTGTTGATTCCCGGTTTGATGCCTTGTTCTTGAGCGAACAACGGAGCGCACGACAACAGGGCCGGCGTGATAATCAGAAAGAAACGTCGCATGAGGAACACCTCGAATGAAGTCGCAAATCGTCAGGTTCTGAATGACAGATCCACGATCATAGACCGTCGCGAAGAAATCGTCACCTATCGGCGGAGGCTCATATTCGTTAATCGCGTCGATGCACCGGGAAGTCGCGGCAGTTGATAACGCCCCCGGCGGACTTGTACCGGTTCGGCAAAATGTTCGCGCAGATGCGGAATGTATTCGAGATGATACGGCTCCACTCCCAATGCAATCGCCTGCCAGACGACGAGGTGCTGATGGATTTGTCCCATGTCTCCGATGTGCGGCACGACGGGAACCCCCGCCTGCTTCCCCATCAACGCGACGGCGAGAAACTCGGGTAACCCGCCGAGACGCAGGACGTCGGCCTGCAGGAAATGAACGCCTTTCGCCTGAATAAGATTCTTGAAGAGGATGGCGTTGGAGACGCATTCGCCGGTGGCGATGCGCAGCGGCGCGATTTCGCGGGCGATCTGCTGATGCCCGAGAATGTCGTCGGGATGCGTCGGTTCTTCGAGCCAGAAACAGTCGAGGTCGCGCAATTGCTTTCCCGCGGCGATCGCTTGTGGAACCGACCAGATCTGATTGGCATCGGTCATCATGCGGATATCGGAACCGACGGCCCCGCGGACGGCCCGCAAGCGGCGAACGTCGTCTTCGATGCGCGGCGAGCCGACTTTAATTTTGAGCGCACCGAAGCCGGCTTCAATTTGCGCGCGGCAGTTGTTGACGAGTTGATCGACGCCGTAGCCGAGCCAGCCGACGGAGGTGTTGTACGCGGGGTATCCTTTGGTGATCAGTTCGTGGGATTCCCAATTCGCCGGGCGTTGTTGTTGACCTTGTTGTAAGAGCGAGAGCGCTTGTTCGCGCGTCAGTAGATTTTCGAGATAGCGCAGGTCGACCCAGTCGATGAGTTCAGCCGGCGGCATGTCGAGCAGCAGTTTCCAGAGGGGCTTTCGATGTTTGCGGCACCAGGCGTCGACGAGGGCGGAGGAAATGGAAGCCAGAGCGAGATGAATGGCTCCTTTTTGCGGACCGATCCAGCGGAGTTGCGATTCGTCGGCGAGTTCGCGCCAGAATTTCGCGAAGCGCGTCATGACGTCGTTCAGATCGCGGCCGACGAGGTAGGGAACGTAGGCTTCGATCGCGCGGAGGACGACTTCGTTCCCGCGGCCCAGGGTGAAGGCGAGCCCGGTGCCGAATTCGCCGTCATCGAGTTCGAGCAGCGTGACGGCGTACGAGTAAAGAGGGTCGGTGTGAATCGAGTCGGTCCCTGCGGCGGCGGGGAGTGTGAAACGCTGGTCGGAGGTGGTGATGCGGGAGATTTTCATGGGATGGTAGCGCTGGTTTGGCCTTGAGTTAGAGTCACCAAGCATGATTTACAAAGAAATAGGGTGAAGAAGAGGTTGACAACGAACCTATGATACCACACAATGCGTATTGTCGACAATCGACAGGAATCGATGATCGGCGGAAGTCCGCTCCCCACAGGAATCCGGTTTATGCACATGACCTTGAAACAACACGCCTACATGGTGATCCGCGAGAAACTGATATCGGGCACAATTCATTCGGGTGAAAGACTTTCGGACGACGCTTTCGCCAAAGAACTCGGTATCAGCCGCAGCCCCGTACGCGAAGCCATCAGTCAGCTCGTCAGTGAAGGACTCGTCGATTACCGGCCTCGATCGGGCGCGTACGTCCGCATTCCCGCCTATGACGAACTTGCGGAACTCTACGAAGCCCGGTTGGCGTTGGAGCCGTTCGCCGCCGCCAAAGCCACCGAACGAATTCGACCCGATGAATTGACGGCGCTGCAACAGATCTGCCGCGAAGTGACGGAAATCGTCGACGCCTGTCGCGATTGTCCCGGACATGTCGCCGACAAGCCGCTGACCGAGCGATTTCTTTCGCTCGATCACGAGTTTCACAAAATGATTCTCGCGGCGGCGGGGAACAAGCGGATGATGCGGATGGTGGAGGATTGCAAGATGATGGTACGGGTCTTCGGCCATGTGCCCGTCGTTCACGACCTGCCGCTCATCGAAGACACCGCGATTCAGCACGGACGGATTCTGCACGCCATCGAACGGGGCGACGCCGAGTCGGCCGCGAAGCAGATGCGCGAACATATCGAATTTGCTCAAACGATCGTCCTGCAACATTGCCTGCTGCCCAAACCGCCTGAGTTCGGCAAGACATAGCATCAGCAATCGACCAGCATCGACAATACATCGTCGCCAACACTCGATCACGAGGAGAAGGGACTATGCTCCGCATCTTGGGATCCGAACGCAGGCTTTGCGACGGCTTGACGCGGCGTGAATTGATTCATGCCGGCGGGCTGGGGATGCTCGGCATCGGGCTGGAAGATTATTTCCGCCTGAAAGAGACGCACGCCGCCCCCACGGAAACTTACAACGCTCCGTTCGGTCAGGCGAAGTCGTGCATTTTTCTGTATCCGTACGGTTCGCCGCCGCAGCACGAAACGTTCGACCCCAAGCCCGAGGCGCCGGCGGAAATTCGGGGCGATCTGGGGCCGATTGCCGGCAGCGTGCCGGGAACTTACGTCGGCGAACTGATGCCGAACATCGCCAAGGTCATGGATCGCGTCACGGCGGTTCGCTCGATGACGCATCCTTATCCCGTGCATTGCACGGCGTACGTCGTCAGCGGAATTCCCACGTACAGCGTTCCGCTCGAAGTCAAACCGCGCGATCCGCAGCATTGGCCTTACATCGGGTCGGTGGTCGATTACGTGCTCGATCATCGCGCCGATCGGCGGCCGTTGGAAATCCCGCGGAACATGGCGCTTCCCTGGAAGATGAACAAGCACAGCGGGAATGTCGTCTTCGCGGGACCGTGGGCCGCGTTTCTGGGCACGGCTTACGATCCGGTGCTGACCGAGTTCGCCGGCAAAGCGACCCGCGTCGTCCGGAAACAAGATCCGGCCGGCGGACCGTTTTATGACGTTCACGACCCCTACGCCGGAATTTCCCCCGACGATTATCTCCGCCTCGAAGGGACCGAGCCGAAAGAACAGATGACGATCGATCGCTTTCAGCGGCGGCAATCGCTGCTCGAACAGTTCGACGATAGTCGAGGCCGTTTCGAACGCGACGCGTCGACCCGCGGTTACGATCGTTACCGTCAAATGGCGGTCTCGATGATGACGTCGCCGCGCATGCGCGAAGCCTTGGACCTGTCGCGCGAATCGATGAGCCGCCGCGAACGGTACGGCATGACGTTGTTCGGCCAGTCGTGTCTGACGGCGCGCCGGCTGGTCGAAGCGGGGAGCAAGTTCGTGACCGTCTTCTGGGACGAGTATGGACTCAATTCGAACAGCGACTGGGATCTGCACTGGGATCAGACCCGCCGGCTGAAGGAATGGCTGATGCCCGGCTTCGATCTCGGCTTTTCCGGCTTGATTCGCGATCTCGACGAGCGCGGGTTGCTCGACGAAACGCTGGTCGTCTGGTTGAGCGAACACGGACGCACGCCGCGATTCAACGGCAACGGCGGCCGCGATCATTGGTCGCGGGTGTATTCGGTGGCGCTGGCGGGAGGTGGCGTCGCCAGGGGGAAGTTGATCGGTGAAAGCGACGCGAACGGCGGAGACGTCAAATCGAATCCCGTCTCGCCTAAAGATATTCTGGCGACGATTTATTATCTGCTGGGAATCGATCCGCACGCGACCGTTCCCGATCTCGTCGGCCGGCCGATGCCGATCGCAGGTTCGGGCGTGCTGCGCCCGGAACTGTTTTAAGCGTGGCGACAATTTTTCAACGACGTCTCATTCAAAAATGCAAAAAAACAAACACGGCGTGGCGCCTTGCGGCGGCCACGCCGTGTGTCCCTCGTGCGTTGAATTGCGGATCGCGATCGATCGAGAATCGTTACGGTCGCGATCGATAAGAATTACCCGAGGAGCGAAAGAACTTGTGACGGGTTCTGGTTCGCGATCGACAGCACCGAGATACCGGCCTGACTGAGGATTTGACCCTTCGTCAAGTTGGCGGTTTCTTCGGCGAAGTCGGTATCGACGATCTGGCTGCGGGCTTCGGAAATGTTTTCCAGAGCCACGCCCAACACCGAGATGTTGGTGTCGATCACGTTTTTCTGGATCGCGCCCAGACGGCCGCGGAGCGTCGAGACCTTCGAAATGGCTTCGTCGATGATCGAGACGAGATCGTCTCCGGTCACCGAGGCGCCGATGTCGAGCAGACTCTTGCCGGCGCCCGAACCGAGTTCGTACAGCTTGCCGCTGATACCGCCCAGCCGTGCGGTGTTAATCGCGTCGATGCCGATGCCGATCTGACCCGAGGGGTTCGCCTGCGAACCGATCTGATACAGCGAACCGCCGCCGGTAATCGTCAACGCCGCGGTATTGTTCAACGTATTCGCCGCCGATGTGAACGACATCGAGGCGTCGAGCGAAGCGGACTTGACCGAGGCGGTTAAACCTTTGCCCTGCGCCTGTTGTCCGTTGATACGCACGCCGATATCGACACCGATGTCGCGTTTGGCAGCGGTGGTTCCCTCCAATGTGGTCGCGAACGTCCCGCTCAGCACGTTGATATCGACGAACTGATCGGAGCCGAAATCGCTGCTGGTGAACGTCAAGTACCCGTTGGTACCGTCGGCGATCGCGGCTTTCGCGAACACAGCCGCCGCACTGCCACCGGTTCCTTCGGCGACCACCGAAACCAGGTCGGTGCTGTCAGCGTCGGTATTCAAAGCGTTGGCGACCTGTGTCGCCGTCGAAGTGATCGTACCGCTGGCACCCGTGGCGAGTTCGACCGTAATCGTGATCGAGGTTGCACTGGATGTCTTCGTAACGCCGAGTGTGGCACCGACGCTGGAGGTGAACTGAACCTTGATTTTTTGCGTGTACAATCCCTGATCGCTGGACGCGGCACGCTTATCGGTAATCGTCACGCCGTCGTTGCCGTCGACGCCCGCGTCGGCAACGAGCGTTCCGGCGACGACGCTTGTCTTGGTCGCCTCCACGCCCGTGATGTCGTCCGCCGAGTTGATCGCGTCGAGGACGGTATCGAGATCGCTGGTGGCTCCGAGGAAGACTACCTGGTTGCCCTTGGCTCCCGACACTTCAACCGTTGTGTTGGCGGCGAGTCCGCCGGACAAAAAGTCGTAGCGGAGCGAAGCTTTTTCGGCGATGGCCGTGACTTCGGCATTCAGAGTGATCGTGCTGCTGGAACCGAACAACGCTTCGTTGATCGAGTAGTCGTTTAATTTCGCCGAATCGGTCGTCGTCGCGGTGGTCACGAACGCCTTGCTGCCGTCGATCAGCTTATCACCCGCGAAGGTCGTGTTCGATGAGATACGATTAATGGCCGACAAGGCGGCGTCGATCTGAAGCTGATTCGCCTGGATTTCTTCCTGGGACAACGCACCGGTATTGAGCCCTTCCTGGACCAGTCCGCGAACCTGATTCAAAAGGCCGCCGATTTCGCCGAGGGCCGAGTCGGCCGTCGAGATCACGTTGTTGGCACGATTGCTGTTTTTGATCGATTGTTCGATCGTGGTGACCTGCGAGCGTAACGTCTCGCCGGCGATCAAACCTGAAGGATTGTCTTTACCGGAGTTAATTTTCAAACCGGTCGACAAACGCTGCAGCGAAGAGTCCAAGCCGGAGTTGGCTTTCTGCAAACTTCGCAAACCACGCAGCGATGCTACGTTGGTGTTAATTCTGGTCATTGGGAACAGCCTTTCTTAGTTCCGAACCATGGCTCCGTCAACATCGGACCAAAGCCTGGATTGGGATACGAGATGGTCGCAAATTGATCTGTTTCTAACTTCCTTGCCCGAACTCTCGCCTCCTACGACGTCTTATTTCCTGTCATTCAGGTCAGGACTAAGTGCTCCCGCAGAAAAATCTTGGCGATATCGACGCTGATGCCAAGCAAAAAACGTCCAAACGGACCCAAGTTTTTCTGCGGGTTAACATAGCTGCCGCGGAACGAAACATCGTGCCCGGTAATCATCTCATTCTGTCGACAAAGTTTTTCACTTCCGCAGGATGATGCGTGGGGGAGATGGGTCGCATCCCCTCGCGAATCCAACGGAACCTGAAACAGACTCTATGCAGATTGCCTAATCACCAAAGTCACATTCCAATCCTCTTCAACAGCAGTTCGAAGAAAACGCAGCCTTGAGCTGGCGTTCCGTCTTCAGCTATCGGCCAGGAGAAATGGGTCTATTGAGTAAGTTTGATAAAATACACGAAATGTCAGGACCGGATGCTGACTCTGATTCGGTGTTGCGTCTTATGCCATCTTTTGAGGTAAGGCCGATTATCTTACCCAATCCGTCACGTTGAACATTTTCGATAACCTGACCCTGCATAACTCGGGACTACACAATGTCATCGAACGATTTCGCCGCACGGCTTCGCACTTCCTTCCTGAGCCCATGAAATTGGCTCATCAGTCAGAATGCGAATAACCGATTTGATCGTTAGAACCCGACCGCTCCCTCGCGTCAACTGCATCGGGGGATGCGATAAATTCGCAGCCTCCTGCTCTCACGATCGCTCCTTCCTTTCTATTCCCTCAGCCGATAAATTCACGATCGACGAATTCTTGAGATCCGTCATGTCCACCACTGCGCAACTCTTCCGTCAGGCGGTTCAGGCACATCAGGCGGGACGCCTCGACGAAGCAGAAATCCTTTATCGAAATATCCTTCAAACCGACCCGCGGCATCATGGCGCCTGGCATCTGCTCGGCGTCGCCGCCTATCAGACGCAGAAGCCGCGAGAGGCCGTCGAACATATCGGCACAGCCATCGGTTTGTGTCACACCGAAGCGACATATCATCGTCACCTCGCCGCGGCGTATGTCGCGCTGGAGGACTGGCAAGCGGCGCGGCAATCTCTTGAAGCTGTCAATCGCCTCATCCCGGGTCAATTCGAATCCTGTTTGCAGTTGGGTCAGGTGCTCACTCGGCTGCAGTCCTGGGATGAGGCGGCTTTCTTTCTCGGCCAAGCGGTGAAACTCGCTCCTCGGAACGCAGCGGCGTGGCATGAGTTGGGCCTGGTGTGCGAACATCAAGGCAGGCGAGACGATGCGCGGGCAGCGCTAAAACAATCGTTGCAATTCGCGCCGTCCAACCCGGCCGTGTGGAATCAACTGGGAACACTGTGGCAGGAACAGGGACAGCTCGTCGAAGCACTCACCTGTTATCGCTCGGCGTTGGAGATCGACCCCCGCTTCGTCGCCGCCTGGGCCAACTGCGGGTCGATTTTTCAATTGCAAGGCGACGCCCGCGAAGCCGCGAACTGTTACGCACGGGCGCTGAAAATCGATCCGCATCACCTCAATGCCTGGAACAACCGCGGCGTGATTCTTAAAGATCGCGGCGAGTTCGACGAAGCGTTTGAGTGCTTCGAAAAATGTCTGGTGATACAACCCGATCACGCCGACGCCCATTTCAATCGTTCATTGCTGAAGCTCCAGCGAGGCGACTTTCGCGACGGCTGGGAGGAATATTCGTGGCGCTGGCGCACGCCGACGTTCGGGGGGCCGCCGACAAACTTTCCTTCATGGGGCGGACCCGCGACGAACGCCGCGCATGTCTGGTTGTTTGCGGAACAGGGTTTGGGAGACGAGATTCAGTTCGCCGGCTGTTTCGCCGACTTGGTCGAGCGCCGGATAAAGTGCACGATCGAATGCGACTCGCGATTGCAGCCGCTGTTCGAGCGATCGTTTCCGTCGCTCACTTTTGTTTCACGCCCCGCGGAGGCGCAAGCCATCAGCCGGTTCCCCTCTGAGACCGTGCAGGCTCCCATCGGCGATTTGCCGAAATGGTTTCGAACGGACGAACCGTCGTTTCCGCGGCACGCGGGCTATTTGATCGCCGATACTTCGTTGCGAGAGCCATGGCGCAGCCGCGTGCGGACTGGCGGAGAGGCGAAACTCAACGTCGGCATGTCCTGGCAGGGAGGAAAAGACCCGATCGCCCGCCGGCAGCGGTCCACGTCGCTTTCCGACTGGGAACCGCTGTTTCAGCAGGCGGAAATCGAATGGTGGAATCTGCAGCACGGCTCCTGCCGCGATGAATGGAACGAGTTCCGCGATATTCGCGGATTGAACTCGCTCCGACCGACTCCCGATTTCGATCCGCTCCAAGAGCAAGAATCGCTCGCCGCGTTGATAGCCGAGTTAGACTTGATCATTTCGATCGACAATGCCGTCGTGCATCTCGCCGGTGCGTTGGGACGTCCCGCATGGGTCTTGCTCCCCGCCGTCGCCGACTGGCGCTGGCAACTCGACCGCGACGACTCGCTGTGGTATCCGAGCCTCAAACTCTTCCGTCAAAAATCGCCGCAGAACTGGGCTGACGTGTTTCGCGAGGTGGCGTTACTTTTAGATCGCCGGTCGGCGAGCAAGGGCTAGCGCTCCGCGTTGCGTCGCGATTACTGAGTCTCAGGTTAATCATGTCACAACTCTCGATTGATGAAACAGCTTTTCTCTTCCGGCCCAAAGGGCCAGCCGTTTACCTAGCCAGGGGCGACGCCCCCGCGCCTTCAATTTCGGCGATTGACGCCACGTGGTGAACACGTGGCGTCAAGTCTTTTAGCAGCAAGGTTTTTCCGCGGGAAGACCCTGATTCGGGCTCCCGCGATATGTCCTCTGGGCATTGTGCCGAACGCTTGCCCTTTTTCGGCAATCTTGGCTTCCCACCCACTTCTTAATGCGCTGCGCGCTCTGCCCCACCTGCTCAATAGCCCGGCCGTTTTCGGCCCGTTGGCGTGAGTAGGACATTCATCGTCAGCCGCACGTCCTCCTTGCACCGTTGCCGAAAGGAACGCCGTCATCAGAACCGCACGCGTCGGTGGTGTGGAACGATGGCTGAGCCAAATCCGCCTCCCGCCTCCGGTATTGGTTCTGGGAGTGACCGGGGAGCAGAAGGATCTGAATGAGCAAGAAACGCTGCGTTGCTCCGCACTTTTATTGAAAAGAAAAAATGCGAAGCCTTTTGGAAAGATCAAGAAAACTTAAATTGTCAATCAAATTCTTGTAATTGGAGAGAGAAATATTTTTTTCCGACGCGTCGTATTTTTGTGCCAAATTCCGTTGCAGGCAGCGTGCACAGATTTCATGATATGGCCATTTGATTCGATGTTCGTTTATCACACTAAAAAAATAGAGATGAATCTGAGTCGTCCACGAGTTCAAAAGGAACTTGCGATGGTCACTTCCGATTGGCTGAAGAGTCTCAGAACGGGTGCTTGGAGATGGCAACGACGGTGTCAGCGACGCAGAATCAACCGTCGCCTGGCCGCATTAGTGGATGTGCTCGAAGTCCGGGCCGCTCCGGGTGAAGTCTTTAACGTTCACGCCATGCTCGCGGGAGCGCTGCCTTCCGCCGAAGCCGTGATGTTGTACACGTCGACGTTTTCCACGCATGACGTGCGCGATCCGGTGCAGGAATGGGACCGCGATCGGCAGAAAAAACAGTTGCCGAAGCGTTGGGGAGGCGGAACTGACGACGGCCTTGAATCGGCGCCGCGCTCGCAACGCTCCGGCGGAGGCGATGGTCAAGATCCGCTGAATCCGCTGCATTCCATCGGGAGTGTGAACCAGTTCGAAAGCCGCGCAGACGATTGGGTGCATCGTCTTAACGCGTCCCCGTCGGAAAACTTGGGACACGGACTGCAAAATCCCTTTTCGGAGAGCGGCGGCGAACTGCCATCACACGGAAAACCAAGCGACGGCGCGAGCAGCCCCGCATTGCGATCCAGCGACCTGACCGCTGACGGCAATGGTCCCAGCGGGCGAATGCCGGTGGATTCTCTCGGCGGTGAAGGAGGAGGAAATGGTTCTTCGCCCGGTCCCCTACAACCAAGCCCCGTTTCACGTGAAACAAGCCGTTTGACAACCCGCGCGGCGAAAATGCGCATCGCCGCGCAATCCGCGCGGTGTAACTCCTTCTCCCCCTGGGAGAAGGTGGCCGAAGGCCGGATGAGGGTGCCTTTCGTGTCGGTTTGATCCATCGCACGACACTGCGCCAAATCACACCGCAGCCTTTCGCGAATACAGAAACTTCTGAAACCCCACGAATACCTCTTTGATCTCTGCAACGCTCCCCAACCGAGCGACAGCATCGTTGACCGCATGATACTTCAGCTTCAGCAACTGCGGCAGCTTCGCCTGATCGAGTTCGCCCACCCCCTCGCGCACATATTGGCCGAGCACAAAGTCCAAAAACTCCTGCTGCTTCTCGGCGTAATGCGCGGCAATCTCCTGGCGATGAGCCGAGACTCGCGATTCGCGTGTCATGGGGGCCATCGCAAAGGCAATGTACGCCAGCACGTCGAACAGATCGCTCTTCTCGGCGTCGATAATCTTCTGCATCTCGGCGAGTTGTTCGTCGCCGAAGCCTTGCTCGGCGAGGCCGTCGAGCAACTTCTTCCGCGTGTCGGGTAAGCTCCAGATCGCTCGCAGTTCTGCTTCATCCTGAAAGAACGCCGGCAGTTTGCCGAATAGCATCTGCATAAACTGTTGGGCCGACATCGGCGTGCCGTCGGGATGCCAGAACGATGTCACCGCCATGTGTTGTATCGTCCGCTCCTTGCCGTCGGCGAGCTTCACCTTAATCTTCGCCGGCTTCTCGGGCGGCGGATCTTCGGGATCCTTCGGTGTCTTCTTCCGTCGTTCCTTCGGTTCACTCCCTTCGGGACCGGGCACCACCGGTTCGGGCTCGAGCGGTTCGCCGTCCCATTCCGGGTCGCTAAAGTGCAGATGAGCCTTCACGAAGTCGTAGATCGTGAAGTAATCCTTCCCGTCATAAAGTCGCGTCCCGCGGCCGATAATCTGCTTGAATTCAATCATTGAATTGATCGGTCGCATCAGCACAATGTTGCGGACGTTTCTTGCATCGACGCCGGTCGAGAGTTTCTGCGACGTCGTCAAAATCGTGGGGATGCTCTTTTCGTTGTTCTGAAAATTGCGGAGATGCTGTTCCCCCAGCGCCCCGTCGTTCGCCGTCACGCGATGACAATAATTCGGATCACTGCTGGTTTTGACCTGATTGATCAAATCTCGCACCGCCAGCGCGTGCTCTTGATTGGCGCAGAACACCAGCGTCTTCTCGCGCTGGTCGATCATCTCCATAAAGACCTTCACGCGATGTGCTTCGCGTTCCTTGATTTCGATCACCTTGTTGAAGTCGTCTTCGGTAAACCGCCGGCCGGATTCGATCTCTCCCTCGATCAGCTTATCGTCGGGCGTGTAGACGTACTCGTCGAGCGTCGTGGAAATCTGCTTGACGCGAAACGGCGTGAGAAAACCGTCGTTGATGCCATCCTTCAGCGAATACGTGTAAACCGGCTCGCCGAAATACTTGTACGTGTCGACGTTGTCCTTGCGCTTCGGCGTCGCCGTCAAGCCGAGTTGCACCGCCGGGGAGAAATACTCCAGAATCCCGCGCCAGTTGCTTTCGTCGTTCGCCCCGCCGCGATGACATTCATCGATCACGATGAAATCGAAAAAGTCCGACGGATACTCGCCGAAATAGGGAGACGGCTCGCCCTCTTTCGGCGGGCCGCTCATGAACGTCTGAAAGATCGTAAAGAACAAGCTGCCGTTCTTGGGGACGCGGCCTTTCTTGCGGATGTCACCCGGTTCGATGCGGACCATCGCATCTTCGGGAAAAGCCGAAAACGCGTTATAGGCCTGGTCGGCGAGAATGTTGCGGTCGGCCAAGAACAGAATGCGCGGCCGGCGCGTCGGTTCGCGGGTCCGATTCCAGCGGCTTTGGAACAGCTTCCACGCGATCTGAAAGGCGATAAACGTTTTGCCGGTGCCGGTCGCCAGCGTCAGCAGAATGCGCGGCTTGCCGTCGGCGACCTCCCGCAGCACGCGGTCGATGGCGATATCCTGATAGTACCGGCTTTGAAAATACCCGCCGCGATCTTCGAACGGGACGGCGGCGAACCGGTCACGCCACTCGCTCGGTTCGGCGAACGCACGGTTCCAGAGTTCTTCAGGCGTCGGGAACCGATCGACCTCCCCTTCGGTCCCCTCGTGCATGTCAACTTCGTAGACGCCGACGCCATTTGTCGAATACGCGAAGCGAATATCGAGCTTACCGGCGTAGTTTTTCGCCTGCCCCAAACCTTCCGTCAGCTTTTCGTCGCGGGCCTTGGCCTCGATCACCGCGAGTTTGGTGTTGCGGTAAATGAGCACATAATCGGCGGTGAGTGACAGCCCCCGCCGCCCCATCCCTTCCAGCCGCCCGATCGTAATGGGAAACTCCCGCCGCACCCGGCTGCTGTCGACGATGCCCCACCCCGCCGCCGCGAGGGCAGGGTCGATCAGTTCAGCCCGGGTTTCGGCTTCGTTCATGGCTGTGTCTCACGTGTGAGAGATAACACACTTTGTGTCTCATATTTCTCTGTTTTTGAGACACAAGCCGACTTGAATTCAACAAATGAGACTCAAAAATACGTCTTTGCCCTCAGGTATGTTCAGCAGTCTAGCCAAACACCACACCGCATTCCTTGATCATCTTCAGAAAGTCTTTGCAGACAACGGCTACATCCGGCAGGTCGCAGACCGCCGGCATTTTGAGCTTCGCAAGAGACTGCGGGTTTCTGATTTGTGGGTTCTCATTCGAGATGAGCTCAAGACCTTCCACTCTTGCCGTCGCGATAATGATGATGTCATTTTCATCGACGCCATTCGGATGGAATTAGTCGTTCTGAATCCCAAGTAGGTTCTTGATGCGAAGTGCTTCGGAAAGAATCTCGTTGCTCTCTGGAATTCGAAGAATTGAAGCACCGCTTAGCCAAACTCCGCAATCCGGCGAGACGTGTTTTACTTCGACGAATGCGACCTGCGGTATGGACAACCGCTTCTGTTCAATTTCCGTCGCGAGCCATTCCCATAACTTCGGAAACTGACCGACGGGGTAATTGTCCCAGGCATAGACGATCGCGGACGCATCAAGAGTTCGCATATGTACCCTCCAAGCGGTGCACATGCTCGAGCTTTAGACCGTCCAAATAACCGCTCGCGCGCGTGACCGTGATGTGGCGGGCGTGAAGTGCGTCCAAAACCGTCCTAACGAATCCGTCGCCAAAGACGTGAATCGGTTCCCGATAGCGATAACTTCTGTTTCCCCCGTCGCTGGTCGATTGTGGCTGCGCCTGTTTCCACCGACGGTAAGACTCGTACGTCTCCTGATCCAGTCGACCGCGATCGTGCAGCCGTCGTAAGAGAACCTCGGTGCTTACGCCCAAACGCTCGCGAAACGGCTTGAGCCAATCGTCAAAGCGCGGGACGCTCGAAGGAATTTCGCCGACCTCAATTTCATTAAGCACATTCGTCGGAACCAGCAAAGCGCCCGCGAACGCGTTGGCGTCCCGCTCTGTTCCCGTGTAAGCGTAGAAGTCGTCGACTTCGTCGATAAAGCTTTCTCGATGAAGCAACAGATGCCCCAGTTCGTGCATCAACGTGAAGGTTTGCCGCACTTCGGCGGCCTGCTTTTTGACGAAGATGACCGGGCAGACCGGGTGCTGAAGCGAGAAGCCGCAGATGGGATCATCCTTCGGAATCTGCCATTTGCCGGCGTATCCGTTGCTGCGAAAAACGAGAATCCCCTTGTCTTCGACGGCTTTGCGATACCCGGAGAAATCGCTTTGGCGATCGAGATTAAGCCAGGTGCGGACGATGGCTGCGGATCGTTCGATGTCATCCCGTGGAATTTGTGGCGGTTCGTAGCGGACGGTATCCGCCTCCTCCAACTCATCGAGCAGGTTGAGGTAGACATCGCGTTGACGCTCGACCGCCTCGACGAGCCGGCGAAGTTTGGGAGAGAGGTTCGCCTTTTGATTGTTGAGCGTTCGAAACTGTGGCGAGTGAATCAGTTCGGAACTGACGGGGCCGGTTTCGAGAAAGAAGAGAATTCCACGACCGAAGAATTCCGCGACTTTACGCAAATGCGCGATCGTCAATCCCGGTTCGCCGGCGACGACTTTTTCGAGGTTCGGCAGCGGCACGCCGGCTTCGCGCGCAAGCTCATCGAAGGTGATGCCTTGCTCGTGGCAGCACCACTTCAGACGCTCGGGATTGATGTTTTCGACCTTTTCCATAACGCAATTATACTACAGTTCACCAGAAAAGGCACGATGCAATAGCGATTTCTTCAACTCGTCCAAGGCGGCGAGCTTTTGCTGGTAGATCGATTCGAGGCGTTGGGTTTCTGCGGCGAGACCAGATATTCCCTTTACAATGTCTTCTTGTTCGGCCAGAGTTGGAAATGAGATGGGGTATTTTGCGACGCTCTTTGCGCCTAGATTTGGTTGGGCAGCCCCATTTCGATAAGTGGTGATGTGCGATTGGCCAATCGAACTTATCAAAAAGTAATACAGGAAACGTACCTTTAGTTTGTTCGAAGGACGAATTATAACCAGAGACGATGCCACTGCTCCGATGGTGAGAGGTTCCACCAGTGCGGTTTTTCCGAGTGTTGCACCGCGCAAGCAATAGACTAAGTCGCCCGCTTGAATTTTTCCGCTGCGAAGCGAGTCGTATTTTTTACGCGTTATGTAGTTCATTTCGCTCTGAGAGAGCGTTCCATTGGCCTGAATATGTCCCGTGTTTATCCACGGTATTCCCGAATCAACGTATTCTTCTCGGTTCGGATAATTCTTCCCCCGATCCCCATTTTTGAATCTGCACATTTCCGATAGCGTCGTATCCACCCACCCCTCGCCGCGTTGCGTGAAGACGTCCTGCAAATAACTCTCAAACACCCCCCGGGCGTTTTGCAGGTTCTTTTCGGCGTTGGCTTTGGCCGTGGCGATCCCGGCAAAGGCTTCGTCGAGAATCCCGACAATCCGCCGCTGCTCGGGGAGGGGGGGGAGAGGTATTCGCAGCCGCGCCAAGGCCTCGCCAGTGAAATGCTGAATTCCCGTCCCTGTGTAGTGCTGTCGAAGCTGCCCCGTGATCTCCTGGTAATGGAGATAGTAAAGGAACCATTTATTGCGATCCGGTTCATGGAAGCGAACCCGGTGTATCGCCTTTTGGAAATGGATCGGATAATCCTCTTCCCAGATCGCAGCCCTCCCAGGGTATCCGCCTTCGCAGATCAGCACATCGCCCTTTACAGCAGTAAACTTTCCCGATTCCTCGTCAAGGAACCGCATCTCAAGGAGATCGCTTAGATCGAAACTGAACCACCGCACGTTGACGTTTCGCAGATACGGTCGCGGAGTTCCCTTGTTCTTCGCTTTGTCGAGCATCTTTCCCAGCGAGCGCTGTGCAATTTCGGCGACTTGCTTCACCGGCCATCCGTTCTTCATAACAACCCCCGGATCGTCTCCAGCACTTTCGCACTCTCGGCGTCAAGAGCGGCGATCTCATCCAGTATCTCTTCGGGGCGGCGGTGCTTCACCTCTTCGCCGTTGTTCGGGTTCTTGACCGACAGATCGCACGTTGCCGGGTCGATCGTCTGGGCATCGATCGTCCATGACTTGGGCGAATCGGCATGCTTCTTCTGCAGCGCGACGAACTCTTTCAAGTCGTCGTCGTTGAGCGGGTTCGTCTTGCCGAGATTTCTTCCCGGGTCGAGTTGGTAGTACCAGATGTTGCGGGTGGGGGCTCCTTTCTCGAAGAACAGCACAACCGTCTTAACGCCCGCCCCCTGGAACGTTCCGCCGGGGCAATCGAGAACCGTGTGCAGGTTGCATTCTTCGAGCAGCATCTTCCGCAGGCTGACCGAGGCGTTGTCGGTGTTCGAGAGAAACGTGTTCTTGATCACCACGCCGCCGCGCCCGCCCGCTTTCAACATGCGAATGAAATGCTGCAAGAACAGAAATGCCGTCTCGCCGGTCTTGATGTCGAAGTTCTGCTGCACCTCACGGCGTTCGCCCCCGCCGAATGGCGGATTGGCCAGCACCACGTCGACGCGGTCTTTCGGCTGAATGTCGCGGACGTTTTCGGCGAGCGTATTCGTGTGAGCGATGTTCGGCGCCTCGATGCCGTGCAGAATCATATTCATGATGCCGATGACATAGGCGAGCGATTTTTTCTCTTTGCCGTAGAACGTCTTTTCTTGCAGCGTCTTGAGATCCTTCGTGGAGAGATGTTTCTTCTGGCGAAGGTACTCGAACGATTCGCAGAGGAAGCCCGCCGATCCGCAAGCGCCGTCGTAGATCGTTTCGCCGATCTGCGGTTTGACGACCTCGACGATGGCGCGAATGAGCGGTCGCGGGGTGTAGTATTCGCCGCCATTGCGACCGGCGTTGCCCATCCGCTGGATTTTGGATTCGTAGAGGTCGGAGAGTTCGTGCTTTTCGGTCTGCGAGCCGAAGCGGAGTTCGTCGATGTGGTCGATGATCTCGCGAAGATTGTATCCCGAGTGGATCTTATTCTTGATCTCGCCGAAGATCTCGCCGATCTTGTACTCGATCGTGTTCGGCCCGCTGGCTTTTTGCTTGAACCCGTGGAGGTAGGGGAAGAGTTTGTCGTTGACGAAATCGCGGAGGTCGTCGCCGGTCATCGCTTTATTGTGGTCGATGTGGCCGGCCTTGTCTTTCGGCGCGGCCCAGGCATCCCAGCGGTAGGGCTTATCGAGAATGAAAGAGGATTTCTTGCCTTCAAGTTCGGCTTCGGCGGCTTTTTCGCGTTCGAGCGTATCGAGATATTTGAGGAACAGCAGCCAGGAGGTCTGCTCGGTGTAATCGAGTTCGGTCGTGCAGCCGGCTTCGTTGCGCAGGACGTCATCGATATTTTTGAAGGCTTGTTCGAACATGGGAGAGTGCTTTTCAACCACGGATGCAGATTCATGTGAAGTACGAAATCTCAGCATACCGTGATGAGGCACGCAGGGGAACAATTATAGACCGCTCCCAAACACCAATTTCCGAACACCAAACACCAAACACCGAGCACCAAACACGAATCTCAATTCCCCAACATCGATCCCACAATGATGCGAAGCATCAACGCCCCTATCGGCGTACGGTTGCGCGGAGCGGGGCGACATCTGGCCGAGTCGCTTCACGATGCCCGGCAACTGACCACTGACGACGGACCACTGACCCCGACTCACTGACACCTCCCCACTCGCGCATTCTTTCCAAAGTGTTGTTTACAATAGTGCGCAGATCCGCGCAAAGTCCCGCTTTTGCGCTCGCGAGTGATGCTTTTGAGCGCGCGAGTGGCGTTCTTGCGCGCGTTTAGTGCGCGCAAAATGCATATCGAAACAACTTTTTGCGGCGATGTTTTCTATCCCGACTTCACCATTTTCTCCATATTTCGGCTCGGTCTGTTGGGGAATTTGCGTGTCTGGCAACGGCGGGTGATTTTTTGTTGCCTGGTTTTCCTTAGTTACCTGGATTGTTGGCTTGGGAGGGGCTTCACCGACAAAAGTCGCCGATTGACATGCACGGGATGAGATGCGTGCGCAGCGCGTTTTTTGCGTCGCCGGCGAGGGAATCGTAAAGGCTGTCGGTGTCATGAGTTCGATTTCAGACACGATGGCGTTTGCGGCGTACTTTTTGCGCTGAAATGCGCGCAAAGTGTCGATTTTCATCGTTTTTTGTGGTTTTTGGTCACTTTTTCGTCGTTTTTGCGGTCTGAAGACGCCCTCATCCGGCCTTCGGCCTCCTTCTCCCGAGGGGAGAAGGGGTTACGACGCGCGCAAAGTGCTCTGAAGTGCGTTGCCGTGCGCATTTTCGCTCGATTTTCGCCTTGCGATTTTCAAACGGCTTGTTTCACGTGAAACGGAGGTGGGTTGTCGGGTGATGGGCGGGAAGATTTCTGCACCGGAATCTGCTTCAACAATCGCACCACTCCCCAGCATTCCGACATCACGACCGACGGCGCGGCGTTGTGGGTGGTCGACGACGTCGCCGATAAAGTCTTCGTGTACGACCTCGAGGGGAATTAAGAAGGAAGCTGGGAACTCGATCCGGCGAATGCCGATCCCTCGGGGATAACCGGTTCGCTGACCGGCGAACCTCATCTGTGGGTGGTGGATCGCGTCGGCCGCAAGGTGTACGTCTACGAAAATTCCGTCGGCCAGCGCTCGGGAAGCCTGACGGCCTCGAGTTCGTTTTCACTCGCGGCGGGCAGCTCCCGCCGTGCCGCCCGACGACATGTTCCTCGACCCCGCCAGCCTGCTGACGTGGACCCCCATAACCCCAGGACCGGTCGAAATCGAAATCAAAGTTAAAGACGCCCTCGGCGGGTACGCCGTCCAGTCGTTTACGCTTACGGTGCAATCCGAACCGACGCCCGACAACGCGCCCGTCTTCAACTCGCTCCCCCCGATTCCTGCGCGGGTCGGCCAGTTGTACCGGTATCAAGTGAGCGCCTACGACCCCGATGGCACCGCACTGATTTACAACCTCGACGTGGCCCCCAGCGGTATGGTCATCAGCCCCGATGGTCTGGTGACATGGACTCCGCAGGTCGTCGGCGACTTCGATATGACCATCAAAATCACCGACGGCGCAGGTTCCTCCGCGACGCAGTCGATCCCGTTGCCGGTCCTGCCCCCCGTCGTGCTCAACGATCCGCCGACGATCACATCCTCCCCCGCCGGGCCGGCGGTGCGCGGCCGGCTCTATGAATATCAGGTGACGACGTTCGACCCCAATGGCGACGCCGTGGTCGTTGAACTCGACGCGGCGTCTTACGTCGGGGATATGTACCTCGATCCGGTAACCTACCTGTTGACGTGGACTCCGGCCAGTGCCGGATCGGTCGCTCTGAGATTCACGGCGACGGACGCACACGGCGCGACCTCCGTCCAACAGTTTACGCTGCCGGTCGTCAACAACGCCCCGCCCCTCATCACGTCGTTGCCGATTCAAACCGCCAACGTCGACGAGCTGCTCACCGATACCGTCACCGGCGCCGACCCCAACACCGAAGACACGCTGACGTTCAGCCTCGGCGAGGCGCCGGAAGGCATGGCCATCGACCCAATCACGGGCGAACTGAGTTGGACCCCCGCCGCGATCGGCATGTACTCCGTCACCGTCATCGTCAGCGACCAGGAAGGCGCCGCTGGCGAACAGACGTACGACCTGTTGGTGATCGACCCGGCCAACAACAATCCGCCCATCTTCACCGCGGAACCGCCGGAAGAAATCCCGTTCGGCGTGCCGTTCGTCTATCAATTCGTCGCCGAAGATCCCGATGACGATCCGTTAACGTTCGGTTTGGACGGCTGGCATCCCGCCGGCATGGAAATGGACGAACTCGGCCTCCTGCAATGGACGCCGAACGCCGGCGACGCCGATCTCACGCACGAATTCACCGTCGCCGTCACCGATGGGCGCAGCGATCCCGTCTTGAAAGAGTTTTCGATTCGCGTCTCCGGCCGTTCCGACAACCAGCCTCCCGAATTCACAACCGCGCCGTCGAACAACGCCGTCGCCAATATGCCGTACCAGTATCCGGCGCATGCCGTCGATCCCGACGGCGATACCATCGTCTACAGCTTGCCAAAGAAACCGGCGGGAATGTCCATCAATCCCGCGACCGGCAAAATCACCTGGACGCCCACGTATGCACAATCCGGCGTGCACGACGTTGTGTTACGCGTCACCGACAGCTTCGGAGCCTCCGCCGAACAGCACTTCTCCATTACCTCGCGCACGCTCAACCGGCCCCCGCGCTTCGAATCCGATCCCGTCACCACCGGCTACGCCGAAGAGCTTTACACCTATGCCGTGCGCGCCGTTGATCCCGACGACCACATTCTGACATATTCCGTCTCGGCGATCGGCGAAAACGACGAACCGGTCACCGGCATCTCGATCGATCCCGAACACGTCGTCCGCTGGGAAACGCCGGCCATCGGCAATTACCGAGTCACCGTCACCGTCGTCGACGAACTCGGTTTTGGCATCCAGCAGATCTACACGCTGGTGATTTCCGACGGCGACGCCGATGCTCCGCCGGTCATCAATTCCGATCCCGGATACGTCGCCTCGGTTGGTGAACAGTATCGTTATCTCGTGAATGCCTTCGATCCCGACGGTGACGAACTCGTTCTAACTCTCGACGCGGCGTCACTCGCCCGCGGCATGTCGTTCAATCCCGATAATCCGGCCGAAATCCTCTGGACCCCGGCCGAAGAGCATTTGACCTACGAAGATATCTATTACGTCACCGTCACCGCGACCGCCAACGGCCTCACCGCCTCGCAGCGCTATCCGCTGCAGGTTCGCGACGTCAACACCCCCCCGGTCATCACACTCAACGCGCCGACCGCCGTCACCGCCGGCCTGACCTATCGTTACGACGTCGATGCCGTCGACCAGGACGGCGACCCGCTCACCTATCAACTCACGATGGCCCCCGAGGGAATGACCATCGACCCGTACGGCCGCATCACCTGGGTCACGACCGCGAATACACCGATCGCCGATTACACCGTCGAAATTCTCGTCTCCGACGACCGCGGCGGCCAAGACGCTGCCTCGTTCGTGCTCAAAGTCCTCAAAGACGACACCAAGCCCAAGGTCAGCGTCACCGTCGACAAACCGGTCGCCAACATCGGCGACGAAATCACCATTTCCGTCAAAGCGGTCGACGACGTCGGCATCAGCGAAATCATCCTGCTGGTGGGGGGCGAACGCGTCGCCGTCGACGGTTCCGGCATCGCCCGCGTCACGTTCGACGACGCCGGCTCGATCCCTATCGTGGCCACCGCCAAGGATAAAGCGGGCAACGTCAGCCTTCCCGCGAATGCCGGCGTGCTCATTCGCGATCCCGCCAACGAGGGAGATCCCGACGCCATTCTGCATCTGGCCACCGCGAAACAAATCGTCGCCGAACCGCTCGATATTCTCGCCACCGTCGCCGACGACGTCGCCATCGCCTCGTACACGCTCACGCTCATCTCGCACGAGACCGGCAAACAATTCGAACTCGCCACCGGCAACGCCGCCGTCGATCACGAAATCATCGGCCGCATCGACTCCACCCTGCTGGCCAACGGCGTCTACACGCTTGAACTCAAAGCAATGGACACCGGCGGCAACACGGCCACCGACAGCCGCGTGGTCGAGATCGACAGCGATTTGAAGATGGGGAACTTCTCCCTCACCTTCACCGATCTCGAAATTCCACTGGGCGGTCTGCCGATTACCGTCACCCGCACCTACAACACGCTCGACGCCGACGAACAAGGGGACTTCGGCTACGGCTGGTCGCTCGATCTCAGCAACACCAAAGTCAAGGTCGTCCAGCCCTCCGGCGGCGACGTCGGATTATTCGGCTATCCGCCATTCAAAGACGGCACCCGCGTCGAAGTTACACTTCCCGACGGAACTGTCGAAGGCTTCACGTTCTACGGCAAGCCGGGAACTGTGTTCGGCTCTGCGATCTTGGATTACCTGCCGACATTTGTCGCCGATGTGGGCGTCAAGAGCGAGTTGTACGTCAGCGGCCTCAGTCTGCGAAAGGACTCATCCACCGGCGAATATTACGATTTGGAGACCGGACACACCTATAGCCCCGCCGACCCCGCCTTCGGGGGCGCGTACATTCTCCGCCTTCGCAACGGCGTCGAACTGGCCATCAATGCCGAAACCGGCGACATGGCCGCCATCACCGACCGTAACGGCAACGAACTCAACTTCACCGGCATGGGGATCGAACACAGTTCCGGCCGCGGCATCCAATTCGAGCGCGACTACGCCGGCCGCATCACCGCCATCATCGACCCCATGGGACAGCGCCTCGAATACGCCTACGACCATAACGGCAATCTCATCGCCTTCACCGACCGCCGCGGCGGCGTGACGCAGTACACGTATCTCGAGGGACAAAACGCCCCCGAGCATTACCTCGATCAGATCATCGACCCGCTCGGCCGGCAGGCCGCCCGCTCGGTCTACGACGAGCAAGGCCGGCTCGTCACCCTCATCGACGCCCAAGGCAAAACCATCCAGTTCGCCTACGACGTCGAAGGCAAAACCAAGACCATCACCGACCAACTCGGCAATGTCACCACGCAGCACCTCGACGCCGACGGCAACATTCTTCGCGAAGTCGATCCGCTCGGCGGGACGGTTATTCGCACCTTCGGCGACGATCATCAACTTCTCTCCGAAACCATCGTCATCGGTCAAGAAGATTCTGCCGCCAATGGCCAAACCAACGATCTGACCACCACCTACATTTACAACGCCTCCGACGATCTGATTCAGACCGTCGACTCCCGCGGCAACTCCAGCGGCACCACCTACAACGAATACGGCCAACCCCTCACCCAGACCGACACCCTGGGCAACACGACCACCACGTACTACAACGACCGCGGCCTGCCGACCGCCATCCGCGACGCCAACGGCAACATCACCTCGCTCAATTTCGACGACCGCGGCAACCTGACGAAAATCAAAGACTCAAACGGCAACACGCTCGTTACGAACACCTACAACCAGTACGGTGAAATTCTCTCAACCACGCCGATCACTGGCCGCACCACGTTCTTCGAATACAACGAAAACGGCGACCAGACCGCATCGTGGTTCTTTGAGGAATCGGGCGAAGACCTGCTGAAAATCCTCACCGAGACCGCCTACGACGAAAACCGCAACGTCACCGGCACGACAAACAAACGCATCACCCACCCGGGCCAATCCGGCGAAACCACCGTCACGGTCTGGTCCACGTCGACCGAGTACGACGCCAACGGTCAGGTCATCCGCAGCACCGACCAATACGGCAACGTCAGTGAAAACCTGTACGACACGCGCGGGCGGTTGATCGAATCCCGCAACATCACGCGCAACCCCGACGGCAGCACGGCCGTGCTGCTCTCGCGCACCGTCTACGACGCCGCCGGCCGGGCGGTGGTCACGACGAACACATATAAGGAAGGAACCGCCGAGCCGATCACCGGCAGCCGCACGACCTACGACGCCGCCGGCCGAGTCGTGCAGACCGAATCGCTGACCGGCGTCGAAATCGTGATCACCATCGACGGCAATGCCAACGACTTCGTCTCCGCCATCGCCACCGTGGGAAGCGTCTTCGCCGCGCGCGGCACCACGTTCGAT
Organism: Planctomycetaceae bacterium; assembly: GCA_040881995.1. Classification (GTDB taxonomy): domain Bacteria; phylum Planctomycetota; class Planctomycetia; order Planctomycetales; family Planctomycetaceae; genus JAQCEJ01. The sequence continues at coordinate 54,524 of JBBECD010000249.1, forward strand.
ACCGCCGGCCGCGTCACCGCGACCACCGACCAATACGGCAACGTGACCCAGACGACGTACAACGATGCCGGCGACGTGATCCAGACCCGTAGCGAAAGCAAAGATGAAAACGGCGACATCGCGTTCCTCCTCAGCCAAACCGTCTATGACGAATACGGCCGGGCCGTCGTCAGCACAGACCGCTATCTCGAAGATGGCGAAGACCCCGTCCTCGGCACACGCACGATCTACGACGACAAAGGCCGCGTCGTCCGCAGCGAACGCCTCACCGGCGTCATCATCGAAATTGAAGACGGCGACACCGAAATCGTCGACTACGGCACGGTGCTCTATGCCACTCAAACCGTTTACGACAGCAAAGGCCGGGTGGCCAAGAATATCGCCGCCGATGGGCAGACGACGACATACGAGTACGATTCTCTCAACCGCCGCATCGCCACGATCGCGCACGCCGTCGACCCGGCGTCGGTCGGGCTGATTCCTCCCACCGGGGCCGTCTCCGTCGCGCTGCGCACCGAAACCGTTTATGACGACCAGGGCCGCGTCGAAGCCGAGCGGACGAACATCGCCCAGTTCTTCAATGCCGCGGGCGTCACCGTTTCGATCGACGCCTCCGCCGTCCGCGAGACGTCGTACGAGTACGACATCTACGGCCAGGTGGTGAAAACGACGTTCGCCGACGGCAACTTCATCAGCATGGCGTACGACGACGTCGGTAGAACCGTCGCCGAGACGAATCAACTCGGCCTGACGCGCACGTTCGACTACGACCACCAGGGCCGACTCGTCGCCGTGGAGCTTCCAGCCGTCGTGGATCCATCGAACGGCAACGTGCTGGTCAGGCCAAGATACGAGTACGAATTCGACGCGCTCGGCAACCAGACATCGATCCGCGACCCGCTGGGACGAGAGACTCGCTTCACATTCGACGACCGGGGCCAGCAGCTTTCGCGCACGCTGCCGCTCGGCATCGGAACTGAGGATGACTTCACCGAGCGAATGGAGTACGATATTTTCGGCCGGCAAGTTCTGGCGATCACCTTCGAAGGCAAGGTCATCCGCTTCGTCTACGACGAGGGGACCGAGACCGAAAAAGGCACCGGCCGATTACTCGCCAAAGAGTTCTTTGACAACCTGTCCACATACGACAACGGCAACGGCACGCCGGCCGAGACGATCGCATTCAGCTACGACGCCTTCGGCCGGCTCGTCGCCGTCGTCGACGAGCGCGGCGAGACGACGTACGAGTACGACCCCCGCGGCCAGCTCATCCGCACGGTCTCTCCCGAAGGGGCGATCAACTATGAGTACGACGTGCTCGGCCGCAAGATTCGTACCTCAACCGGCCCCGCCAACGACCCGGTGAATGACTTCACCTACGAGTACGATGCGTTAGGCCGGCTCGCAAAAGTCACGGTCATCGAGCGCAACGACGTTCCTCTGACCACCCCCGAGCACACCGCCTACGCCTATGGAGTCTCGTCAAAATAACTTGCCTGATTTTTTAGGTAGTGGGGCGGATGGAATA